>JAVERU010000002.1:0-60437 GCA_034006965.1 Tenuifilaceae bacterium
TGCGCTGGAGGCTGGCAAAAGCCTGTACAAGGGCTACTCCGATGCTTGGAAAAAATGTGCATGGGACGAGCCTTCATGCACTATCAAGGAAAACCATGGCGGGGTAAATGTGCATCCTACGCTGCCTAGGGTTCTCACGGCGCGCGAAATGGCCCGCTTGCAGTCGTTCCCCGACGATTTTATCTTTGAGGGGCCAAAAAACAAACAGCTGGTGCAGCTGGGCAATGCGGTTCCACCACTGCTGGCAAAGGCCATTGGGCTGGCCATTCGCAAATCGTATAACGATCTTTAATATCAACATAAATAAATGGAAGCAATTGCTTGGGTAGGTTTTTCGCAGGGGCTATTTGCCGCAATTATTATGCTTGGCAAGCGCAACTGCAGCCTGCCCGATAGGCTGCTAACCGCTTGGTTTACCCTATTAGCCTTGAGTTTTTAATCTGTAACTTTTCACCTTTTACGTAATATGCACCCCTATTTTGTTGAGCAGTTTCCCCTGTTTTAGCAGTTATTTCAGCATTGTGCCATTTGTCATTTAATTTCACTTTCCGTATTTCCTTTAGAAAAAGGATTAAATCCATAGGCGAGTACTTTTTATCATTAAGGGCATATCTAAAAACCCTTGTAAATATATTTCCTTGATTGTTAATAACATAATGCTTGTACAGTTGGATAAATTGCTTAATTGTAGGCAAATAACAACCAATCATTCAGAACATCAATCCGCTTGGCCTTTTTGACGATTATTTTTTGTTGTAAAAACTCCCTAAACAGAGCGACCCATTGCAAAAGCTTGATGAGTTTATCAACTGTATAGTATTTGAATCGCCATTAAATGAGGTTTTTACTCGTGACAACAAGAATATTTCGAAAGGAGGGCGACCACCCTTTAGCCCATTGATGATGTTTAAGGCCCTGATAGTAAAAAGTTTGTATAACCTTTCCGATGACCAGCTGGTGTTTTTGCCCATGAGGGGAAGATGGTTGATGCTAGCTTTGGGGAGGCTCCACGCCACCGCAATACCCGAGAGGAAAACAAGCGTATCAAAGAAACCAGCACAGCACCAGAAGAATGGGGCAAGGAGCCCAGCAAGAAGCGTCAGAAAGATGTGGATGCCCGATGGACAAAGAAAAACAGTGCCACGTAGTATGGGTACAAGAACCATATTGAATCGGATACCAAGACAAAGCTGATAGAAGCATTTGAGGTTACCAGCGCATCTGTACATGACACACAAGTTATTGAGTGCCTGCTGACAGAAAAAGACGAAGGGCAGGCCCTCCATGCGGACAGTGCTTATAGCGAGGAGGAACAGGAGAAAGGTTATGAGCAGAAAAGGTTGTCAACAAATTGTATGAGAAAGGATGTCGGAATAAGTTCTTAACAGAGGGGCAAAAAATGAGCAATAAAGAAAAATGATTATCCGTAAATATATCTAAAGGCTAAATTAAACCTGTAACGCCATTGCGAGCCTGCCTTTGCCCTGCCTTTGCCCTGCCTTTGCCCTGCCTTTGCCGGCAGGCAGGCGGCAGGCAGGCAGGGAGCGTTTTTTTTCAACGAAGCAATCATTTGTTATTCAACTCAATAGAGATTGCTTCAATCCTCAAAGTACGAAGCTTTGACTTCATCAATCACTTCGCGGTTTGCCCTGTCGGTTGGGCGCTTTGGTCTCTAAACCGATAATCATATTATCTTTTCCGATTCGTCTTCTATGCTTGTGCGCACTATTGCGTAAACCTTACAGAGTCATATTTATGAAGTTTTAACAATATAACAAACCTTTACTTTTTTTAACGCTTTTTAACGCTGTAACGCCCATTAATTCTGCATATTTGTGTGCGAAAATAGCAAAATATTAACAAATATAAAATCTCTTAAAATTTATACAGATGAGCGACATTTCAACGGTGAATATTAAAGAGCTAAACGAGCGCATTAGAATCGAGAGCTCTTTTGTTGATATTATCAATATGGAGATGGACAAGGTGATAGTAGGTCAGAAGCACCTTGTTGAGTCCCTGCTAATTGGGCTTTTAGCCGATGGACACATCCTGCTTGAGGGTGTGCCGGGGCTCGCGAAAACACTTGCTATTAATACATTGGCAAGTTCAATCGATGCTGGCTTTTCGCGTATACAGTTTACCCCCGACTTGCTACCCGCCGACCTAATTGGTACCATGGTGTATAGCCAAAAACAGGAGTCCTTCAATGTGAAGAAGGGCCCAATATTTACAAACTTTGTCCTTGCCGACGAGATAAACCGAGCCCCAGCAAAGGTGCAAAGTGCACTGCTCGAGGCCATGCAGGAGCGTCAGGTTACCATTGGCGAGGAAACCTTTAAGCTGCCTTCACCATTTCTTGTAATGGCAACGCAAAACCCAATTGAGCAGGAGGGAACCTACCCGCTACCCGAGGCTCAGGTAGACCGTTTTATGCTTAAGGTAAAGATAACCTACCCCAAGATAGAGGAGGAGAAGCTAATTATTCGTCAGAATGTTACATCATCATTCCCTAAGGCAAGTAAGGTGGTAAAGCCCGAGGATATTATCAAAGCTCGCAATGTGGTTCGCGAGGTGTATATGGACGAGAAGATTGAAAAGTACATTGTGGATATTGTGTTTGCCACTCGATTCCCAAAGGAGTATAAGCTGGAGCGTTTTGAGAATATGATTGCCTACGGTGGTTCGCCTAGGGCAAGTATCAACCTGTCGCTTGCGGCAAAAGCCTACGCATTTATTAAGCGTAGAGGCTACGTAATACCTGAGGACGTACGCTCAGTTTGCCACGATGTGCTGCGGCACCGAATTGGCCTTACCTACGAGGCCGAAGCCGAGAACATTACCAGCGAGGATATCATCACAGAAATACTTAACACCATAGAGGTTCCCTAAATGGTAAAGGCTAAACCTATCGTTCTTTTCACGCTTTGCATGCTAATCTTATATTCTGCTTTTGGACAGAATTACATAGGACTGCATAAGGATGAGATTAGGACGAGGGTAAGCGAAGAACTACCGGGTTTTGGGTTTAGTAACGAGATTTTTAATAACAACAGAAGCTTTATTAAGTTCGAGAATATATTCGAGGAGCAAACCCTGATATTTATGCTAAATGCCGATGGATATTGTACATCGGTATCGAGAATGTACAACACTTGGCACTTTAACCGGTTACAGGATGAGCTAAGCGCCAAGTATGGCAAACCAAATAAGCTCAAATGGATTGATGAACAGGAGGGTGTTAAGTATGAGGTTGAGCTGGTAAAGGGCGATTGGTTTGTTACAGTTGTGACTCGACCATACAAAGCCAAGAGTAATTGAGAAAAATTGAATCATAGCCGTGGAAGCATCAGAATTACTAAAACGCGTACGCAAGATTGAGATTAAGACACGGGGACTGTCGCGCCAGATATTTGCTGGTCAGTACCATAGCGCCTTTAAAGGGCGAGGAATGGCCTTTAGCGAGGTGCGCGAGTACCAGTACGGCGATGATATCCGTAATATCGACTGGAATGTTACCGCTCGTTTTAATCAGCCGTTCGTAAAGGTTTTTGAGGAGGAGCGCGAGCTTACCGTGATGCTACTCATCGATGTAAGCGGCTCGCGAATGTTCGGTACAACCAATATGCTTAAAAAGAACTTGGTTACCGAGATCTCTGCAGTGCTTGCCTTCTCGGCAATTCAGAACAACGATAAGATTGGCGTATTGATGTTTAGCGATAAGGTGGAAAAGTTTATACCACCCCAAAAGGGACGTACCCATATCCTACACATTATTCGTGAGCTTATAAATTTCACCCCAACCAGTCAGGGGACTGATCTCTCCGAGGCGCTTAGGTATTTAACCAACGCCATAAAGAAGCGTTGCACTGCCTTTGTCCTGAGCGATTTCATGGATTTTAAGGCCAATACGGTGGAACCAAACTTTTTGAATGCGCTCACCATTGCGGGAAACAAGCACGATGTGGTAGGCGTAAGGGTGTACGACCCCCGTGAGGTCGAACTACCCCCCATTGGCCTGGTGAAAATGAAGGATGCTGAGAGTGGACAGTATGCGTGGGTCGATACCTCGAGTAGCATAGTTCGCAATGCTTACGCTAAGTGGTGGCGCGATACCGAAGGGTCGCTTAAGCAAACCTTCTCAAGGTGTAAGGTAGACTCGGTATCCATTGCAACCAATGAGGATTACGTAAAGCCCTTAATCAAACTATTTAAGCAACGTGCATAAATCAAACTAAGATTAATGATTCGATTCGTTAAATATATTGTTTTCATAACCCTTGTGCTTAGCCTAGCCCAAGGGAATTCTGTGTTGGCTCAAAATCCAACATATAGCTTTAAATCGTCGGTTACAGCCGATAGCATCCTAATTGGCGATCAGGTAGATTTGATTATCGAAGCCTCTGTTCCCCAAAGCTATATGGTGCAATTCCCTCTATTTGCCGATACGTTGATAGCTGGCATAGAGGTTTTGGGACAGCCTACAATCGATACCATTACCAAAAAATCGGGAGAGAAGGATTTTATATACCGTATGAGGATTACATCCTTCGATGAGGGGTACTATCGCATTCCACCCTTTCGCTTGCCATTTACCGATGGTGCGATGCATGATACAGCTCAAACCTCGCCCATTTGGTTTTTGGTAAACACGTTACCCCCCGACAGCACCGTGGCAACAATTTACGATATAAAGCATCCCTTGGCCGAACCCCTTACATTTGCTGAGGTTGCCCCTTGGGTTGGAGGTGCGCTTTTGCTTGCTGCATTAATAGCGCTATTGGTATACATTATCATCAAGCGAAAGAAGGGTGAGCCCGTATTTTTTAATCTGAAGCCAGCAGAACCACCCCATGTTGTTGCGTTGCGCAAGCTGGAGCACATGAAGTTACATAAACTTTGGAATACCGAAAACCCAAAGGAATTCCAATCGCACCTAACCGATATTATTAGAACGTACATCGAGGGACGCTTCGCAGTACCAGCCATGGAGCAAACCACCTACGAAACAATACGAAGTTTGAAAAAAACCAAGCAGCTCGAGGCACGATTGCTCGAAAAGTTGCAAGATACCCTCGCGCTAGCCGATTTGACCAAGTTTGCCAAGTTTACCCCCGACGCCTCGGAGAACCTGGCAAGCTTAGAGTTTGGATTCACCTTTGTGAACGATACCAAAATTGTGGAGGAAGAGGTTAACGAGGGTGATCCCAAGGCAGAAGGAACCAAAGCTGCAGAGGTTGATGAGCTACCAGTTGAACCTGCAAAAAACAGTACCAAATGAGCGGAATAACCTTTGTTCACCCCAAAATGTTTTTTCTGCTTCTGCTTATCCCAGCATTCGTTGCTTGGTACATTTGGAAGCAGAAAGATTCCAGGCCAAGCCTGCAAATGTCATCGTTAATGCCCTTTGGAGGAGTACCCACATCGCTTAGGGTATATTTGCGCCATTTACCTTTTGCCCTGCGAATGGTGGCCATAGCAATGGTTGTGCTAGTGCTTGCTCGCCCCCAATCATTTAACGTAACTCAGAATGTCGAGACCGAGGGTATTGACATTCTGATTGCGCTTGATATATCGAGCAGCATGCTGGCGCAAGATTTTAAGCCCGATAGGCTCGAGGCAGCTAAGGATATAGCAATTCAGTTTGTTTCGGGTAGGCAGAATGATAGGATCGGGGTAGTGATATTTGCCGGCGAGAGTTTTACCCTTTGTCCCTTAACCTCCGACTTACGAACCGTTTCCAATCAGATAAACAGTATTGAGCTGGGCCTAATTGAAGATGGAACAGCAATTGGAGTTGGTCTGGCCAATGCGGTTGCTCGGCTCAAGGAGAGCGATGCTTTGAGTAAAGTGGTTATCCTGCTCACCGATGGAGTTAACAATAAGGGTGAGATAGCACCCCTAACAGCAGCCGATATTGCCAGTACATTTGGCATACGAGTATATACCGTTGGCGTAGGAACCCACGGAACAGCACCTTATCCGGTACAAACCCCATTTGGAACCCGTATGCAGGATATGAAGGTTGAGATTGACGAGGATGTGCTTAAGCAAATTGCCGACATCACCGGTGGTCAGTACTTTAGAGCAACCGATGGGAAAGGGCTGGTTCGCGTGTATGAACAGATAGATGAATTGGAGAAAACTAAGATTGAAGTGATTGAAACCACAAGGAAAAGTGAGGAGTTCCTGCGCTTTGCCCTGTTGGCTCTGCTTATGCTTACGCTCGATATAGTATTGCGCACAACGGTACTAAGGAGCGTACCATAGCAGTGCATCGAAATTTGTTTTGTTGATTTTAAAACACAATACTAGATAATAAGATGTTTAGATTTGCTAACCCCGAATATCTCTACCTTCTGCTGGTAATACCTGCTTTGTTTGGTCTTTACCTGCTTTCATCTTTCATCAGGAGGAAGAAACTATCGGAGTTTGGGAATATGGAGCTAATTCGCCAGCTAATGCCCGGCGTTTCTCCCCGTAGGGGATGGATTAAATTCATCATCTACATGTTGGCCTACACGGCCATAGTATTTGGTGTTGCTCGTCCGCAGTTTGGCTCTAAGCTAACCGAAGCCAAGCGCAAGGGCATTGAGCTCATGATCGCGCTCGATGTGTCGAATAGCATGATGGCACAGGATATCCAACCCAATAGGCTCGAAAGGGCAAAGCAAGCCATATCGAGGCTGGTTGACCAGCTTACCAATGATAGGATTGGCCTCATTGTTTTTGCGGGTGATGCCTATGTGCAGCTCCCTGTTACCAACGACTACACATCAGCAAAGATGTTCCTTTCGTCCATCTCGCCGGGTATTGTGCCCAAGCAGGGAACGGCCATAGGTTCTGCCATTAACTTGGCAGCCAGTTCGTTTAGCCCAAGCGAGGAGACCAGCAAGGTTATAATAGTAATTTCCGATGGCGAAAACCATGAAGATGATCCCCTTGAGGCCGCCCAGCGTGTTGCTGACCGAGGAATCGTTGTGCACACCATCGGCATTGGTTCTCCACAAGGAGCGCCCATACCTGCAAGCCCAAATAGTCGTGATTTTTTGCGCGATAAGGAGGGTAACGTGGTGGTAACCCGCCTCGATGAGGAAACCCTATCGAAAATTGCTTTGTCAACTGGGGGTAAATATATTCGTGCTACTAACTCTCAAATAGGGTTGCTGCCACTTTTCGAGGAAATCAACAGGATGGAGAGAACAGAGCTCAAAGAGAAGGTGTTCTCAGAGTACGACGATCAGTTTCAATATCTGTTTGGTTTGGCCCTCCTGCTGCTGGTTATCGATTTTTTTATACTTGAACGAAGAAACAGAGTCATTCAAAGGCTAAACCTTTTTGGTGATAGAGATAATTTGAATTAGCACTAGAGTTTAAATCAGATAATAATTGTAACGATGATACGCACCGTAATTGTACTTTCTCTCACAATGCTGCTTTTTGCCCCAGTGGGCTATGCCCAATCGGAGCGTAAGGCTGTTCGGAAGGGAAATAAGGAGTTCAAGAAGGGCGAATACCTCGATTCCGAGATATTCTATCGTTCGGCTTTGGAGCATAATCCTGCATCTTTCAAGGGTAACTTCAACCTTGGTGGTGCTTTGTATAAGCAGGACAAGTTCGAGGAGTCGGCTAATCTTTATGCCGATATGGCCAAAGCTAGCTCTTCGGCAAATGACAACGAATTAGCAAGCGTTTACCATAATTTAGGGAATAGCTACTTTAGTCAGGAGATGTACGAGGAGAGCGTGGAAGCCTTCAAAAACTCATTGAGGCAAAACCCCCACGACATGGAGACCAAGTACAACCTTGCTCAGGCCCAGCGTATGCTACAACTGCAACAGCAGGAGCAGGATCAAGATCAGAATCAAGACGAAAACTCTGACGATGACCAGCAGCAGGACCAGAATCAGGACGACCAGCAGCAGGATCAAAATCAGGATCAACAGGATCAGAACCAGCAGGAGCGAGAGCAACAAATTTCGCCCGAAGATGCCCGTCGAATGCTCGAAGCAATTCAGAACAACGAGCAGCAGGTGCAGGAGCGTGTACAGGAAGAGAAAGCCAAAAAGGCTAAAGTGCAGGTTGAAAAGAATTGGTAATACTACATCGATATGTATTTAAAACGAATAACCTTTGCTCTACTACTTCTGGCATCGTGCGTAAATATATTTGCGCAGGATGTAGAGTTCACCGTGTCGGCACCTAACGTGGTGGCCGTGGGCGAACAGTTTAGGGTGGTGTTTAAGCTGAATGCCCGTCCGCAGGAGCTGAACCCACCCGCCTTCGATAATTTCTATATCCTTGCCGGGCCAAGCACCTCATCTAGCAGTAGCATACAAATTATCAATGGGCAAATGACTCAAACCTACGAGTATACATACACCTATATTCTTGAGGCCACCGAAGCAGGGAAATTTAGAATTGATCCAGCAACAGCTACTGTATCGAAAAGGGATTACAAAACCGAACCCATTGAGATTGAGGTGGTGCAGGGTAGCAAGCCATCGCAGCCGTCGAGAACTCAGCCCGGCACTTCTACCCAACCCCAAGCCCAGCCAGATCAACCAGCCGATAATATCTTTGTAGATATTGAGTTCGATAGGCAAACGGCCTACAGAGGTCAACCCATTCTTGCTACGCTAAAAATTTATACAAGGTCGAATATTGCAGGTTTTGAGGATATCAAGTTTCCATCGTTCGATGGGTTCTGGAGCCAGGATGTTGAAACCCCAAATAATATTCGATTCGAGAGAGTAAATGTGGAGGGCCGTATTTATAATATGGGTGTACTTAAAAAATACCTTCTCTTCCCTCAGCGTACAGGTGATATTAAAATTGAGCCGTTCGAATTGGTAGTTGTGGCGCAGCAGCAAGGAGGGCGTCCCCAGTCAATTTTCGACGAGTTCTTTGGATCATATCAAAACGTTAGGGTTCGTTTGGCCAGCAAGGAGAAGACCCTTAAAATACGCGATTTACCGCCAAATGCGCCAGCATCATTCACAGGAGCGGTGGGCAGCTTTAACCTCGAGGCGGCTTTCGATAAAACCGAGCTAAAAACCAACGAGGCAGTAAATCTTAAGGTAAGGGTGGCTGGAAGCGGAAACTTGAGGCTTATTGAAACCCCTAGGTTTGAGTTCCCCAGCAGCTTTGAAGTATTCGACCCCAAAACCAGCGATAGGATAAATACCACCTCGCAGGGTGCAACAGGCTCGAAAAATTTTGAGTACGTTGCCATTCCTCGTGGGCCTGGTAGGTTTGATCTGGGCACCTTGGAGTTTTCCTTCTTCGATCCCATTAAGGAAAAATACGTCACGCTAAACTCAAAGCCTCTTACTCTCAATGTAGTTGCCGATGGGAGTGAGCAGAAGGGGCCACAGATGGTGGGCTTTGGGCGTGAGGATATTCGGTTTATTGGTCAAGATATTCGGTTTATTAAAACCGATGGTATAAGGCTTAGCACTGGCTATCCAATTCTTATTGGTAGCGCTAAGTTCTACCTTCTTTTAACAATCATACTTATAATGTTTGCGGGGGCGTTCTGGTATATTCATCAGCGCCGGAAATTGCTAAACAATATCATGCTGATAAAAACCAAGAGGGCCAAAAAGGTGGCCAGAAAACGACTACATGAGGCTCAAAAGCATTTGTTGCAATCAAACTCTGAACTTTTCCATGATGAGCTGCTCAAGGCTCTATGGGGATATATTGCCGATAAGCTTAGCATTCCCGTTGCAAACCTATCGAGCGATAGCGCGAGGGAAACATTGCTGAGTAATGGGGTTGATAAATCTGATGCCGAAGAGTTTCTGAGAATAATTTCGGTTTGCGAATACGCACGGTATGCCCCTAAAAGCGAGCATTCGCAGATGAGGGAGCTGTACGATAATGCCATTGCCCTAATATCGAAACTTGAGGAGATTATTGGAAAATAATTCTTGCTACTAAATCATATTGATACCTGAACGAATATGCGATACCTTATTGTTTCAATTATAATACTTTTTGGTAGCTCTAGCTTAAATGCTAAGTTTATTCCCGATTCGTTGCTAAATGTTGCCAACAATCACTACATCGAGGGGAAATTCGACGAGGCAGCTGAGCTATACCAAACCCTAGTTGATAGTGGCTACCATAATGCGGAGCTATACTACAACCTTGGAAATTCATACTTTAAGTTGGGAAAACCTGCTTATGCCATCCTGAATTACGAGAGGGCCCATAGGCTAAAGCCCAACGATGAGGATATTGAGTTTAACCTGGAGTATGCTCGCTCATTCACGGTTGATAGGATAGAGCCACTACCTGTGTTTTTCCTTGTAAAATGGTACCGATCGGTAAGGGGCATTTTGTCGACCAACGGCTGGGCCTGGATTAGCCTTTTCTGGTTTGCGGTAGCGCTCACCCTTGGCTTGGTGTTTTGGTTCTCCTTTAGGCCTTGGACCAAACGGCTATCTTTTACATTTGGTATTATGTCGATTTTGTTTGCCGTATTCTCGGTAATATTTAGCGTTCAGGAAAAGGAAAGGGTTATGCTTAGGGACGAGGCCATAATTTTTCAACCGGTGGTAACCGTTAAGAGTTCACCTGGCGAAGCGGGGAAGGAAATTTTTATAATCCATTCGGGAACCAAGGTGCAAATCACCAAGGCCATTGGGCAATGGGTCGAAATACGCATTGCCGACGGTAATAAGGGCTGGATCCCCAGCGAAACGCTCGAGCTGATTTAGCGTTAGGGGCAGTATTTGTACACCAGCTCCTGCGCCTCGAAGCTACCCAGCTTTATAGCCTGTTTCCAATCGGCGCATGCCCCCGACCGATTCCCTAGATAAGATCGACAGCTCCCTCGATTCAGAAAGGCCTCCTTACTGCTTGCGCCTAGCTCAATGGCACGATTTAAATCGATCTCTGCCACCTCCCAGTTTTTCGATTTCATATAGATAATCCCCCTTGTAAGGTAGTGTTGCCATCTTTCGGGTTCCATTTTAATAAGCCGATTAGCCGTGAGCAACGCATCGATATTTCGATTTGCCTTTAGCGATATCTCTAGATTTAGGGACAGCGCCTGGGTATCGCCGGGATAAAATGTGAGGTATGCTTTTATATCAGCAAAGGCTTTCTCATATTCTTGGCTACTGGCGAATGCCTTAGCACGTGATTTGATGTACTCCGGTTCGCCACCCGATTGCTCAATGGCCTGGTTAAGCAGCCGAATAGCTTTTCGGTGCTTATTTAGCTGCGCCAAGGATTTGCCACGCCACGCCATGTAGCTATGATTCCTGCGGCTACGCTTGAGAGCTTGCGCAAAATCGGCCTCTGCAGCCTTGTAGCTACCAATGTTATAGTATGCCTCGCCACGCAGCGCGTAGAATGAGTGCCGAACGTTACGCCCATGCATTCTTTCGTTAAGTAAATCTATGGCGTAATCCCATTCGCCACGCGAAAAATGGTACGCCACATCAGCAGCAAGTAGCTCATTATTGTTGTACCAATGGTTTAGCCAAAGGTTTTTCCACTGAATACTGCCTTTAAGTTGAGCAAATGCTGTGTCGAGCAGTATGGTCGACTCAAACTCCTTAGGGGTAGAGGAGAGGTGCCTTTCCAGCTCGGCAAAGGCTTTGGCGGTATCGCCAAGCAGGCTGTAGCATCGTGCCATCCAGTAAGATGCCACCCCATTTCTTATGGCCTCGGCCTTGGCAAAGTACACTAGAGCACTGTCGGGCAAATTATTTCGGTATAATATTTCGCCTTTCTTAAGCCAAACGCTGGGTTGCCTTGGTGAGGCAATGGTTGCGGAGTCTATCCATTGCATGGCAAGGCCAATATTGTTGGCCTGCAGTGCTGCATGAGCACGGTAGTACTGCTCGGGGAGCTTTTGCGAAAATGCCGATATGGCAATGGATATAAGTACTACGATAAAGGATAAGCTACGCATCCAGAGGATAGGTTGATTTAGCTGGTTAGTGATGATAACGTGGCGCTCCCCCCATTTAGTGCTTTAGTAGTGCTTTGCCATCAAATTTTTCACCTCGCTAATCTCCATAAACGAGGCTCCATTACCAGGGCCAAAGCTACCGCCAATCACTAGCACCATATCATCCTCTTTCACCTTGTTATTATCGATAAGTGTTGATATGGCATCGCTTAGGAAGCTGTCGCGGCTCTCAATTAGCTCCATGTAGTTGGCCATGATGCCAAACGAAAGGGCAAGCTGACGCATGACCGTTGGGTTATAGCACATGGCGTAAACAGGCACTTTCCCTCTGAAAGCCGACAGGTATCGACCAGTACGACCCGTCATGGTGTCGACCACAATGGCCTTTATGGGGAGCGATCCGCAGGCTCTAACGGCATTTCGAGCAAGTGTTGCTGTAACCTCGTTGTGAATTCGAGTCAGGGGGATATCCGGATCGGCATCGAGCATACACTCCACCTCTTGAGCAACCCGCGTCATAATTTTAACAGCATCCACGGGGTACTGGCCGTAGGCGGTTTCGCCGCTAAGCATTACTGCATCGGCTCGATTGTAGATGGCGCTAGCCACATCGTTAATCTCGGCACGGGTGGGCCTTGGATGCTCAATCATCGAGTGCAGCATTTGCGTGGCGATTATAACAGGCTTTTTGCTCTCAACGCATTTGTTTATAAGATATCGCTGGATAGTTGGTATTTTTTCCGCAGGAATTTCAATCCCTAAATCGCCTCGGGCTACCATAATACCGTAGGTGTAATCCAGTATCTCGTCGATATTATCTACACCCTGCTGGTTCTCAATCTTTGCAATTATTTTTATGGGGCTATTGTGCTTTTTAATGATGTTCTTGATATCAATAACATCCTGCTTGGTGCGCACAAAGGAATGGGCTATGAAGTCGAGGTTATTCTCAATGGCAAACTCAATGAATTGCCTATCCTTTTCGGTTAACGAGGGCAGATTGATGGAGACATTGGGGATGTTTACGCTTTTACGAAATTTTATTATACCTGAGTTAGTAGCTTGGCATTCCAAGTAATCGCCCTCATTCGACACCACGCGTAGCTCAATCTCCCCATCGTCAATAAGTAGGTATGTTCCTTTGGGTACTTCCTGTGTAATATCGGCATACGAAACATAGAGTACCCCATTCCCTGAATAACCTTTGGGGTCACCGTAAACCCTAATGGTGTCTCCTGTGTTCACCACTACCTCTTGCCCAAATGCCGATGTGCGAATTTCGGGCCCTTTGGTATCCACTAAAATTGCAATTCTATCGGAAACGGCACGTACTGAATCTACAACCAGCTTGGCTTGTTCAAAGTTCTGGTGCGCGGTATTTAGTCGTACAATGTTCATTCCAGCAGCAAACAGCTCGCGGATGAATTCCACATCGCACTTCTTGTCGGATATGGTGGCAACTATCTTGGTTTTCTTAAGCATATGGTTTCTTATTTATGTGAAGAGCCCAGCAAAGATAGTTGATTTGATATTAGCTTCAAACAGAAATTCGATTAGCCGTTGTTGACACCAAATTTCTTGAGGTTGATATTTCTACTGAACAAATGGTTAAATTTGCCATTCAAATTGAATGGGTATGAGCTGGGAACTTGCCATTGATGATTACGTTCGGTTTTTGCGTCTTGACAAATCGTTGGCCGAAAATTCGGTTAATGCATACATACGCGACGTTAAGGTACTGCGTACCTTTGCCGATGACCATCTGGGGAAGGAGCCTGAAAACCTTAGCGCCGATGATATGAGCCAATTCCTTGAGTTTATTCAAGACAACGGATACAACCATCGATCGCAGGCGCGGATTCTTTCGGGTGTTAAAGGCTTTTACCGTTACCTTATGGTGGAGGAGGTGATAGATATTGACCCCACCGAGCAAATTGTTGGCCCAAAGATGACCCGTAAGCTGCCCGATGTGCTTAGTATTCAAGAGATAGACAGCATGCTGTCTACCTTCGATTTGAGCAAGCCCGAGGGCCAGCGAAACAAGGCGATACTTGAAACGCTATACAGCTGCGGTTTGCGAGTGTCGGAGCTGGTAAGCCTTAGGCTCACCGATTTGTATTTCGATGAGGGCTTTGTTAAGGTGCTAGGTAAGGGCGACAAGGAGCGGTTGGTACCCATTGGCCAAAAGGCCATAAAGGAGATAAAGCTGTATATGCCCGATAGGCATAGCTTGCCGAAAATTGATAAATCATCGGAAAACATACTGTTCCTAAACAGGCGTGGTAAGAAGTTGACCCGCGAGATGATTTTTACCATTGTTAAAAACGCTGCACGTGATGCTGGGATAAAGAAAAGCATTAGTCCCCATACGTTTAGGCACTCGTTTGCTACGCACCTGGTGGAGGGTGGAGCCGATATTAGGGTTGTGCAGGAGATGCTTGGGCATGAGTCAATACTTACCACAGAGATTTATACTCATCTCGATAGGGAATACCTTAAAGATACGATAGTTAGATTTCATCCAAGATCGGGGAGATAGTGAGAGTTCTAACATCAAAAGCTAGGGTTTGTAAATTTTTAAGTAAGTATCCTGCTATAATATTGGTTATTGCACAAAGCATCAAAATTAACATCTGAAAGCAAGAACATTGGAGTCTCCTCCAACAGTGTTTTGGGCAATATTTATTTGCACAAGTAATCAAAAATCATTAATTTGCAGGTTGTTAACTAAATATACAAACCAAAATCATTCATGACCATGAAAACCACAATTAAATTATTTGCAGTTATGCTATCGTCCATGTTTCTATTTGCATGCGCTGGGCAGCAAGAAAAAGATAAGACAACCAAGGATGATGTGAAGAAAGAGGCTAAGGAAGCCTACGATACAACCAAAAGCTATTTCGAGGATCAGTTTAACGAGATGATGAATGACCTTGATGCGTTTAAGCGCAAAACGGAAGATAAGATTGCCGATTACAAAAAAAAGGTTGAGAATGCTGAAGGTGAGCTCAAGGAGCGCCTCGATAAAAGTCTAAAGGATATTGAGCAAAAATCAACGGAGCTAAATAATAAGGTTAAAGAGTACCAAGAGGCTACCGATGATAAAAAGGAAGAGCTTAAGGATGATGTTAAGAAGTTGCGAAAAGCACTTGACGAAAGTGTTGAGAAATTCAACGAGGAAATGAAAAAGGAGTAATCTTAAGGTGCTACATTTACGCAACTAGGGCGCACCCAAATGGGTGCGCCCTAGTTGTTATGTATGGTTTTATGGCCTATTCGAGAATCTCAATATCCTCATCGTTGTCGTTTGGGCCCTTAAAAAACTTTGACGAGTACACCATAGTGAACACCCCAAATGCCAAGGCATAAATACCGATTAGCACCACCACAAAGCGAGTACTTTCGAAAGGATTAAGTACAATTATAAGCCCCAGCACCAGCGAAACCAAACCCGCAATCAGACCAAAGGTCTTTGTCAGGTCGGGGGTGTTTTTCATGAAGTATGATGCAATAAATACCACCCCAATGAACACAGCCCATAACCCTACAATAATCAGAAGAAAAGCAGCAGCCGATTGCGGGTTGAAAACGATAACCAATCCCATAGCCAGGCTAAGCAATCCTTCAATCAAGCGTGTTTTCCAGTTTAATAGTACATTCCTGTGCCGATAGGCAAACAGACTCAATATTAATCCGCCAATCATAATGGCAATGGCAAAGTAAATGGCAATTGCAGCAACGGTTAGACTTGGAAAAGCAATGGCAATTATACCAAAAACAAGCATCAATATACCATTAAGAGACGAAAGCCCCCACATACCAAATTTGTTCAGTTTCATGTTTGTGATTTTTTTTGTTAATAATTCAACTATCAGCAATATATGCTAGTATCGTTGTGTTAATCCAATATTCTTTAAG
The DNA here is from genome assembly GCA_034006965.1 of Tenuifilaceae bacterium. GTDB lineage: Bacteria > Bacteroidota > Bacteroidia > Bacteroidales > Tenuifilaceae > Perlabentimonas. The sequence goes on from JAVERU010000002.1 coordinate 15,854, forward strand.
GTGGCTAAATCTTTATCGAAGAACACCGTGTCACCTCCATAGGAGATGTTAACCTCAATAATTTCATCAACTATATCATCTACAGTCACACCAGCCACCTTCTCATCAACAGGTTTAACATTTCCTTGTTCAATTTTTGCCGGCTGAAAGTAGTCTTTTTTCACGAACAGGGTTTGTCCTCTACCCTCTTTAGCAGCTTTCCAAATTTGATTAGTATCTGTTAGGAGTTTACCCTGCGAAATGGCGTTGTCCACCTCTGCTAGCCTCAACTCATTCATTTGTTGTAATATCTTGCTAACATTGGTCCACGCATCGGGGATTATGTGCTGTGGCTCCTCGTCGTCACGGTTCCTGTTGATATGGCCAATGATAAGTTCGGGCTTGTCGGCAATTTTTTTGTAGTGCTCAAAGTTACGGGTTTCTGTAGCCAGTAGAATGGGCATTGGGTTTTGCTCAATGGCCTTTAGCACGGCCTTGTCTACCCTGTTAAAGAACTCCTCAGTAAGATTATCTTGCCCTTTAGCAGTAGATAGCTTAACCTTGTCGGTGGGGTACAGATGGTTGTCGATTGGGAAGTCCCCCTTTAGCTCTGCAACCACTTTATCATTAAAAGCCTCTATTAGCCTTGCCTTTTGGCGGCTTATAACTACAATGTAGTAACCAGCCTCTTGGTGCATCGCCCTAAACAAATCGCGAGTAGCGAAATTGTCGTCAATTATTACCCTGTCGGTCACAGCAACAGGAAGTCTGGTGTAATCTGCCACTTCTTGATTTACAAATATTACTAGGCTCTCCAGGTTATGGCTATGGTCAATGCTTTTGGCTAGCTCATTAATTTTGCCCATAAGGAGTGTAGCGGTTTTTTTATCTTGCTCTTTTAGCAATCGCTCTTCAGCCTCCTTGATAAGGTTTTTTAAAGTTAGGGAATCCTTCTGGCTATCAGGCTTTGTTTTATGAGTATTCATGATTATCGACACGCAAACCTCGGCCTTCATATCTTTGTACTTCTTCAAAAAATCATTCATACTATTTTTTTAGATTTCCTTGATGATAAACGCTCTTTACTCAATCTCAAGATTGGTGAGCTCCTGGGTCGTCTCAAATTCGTACTCGGGATACTCGTAAATTGGTAGCCGTGGTTCGGTTTCGCCAATGGAGTAGCCCCAAATGCTCTCGTATTCACTGATATCCTCACCAATATCCTCTAGCTGGCGAAGGTACTCACTAATTGATTTACTTTCGATTATTATCACCTTACCCATTTTATGTATAATGGGGCTATGACTTCGGGTTTGGTCGTGATCGAATTCAAGCACGCGCCTACCGTATCGTGTAATTCCGATAACTCTGTACGTAAGGCTTTTGCCCACGCCCGGAAGGTTTAGCACGTTGCGGTCGGTGGCAAGGAATGGTAACCCATTCTTAATCATCATCCCCGACAGGTTATCGTCCATATGCTTAGGGTCGAGCGATACCTCCTTTATTCGCTCAATATTACCATCGCTAATGGTCCCAAAAACCTTCTCCTCAATCTGTTCCTGAACGGCACGGGCATTGGTAGCAAAGTTGTAGTAGTTCTCCATATAACCCTTAACCGAGAAGGTGTAGTAGGGGAGTATTCCAATCTCGTTAAGCACTTGCCGTAATTTAGCCGTATGGCCTCGCCGCGAGGCAGCAGCCGTGAATACCTGCTGATTGGTAAACATCCAGCCCGACTCCAAAAACCTTTTCACGCCATCCTTCACCTCGGGAGTTATCTCCATAGGCGATTCGAAGTGGGTTTGCATTACAAACTGCTTAATACCCACCTCAATGGCCTTGGCTCTAAAATCGGCAAGGATTTGCACCAATTCAGGGGTGATGCGCTGTGGTAGGTATGCTGGCAGGCGGGTTCCCAAGCGAATGCGAACAATCTCGGCCAGCTTTTGCCCTTCGGGCAAAGTCTCATTCCGCTTCTTCTTGCGGATTGCCATATTTAATACAGCATCAAGCATTTTCTGCATCGATGTGTTGGAACTCATCAATGCATCGCCTCCGGTGATAAGGATATCGCGCAGCTGGGCGTCGTTTTCCCAGTACTCCATTATCTTCTCAAGCTGGCTATCCCAGCTCTCGGTAGGTTTTAGCTTATCGAGGTTAAAGTTTAGGTTTCCTCTCTGGAAATCGTACATCCTCTGGCACGATGCGCAAAGCCCACCACATGCACGCCCCATGGTGGCAGGTATAAGGATGGCCACCTCGGGATAGCGACGGTGCACATTATGGTGGGTTGGCAGTATCCAGCCTGCTGCATTGGGTTTCCCAGGTTCCACCCTATCCTCCTTCTCCCATGCCACAATGTGGCCAAACTCATCAATTAGCTGCTGGCTGTACACCACGTAGTGCCTTATGGCCAAATCGGCGCCAATAGCAAAGTAGGGCACACGAACGTGTAGTAAGGATAGATAGTATGGGTTAACAAAGAACGGAATACCTGCCTTTTCGGCCTCGTAAAGCACCTTCATTGTGTCGGGATCCAGCGAGTTACCCAGCAGCTCGTTGAGAAGCTTGGGCGAACGCACGGCAAAGCTCAGGTGAAAACGATGATCGTCCCACCACTCCAGCATCTTCAAAAACTTTTGCTCCTGCGACATCTTAGGCTCAAAGCTGTACCGCTCGCTCTTTATCTCGCCTTTATCTATTTTATCAATAAGGATATTTATGATGCGCTTGCGGTTCTCCTCGCGCAGCTTCACAATGCGAGGATCCAGTCCGCTGGGGAACCGATCCATCCATTCGGTAAGGTTCTCTTTCGATGGGAGTTTACGCTCGTAGGTTCCGGCCAGCTGGCGAAAGAGGTAAAGCATATCCTCGAAGAAGTATGGTTTTGCCCCACCGGTTCCAAAGTTTACGGCTAGCCAGATTAGCTTAATGGGATTGCTGATGGCAATCTCGCCACGGAGGTTTAAATCCTCATATTCGCGCCCTGCGTTATCGATATAATCAAGAATACGAATGGCTGCATAATCCTGCCAGGTAAGCTGCTCGAACCACTCGCGTCCCTGTTTGGTGCGCTTGTAAAACTCGTAGGCTATGGGCTTCCCTTTTAAATACGCCATAACCCAGTTGCGAACCCCAACCAACGCCTCTGTCTCGTTTCGGGCATTGCGCATTATCTCCTCCAGCTTGGGATTCTCCTTCAATAGTTTTTTCAATAATTTATGCGATTTTACCGTTATCGCGATCTGGTCTAACTTCTGATTTTCAGTCATATTATATTGCTTTTTGATATTTTACACCAAATATTGTTAATAGTAGCAAGGGCGTACATAGATACACCTTCAACTTCTACCCAACTCAATGAACTTTAAACCCTATAAACTATAAACTTTTTACCCTCTCAAGTTACAAAAAAAAGTCCAGCCAGCCAAACAAATCGATTCCCATGCGGTTGATAATGCCTAAAGTCATTGGAGCGAACGCTAAATATTTGCTTACTTTGCGAAATTTTTAAATCGAAATATGAGAACATCAAGCACAATTATTATGACAGGAATTATTGGATTTACGATGGTTTCGTGTAACGAGCCAAAATCGAATCACAATCCGCTTTTGGTTGAATACACAACCCCATACAACTCACCTCCATTCGACAGGATTGAACGTGAACATTTCATTCCGGCTATCGACTCGGCAATGGCCGAGGCTCGAGCCGATATCGAGGCAATTTTGAACTGCACAGAGGAACCAACCTTTGCCAACACAATCGAGGCGCTAGCTTTTGCGGGTCAAAAGCTTGGCGATATCACCACCATTGCCTTTAACCTTAACTATGCCGAAACCGATGCGGAGCTGCAAAAGGTTGTGCGCGAGGTTGCTCCAAAGCTAACCGATTTCCAAAACGATATCAATCTAAACGAGAAGCTGTTCGCAAGGGTGAAACAGGTATATAGTTCGGTTGATAAAGATTCGTGTACAGCAGAGCAGCTAACCCTACTCGATAAAACCTACAAGGGTTTTGTACGCAGTGGTGCTAACCTAAGCGAGGACGATAAGCAGAAGTATCGCGAGATTACCCGTCAGCTTTCGGAGCTGTCACTGCAATTCGAGGAGAACGTGCTGGCCGAAACCAACGCTTACTTCCTTCATCTTACCAAAGAAGAGGAATTAGCTGGTTTGCCCAAAAGCCTTGTGGATGCTGCTGCACAAGCGGCTCAGCAAAAAAATCTAGAGGGTTGGGTAATCACTTTGCATATGCCCATGTACGCACCTTTTATTAAGTATTCGGAGCGTCGCGACCTTCGCGAAAAGATTTACAGAGAGTATTGCAAACGTGGATTTAATGGTAACGATAACGACAACACCGAGCTGATTAAGAGTATTGTGAACTTAAGGCTAGAGCTGGCCAATTTGTTAGGATATAAGTCGTATGCCGATTACGTTCTAGAAAACCGTATGGCCGAGTCGTCCGATAAGGTGATGAGTTTCCTTGAGGAGCTTCTCACAGCTTCGCTACCCGCTGCCAACGATGAGCTAAAGCAGGTTCAGGCGCTGGCTAAGGAGATGGGCGTAGACCATAGCATCGAAAAGTGGGACTGGGCATTCTACACCGAGAAGCTGAAGAACAAGCTATTCAACTTCAACGAGGAGGAGCTTAAGCCATACTTCCAACTCGAGAAGGTGCAGGACGGTGTGTTTATGCTTGCCAACAAGCTTTTTGGCGTTTCGTTTAAGGCAGTAAAGAATATTCCCGTTTATCACCCCGATGTAAAGGTTTTTGAGGTGCTCGATGCCGACGGCTCATTCCTGTCGCTGCTTTACCTCGACTTCTTTCCTCGCGAGGGGAAAAGCGGTGGAGCTTGGATGACTAGCTACCGCAACCAGCTAGTAAAGGATGGTGAAAATGTAAGGCCATTCATATCAATTGTTACCAATTTCACCAAGCCCACCAAGGATACACCATCGTTGCTAACCTTTAATGAGTTTACCACATTCCTACATGAGTTTGGACACGCGCTGCACGGCATTTTTGCCAACACAACCTATCCAAACCTTTCGGGAACTTCGGTTTACCGCGATTTTGTGGAGCTACCCTCGCAGGTAATGGAGAACTGGGCTGTTGAGAAAGAGTACTTGGATATGTTTGCCGTTCACTACCAAACCGGCGAGCCCATTCCACTGGAGATGGTACAGGCCATTATCGATAGCCGCAATTTTCTGGCAGGAAATCTGTCCATCCGTCAGCTTAGCTTTGGGCTGGTTGATATGGCTTGGCATGGTATCGACAAGCCATTTACTGGCGATGTAATTGCCTTTGAGAACAAGCATATGTCCCGTGCCAACGTGCTACCTCACGTGGAGGGGACTGCCTTTAGCCCAGCATTTAGCCATATCTTTGGCGGTGGATATGCAGCAGGATACTACAGCTACAAGTGGGCCGAGGTGCTCGATGCCGATGCCTACTCGCTTTTCCAAGAGAAGGGGATTTTCGACAAGGCAACCGCCCAATCGCTTCGCGACAATATTCTCTCGAAGGGTGGGAGCGAGCACCCCATGACCCTTTACGTTCGCTTTCGTGGCCACGAGCCATCGGTAGATGCGCTTTTGGAAAGAAGCGGTTTGAAGAAGTAAGGTATTTACCTTAAAATATATAAGTCCGGATTCGGCTATCAGTCGTATCCGGACTTTTGCATTGCAGCTAATCACTTTAGAGATAAAACATTTTACTATCTTTGCAGTGAAAAGCAGAAATTCGAATCTTGGTTGATAAAATCTATTTGTTGCTAAATTCGTACATTCAAAGAAAAAGACTATGATTATTGAACGAACACCCAACGAGATAATCTTTAGGTTTCCGAAAAGTATGAATTTGGATGACCTACAGGATCTAACCGATTTGTTTGAATATAAAGAGTTAACAAAGAATTCAAAAACATCACAAAAAGAAGTTGATGATTTAGTTAAATCTATTAAAAAGGGTCGTTGGGACAATACTAAACAGCAACTTGACTGATGAGAATAGTTGTTGATACAAATATTGCTTTTAGCGCAATTCTTAACACTAACAGCAAAATTGCCAGAATACTTCTTCAACCAAAAAGTAGGCTAAATTTCTACTCAACGGAACAACTCTCTATTGAAATACAAAATCACAAGACGAAGATTAAGAATATCTCCAACTATTCGGATTACGAATTAGATCGTATTGTTACTCTAATAACTAATAAAATCAGGTTTATCAACCTTAAACTTATCCCTAGAGTCTTATGATATTGCGGAAACACTAACAAAAGATGTGGATATTGATGATACTGAATTCGTCGCGTTAACCGAACACATCAAGGGGAGATTATGGAGTGGAGATAAGTAATTACAAAAAGGGTTAAGTAAAAAAGGGTGGATAAATTTATCACAACCGATGAACTTTTTGAAAGGCTTGTTAGAAGAACAAAGTAAAAAGTAATAACACAACTGGGGGAAGTAAGGGTTAAACATTTTATACCAATTCCCCAATTCAATTTTTATATGAAGTTTGAACAGTACAATTTTGTACCTGCGCTAAAGCAGAACCTTGCCGACCTTGGTTTTAAAAGACCTACCGATATTCAGTTTAAAGCCATTCCACCCACGCTAAAGGGCGAGGATGTGCTGGCCATTGCTCAAACCGGTACGGGTAAAACCGCAGCCTTTGCCATTCCCACCATTCAGATGCTTTGCTCAAAACGAGTACCAATTGGTGAATACGAAACCCGTTGTCTGGTGATGGTTCCAACGCACGAGCTTGCCATTCAGGTTGCCGATGTTTACAGATCATTAAATAAGGGTATTGGGCTTAATATAGTTGGCGTATATGGTGGCGTAAAGCAGGACCCTCAAATTGGTGTTCTAAAGAGTGGGGTAGATGTGCTGGTGGCCACTCCTGGCCGAATGTTCGATTTGGCCAGTCAGGGTTTTCTATCGTTTAAAGCGGTTGAGATACTGATTATTGACGAGGCCGACCATATGCTGGAGCTGGGCTTTATTAACGATATGGAGCAGCTTATTCGCCGCATTCCACGGTACAGGCAAACGTTGTTCTTCTCGGCAACTATCAACGATAGGATTAAGGATTTAGCTTACGGCTTGGTGCAACACGCTGTGCGTATTCATATATCGCCCAAGGATCCCGTTTCTAAAAATATCGACCATTCCGTTGCTTTTATCGAGATGGACGACAAGCGGTTTTTTCTTGAGCATTTTATCAACGAGAATCCTGAGAGTAAGATATTGGTGTTTGTTCGCACCAAGGTACGCGCCGAGCGAGTTCTTAAGGCGTTGGAACGGGTTGGTATTGCCAGTCAAACTATCCACAGCAGCAAGGATCAAAGGGAACGAACCGAGGTGATGGATAACTTCAAAAGTGGAAAGAATAGGGTTCTTATCGCGACCGATGTGAGCGCAAGAGGTATCGATATTCCAAATGTAGAGTTTGTTATAAACTACGATTTGCCTGATGTAGCGGAAAACTACGTGCACAGGGTAGGCCGGACCGGACGTGGAAACCAACGAGGAAAAGCGCTTTCGTTCTGCAGCACCGAGGAGCTGCCTATTCTAAAGGAGATTGAGAAGTATTTACATAATCCCATCTCCGTTCTCTCCATTAGCAACAGCGAGTATCAGGCTACCATCGACTTCTCAGAGGATGCTTCCCACGATTGGCAATCGCTTATTAAGGATCAGGAGGAGTTTGAGGCGAACAAGAAGCTAAAAAAGAACAATAAAAAGAAGAAAAAGAGGTAGAAAGAAAGTTTGAAAAGTTAATAGTGCCTGCCTGTCAGGAGACAGGTTAATAGAGTTAATAGAGTGACTAAAGTTAGAGCTATCCGCTTTCCTATTGACTTTCAGGTTTTTGACTTTCGACTTTTCAACTACAAACCGATTACTGATTATCTCGTCAACCTCCAAAAAGCGTCGGTTTACGAGACAGGCCGATTACCGATAACTGATTACTGATTACCGATAACTGACAACACCGTGACCTTCGAAGAGCTAAACATTAAAAAACCATTCCTGCAGGCGCTAGCCGATTTGGAGTATATCAATCCCACACCAATACAGCATAAGGCGTTTCCCGTGATTATGTCGGGTAAAAATGCCATTGGCATAGCCCAAACCGGAACAGGAAAAACATTTGCCTACTTATTACCTATACTAAATACGCTGACGTACTCGAAGCAACGTGAGCCCCGAGTGCTGATTCTCGCCCCAACAAGGGTGCTGGTGGTGCAAATAGTGGAGGAGATTAAGAAGCTAACCAAGTACTACGATATTCGTTCGGCTGGGGTTTACGGCGATACCAATATAAATACTCAGAAGCAGCTGGTTTACGATGGGCTCGATATTCTGGTGGCCACTCCAGGTCGGCTAATCGACTTAACCTTTACGGGTGTCCTGCGCTTAAAATCGATTAAAAAGCTGGTAATAGATGAGGTGGATGAGATGTTAAGCCTTGGGCTTCGTCCGCAGCTGGCCAGTGTGCTTGATCTGCTACCCGAGAAAAGGCAAACGCTGATGTTTTCGGCAACCATCACCCCCAATGTTGATGAGTTTATTGCCAATAGTCTGATTGATCCCCAACGAATAGTAGTAAATCCCCACGGAACGCCCATTGAGAGGATTAAGCAAATTGGTTATCTCGTTCCAAACTTTAACACCAAGGCCAACCTGCTTGAGCTGCTACTCAATGAGAATGCCGACTTAAGCAAGGTGATGGTGTTTGTTAAATCGAAGAAAACCGCCGATAGGCTGTTTGAGAAGATAGGAGAGAATTTCCCCGAGCAGATTAGCGTTATACACTCCAACAAGGCCCATAACACGAGGCTTACTGCCCTTAGACAGTTCCAGGATGGAACCCACCGCATCCTTATTGCCACCGATATTGTGGCGCGAGGTATGGATATCACCGATGTAACTCACGTAGTGAATTTCGATATGCCCGAAGCATCAGGCGATTACCTGCACCGAATAGGACGAACCGGTAGGGCCAATAAGGATGGCGAGGCTATCTCGTTTATAGCCGAGTGGGAGCAGGAGTACCAATTTGGAGTTGAGCAATTGATGGGGAAACACATCAAAATACTGCCACTCCCAGTAAATCTTGAAATATCGAACCTACTCATAGATGAGGAGAAACCAGTGAATTTGGGCGATAAGGATTATCTCTCCAAAATCACCCGAAAAGTGCCCAAACCCAAAGCTCAAAAGCACGAGAAGAAGGAGAAGAACAAAAAGGTAAACCTTGGCGGCCCCAAGAACAGGAAAGAGAAGTACGAGAAGCTCCAAAAAGCCAAAAATCCAAACAAACCCAAGAAAACAAGATTTTAACTCTTTACTATTACAATGGCTCAAGGTCAAAAGAATAATCCGCTGCATGGGCTAACTCTAGAGTCTATTTTAGCCCAGCTGGTTAACTACTATGGATGGGAAGATCTTTATGATGAAATACAGATTAATTGCTTTAAGTCAAATCCATCCATCAAATCAAGCCTAAACTTTCTCAGGAAAACTCCCTGGGCTCGCGAAAAAGTGGAGAATCTATACCTTTATATGCTTAGGAAAAGCAAAAGGGAGAAGTAACCTTCATTTTCATCTATTTTTCTAATAGCTTAACTTCATCTATGTAATCGAACTGCAGATCCTCATGCAGCGACATCAAAACTTTCTTTGCCTTTAGGTATTGCTTTAGATATATATTTCCAATCACCGTGTTGGCTCGTAACGCAAGCCCGGTTTTGCGGAGCTGCTTGCAAAAATGGATAAGCAATTCCAACTCGGTTTGCTTACTGCCCGAGTACTTAATATGCTTAGTGGTTGTACGCAAGGCCTTGCGAACCGTTTTCTTTGCAAGGAATTGTCGACTTTTATTGAGCGATTTGAAATCCTCCTCCACAAGGGCTTTGGCCTGAGCAATGTAGGCTTGCTCATCCTGAGCCTCAAACAAAAGGTACGATAGCAGTTCCTTATTCTCATGCTTGTATTTAGCCAGCCTAATGCAAATATCAACAAGCACTGGCTGAGGTAATGCCTTTAGTTCTGTCTTAATATTATGGATTGAAGCAGCCTTCATCGTCAATGGGTGTTCGGTTCTTTTCAATCTATCAAAAGTAATGAAAACTCAACTTTTTGGGCTTAAAATTCTGGCTAGCTAATGGGCTAAAGCTCTTTACCTAAGGGTGCAATTGCGTTGTCTCATCGTATAGTCCTCATTGCTAACGCTTTGGTTCTTCGTCAAAAATTACTATATTTGCAAAAATACATATCTCCGCTGCTTTAACATCACCTTTAATAGTTTTCCATACTATAGAGAAAAGCAGCTATTGTCTAACCAAAATTATAATTATGCTAGAAGTAAAGCAGATTAACAACGAGAACGAACTGACAAACATTTCACGAGACGAGATTATTAACTTTTTACATACGCACCTCGATCGTTTTCGCGACGATAAGGTGTCGATAGGCAAATGCCTCGACTACGCCTTTGCAAAGGATAGTGGTAAGGGAGGATTTGTTCTTACAGGACACTACGATGGCCAGCTGGTGGGCATAGTGGTGATGAATAAAACGGGTATGGAAGGGTTTATCCCCGAAAACATTTTGGTTTACATTGCCGTTGACGCTAGCCAAAGAGGGAAAGGCATTGGTAAGCAGCTTGTTGAAGAGGCTATTAACCGTGCCGAAGGTGATGTGAAGCTACACGTAGAGTACGATAACCCTGCCAAGAGGCTGTACGAGCGCATTGGTTTCACCACAAAGTATGCAGAAATGCGTTACCTTAAAAAGAAGTAAACTATGGCAGAACTGATTGTTAAGTCAGATGAAATTATTCAAAATGTTGAGAAGCTAAATAATTTTCTCGACAAGCATAGCGTTACGTGGAGTTTGGTGGTAAAGGTACTTTCGGGTCATCGTGAGTTTCTTGAGAAATTGCTATTCCACCCCATAGTGAAAAATCTACATAGCGTGGGCGACTCCCGAATCTCAGGGCTTCAGATTATTAAGGAGATAAACCCCGAGATTGTTACCATGTACGTTAAGCCCCCGGCTATGGATACCATTGAGGCCATTGTTAGCTATGCCGATATTTCGCTTAACTCATCGTATCGTACCATTGAGGCGCTAAATGCCGAGGCTGGTCGTCAGGGTAAGCGTCACCGCGTGATCATCATGATTGAGCTGGGTGAGCTGCGCGAAGGTATCCTCCGCGAAAAGGTTATCGATTTCTACAAAAGGGTTTTCGATCTGAAGAATATTGATATTGAGGGTATTGGCACTAACCTTGGCTGTATGTATGGTATTCAGCCTACATACGATAAGCTGCTGCAGATGTCGCTTTACAAGCAGCTTATAGATGCTAAGTTTAACACGAACCTACCCTTAATATCAGGGGGTAGCTCCATAACCCTTCCCCTGGTGGGAAAATCGGCTATGCCCAAAAATATTAACCATTTACGCATTGGCGAAACCCCATTCCTAGGTACATCCCCTTTCGATGGTACTCAGTTTCTCGGTTTATCAACTGATGCCTTTGAGTATCTGGGGAACGTTATCGAGCTAGAGCTTAAGGAGACCAGCCCCGATGGGATACTAACAGAGGGCAATATTGGTCACACCTCCGAGGATTTCGAATGGGATCATAGTTACCGTGCAATTCTAGATTTTGGAATTCTGGATGTGGATGTGAATGAATTAACCCCAAAGGATCCGGAGATTCGCTTTGCGGGCACAACTTCCGATATGAGCGTTTACGACCTTGGCCCTGTTGACAAGAACAAAAAATGCAGGTATAAGGTGGGTGATAAGATTAGATTTTCCCCATCGTACATGGCGGTGGCCAGGCTTATGAACTCAAAGTTTATCGACAAGACAATACTCTAGGGTATCAAAGTAAATTTTTATGAATGCGCCGTGAAGACGATATATCTTCACGGCGTTTTTTTATTAATCCATTATATGACCTAAATTTGCCCCCAAAAGATATGGTAGCAACAATGACCCGTGTAATCTTTCCTAAGTACACGAATCACCACAAAACATTGTTTGGAGGGCAAGCCCTTAAGTGGATGGACGAGCTGGCCTTTATTGCCGTATTGCAGGCATACCAAAAAGATTTTGTGACGGTAAAGGTTGATTCGGTAAAGTTTTTAAAGCCTGTACGTCAAAACGAGGTTGTTGAGTTCACAGCTGCCATAGTATCCGAAGGTAGGGTTAAAGTAGATGTTGATGTGAAAGGATTTGTGGTTGTTGGGGAATCGAAGGAGTTGGTAATACATGGTTCGTTTTGTCTTGCGCCAGTGGATGAGGGTGGGCGACCAGTTAGGCTGTAATTTAATCATACGTTTTAGTATATGTGTAAAATACTAGCAGAGGGGCTTGGGAAACAATATGGCAACAAGTTGGTGCTTAATAATGTGAACTTTGCTGTTGAAAAGGGTCACAAAGTTTCAATTTCAGGCGTATCGGGACGAGGAAAAACTACGCTTTTACGTATTGTCGCAGGCATAGTACCGCCCGATATGGGGACCATCTCTTTTGATGGAGAAATTTTCGATTCGCATTCGGCAAGGAGTATTCGCAAGCAAATTGCCTATCTACCACAAGGAGTTGAGCTGATGGCAGCTAATGGTAAGGAGCTTGCTGAGCTACTCTCGATAGATGAAAACCCTGTAATTGCCCTCCTTAATGACCTTAATTTGGATAGGAGCGCGCTTTACCAATCGTTTGCCGATTTGAGCGGGGGTGAAAAGCAACGGATGCTAATTTCATTAATACTAAGCCTTAACAGACCCATACTGCTCCTCGATGAGCCCACCTCGGCTCTCGATGAGAAATCAACAAAAATCCTTATGGATCTAATTTGGAGCAGAGAGGACCTTACCGTTGTATCTACATCGCACAGTGCGCAATGGAATAGCAAATGCCATAAAATTATTGAACTATGAGCGCAGCACAAGATATTACATGGATGAATCTTGCCCTTAGCTTCATCATATTACTGCTACCCTTGGCTGGGTTTTGGTACTACAGGGTGGGGTTAACGCGCTCCACGCTAATTGCAGTTACTCGTATGGTTATTCAGCTGCTGGCAGTGGCTGTATACCTTGAGTTTATTTTCGAGCAAAACAATGCATTGCTAAATTCGGCATGGGTGATCATCATGATCCTCGTGGGCGTTTTCACAACGCTAAAGCGAAGTAATTTAAATCCCAAAGTTCTAGCTGTGCCTCTTATAATCTCTGGTATTACTAGCATTGTGGTGGTAGATGCATTCTTTCTGGGTTTCATTATTAGGTTACCCTACGTTTTCGAATCGCAGTATTTTATCCCAATATCCGGAATGATTCTCGGTAATGCCATGAACCATAACATTATAGGATTGAATGCATATTTCGAAGGGCTGGTTAACAACCAAAACCTCTACTACTTTTTGCTTATCAACGGCAAGAGTAAAAAAACAGCCATTAACCCTTTCATTGTGCAGGCCATACGTAAAGCCCTTAACCCTATGATAGCCAACATATCAGTCATGGGGCTTATTTCTTTGCCCGGGATGATGACAGGCCAGATACTGGGAGGGAACTCACCCGCAACAGCTATTCGATACCAAATAATGATAATGCTTGCAATTTTTACGGGTTGTAGTATTAACCTAATGCTTAGCATTATACTTGGCAACAAATCGGCATTCGATAAAATGGACAGAATATCACCAAAAGTGATATGGAAAAAGGGGGCATAAGGTCGCAAGTGGTTTTTAATAGAACGGTTCAGCTATTTGCAACTAGCTTTATTTTTAAATTAGCTGCTATTCAGTTCGTTAAGGCTTCTTCACAAGATTTTTATTGAAAAGAAATGATCCTGAACTCCTCAGTCAATCAAATTCCATAACTTTATGGCAAAATATTGGTTATGAATACGGGTATAAAAATTGGTCTAAACTTTACATCCTCACTGGTTGTGGGGATGGAGAATTCGGCTATTCACTATAAATCGGGTGCACTGGCTGTATTTGCTACACCTGCCATGATCGCCCTTATGGAGAATGCTGCTATGAATGCCGTTTTACCCCATTTGCCCCAGGGTCAAACAACCGTGGGCGTTAGGGTGGATATAAAGCATGTAAAAGCAACGCCCATTGGGATGAAGGTGGAAAGCAAAGCAGTTTTAACCCAAATCGAGGGGAAAAAGTTGGTTTTCGAAGTAAAAGCATTCGATGAGGAGGGTGAAATTGGTTCGGGTACTCACACCCGCTATATTGTGGATACCATGGGCTTTATGGACAAGGCTTTAGAAGCTAAATAGCACAGCTCAACAGCATATGGCATACCGATTATTTTATTTTTCAATACTATCAGTTCTGCTGCTAGCTGTTGGATGTAACACCAAGGAGGAGCAAACCGATAAAACTTCTAAGGATATCTATATCAGCTATCGCGACAAGGGTGTGGGCAAAGCGTTCTCGGTGCCTCCAGGGATGGTTTCAATATTCCTCGACGAATCAAAAGCAGGTAACGCTGAGCTAAAACTCTTGCTCGAGGATATTAAGCATCTAAATTTTTTAATTATACCTAATAATCTAGTGGGGAAGGAGCAAAGTTACTTCGATGATATCAGTAACAGGCTTGATCTAATTCAGTTCCAGGACTTAGCCTCAATAAGCAATGCTAGAGAGCAGATAATGGTGAAAATCCTTTCTACGGATTCGGTTGAAGTTAACGAAATGGTGGTAATGGTTTCAAATGCCCAGAACCTGTTCTGCGTCAGCTTTCAGGGTGATATTAGCCTCGATAAGATAGCCAACCTAACAAAGCCTGAGAACCTAGAAGTTGTCACAAATCTGAACCGTTTTAACCGATAGGGACAGCTCGGGATCTTTACATCCATTTCAAAATCAGCTAGCAGGTTATCTCAGTAAATTAAAAAAATGTTAATACCTTTAGCATATCTTACATTTTTTGGTTATGCTGTACAATTTATGGAATAACATATTTCTCTCCAACCTTCCGCTTATCATACTGTTAATCTATCTGTTTACCGTTATCTCCACTGCGGTAATGGTAATCCATGAAAAACGAGATCCGGCCAAAACCAGTACATGGGTACTTATTCTTATCCTACTCCCAATTGTTGGACTAATTTTTTACATCTTTTTCGGGCAGAATCATCGAAAGGAAAAAATATTCAACAGGAAAGCTATTAAGGACCTTCAGCAAATAGAGCTGATTAGCCAAAGCCAGCTGGTTGATATCCATACTAGCAAGTTCATAGGCGTTCCTAGCATTGCCGATAACCTGGGTATTATAACCCTGTTGCTAAACAATAGCAAGGCGTTGCTAACCCGGTATAACCATGTTGAGATTTTTCAAACAGGGCGTAAATCATTCCGATCAATTCTCGATAATATCGATAGGGCGGAGAAATCTATTCACCTAGAGTTCTACATTATTGCCGATGATGATATAGGCAATAGGATAAAGGGCAAGCTAATCGATAAAGCTAAGGCAGGAGTTAAGGTAAGGCTTATATACGACGATGTGGGCAGCTGGCATCTACCCAAACGATTTGTGAAAGAGCTTGTCGACGCTGGCGCGGAGGTTTACCCATTCATGGAGGTGAAGTTTCCGTTTTTAACCAGCAAGGTGAATTACCGGAATCATCGCAAAATTATTGTTATTGATGGTAAAATAGCCTTTATGGGCGGGATGAACATTGCCGACAGGTATCTTAAAGGCGACGATTTTTTGGGGACCTGGTACGACACTGTTCTCCGAATTGAGGGCGATGCTGTTAGCGTGCTCCAGATAATCTTTCTGATAGATTGGTATTTTGTTAGCAATAAGATAGAGTTTAGCAAGGATGAGTGTTTCGCAGAGCATAGCATTACCACGCAGCTCTCGCTGCAGATTACAGCCAGTGGACCCGATTCCGACTGGGCATCAATTATGCAGGCTTTTTTTGCGGCCATCACGCGAGCTCGTAAACATATTTACATATCAACCCCATACTTCGTACCTAATGAGAGTATTCTAACTGCTCTCAAAACAGCTGCGCTAAGTGGGGTTGATGTACGAATTGTTCTTCCGGGCAAGTCCGATTCTACGGTGGTGTACTGGAGCTCCATGTCGTATGTGTCCGAGTTGCTCGCTGCCGGAATTAAGGTATACCTCTTCCAGAATGGGTTTAATCACTCTAAAATTTTGATGATCGATAGCAATTTTGCCTCGGTGGGCTCTGCTAATATGGACATTAGAAGTTTTGAGGATAATTTCGAAGTCCTAGCTATGATATACGATCAAGAATTAACTCAGAGCTTAGAGAAACAGTTTCATAAAGATATACGTAAGAGCAGGCAGGTTAATCCTAAGAAATGGGCACAGCGATCGACCAAGCAAAATTTTAAGGAATCGTTGGCTCGCATATTTAGCCCATTGTTTTAACCTGCATTGGTGTGCTTAGGCACGATGTTTGAATAAGCACACAGGCAAGAATAATGGTTTACTAATTTAATTCAAATATTGTTCAACTTAAACAGCAAATTATGAAACGATTAACGCTTCTATTTATCGCAGCATTTATGATTGTAGGTGTTGCTAATGCACAATTTTTTCGCTTTGGCGTTAAGGGTGGCCTTAACTCATCCACCATGAAGATTGACCAAACCACGCTTAGTAACGTAACCACTGAAGATGATGGAGTTAAGAATTTTGTTCTGGAGCAAGGCGATTCAGAAATGGGGCTTCACGTTGGTGTTTTTGGCCGCATACAGCTTATGGGCGTTTTTATCCAGCCCGAATTGCTCTTTACGCAAGCTAAGGGCAATATTATTATTAATGATATCACCAGCCCAGCCAACGCATACCAAACAGCTGTTGAGCAAAAATTCAACAGGTTAGATATACCGGTAATGGTAGGTTACAAGTTTGGGCCAGCAAAAATGTTTTTAGGCCCAGTGGCAACCTTTACCCTTAGCGAGAAGGATGGATTACAGGAAAAAATGAGCGATTTTGTTGGCGAGAATTCTACCGTTGACAACTCCATAAAGAATGCTGTTTTTGGCTATCAGGTTGGTGTTGGGCTCGATATCTTCAAATTTGCCACATTCGACATTAAGTACGAGGGCAATCTGAGTAAGCTGGGTGATGAGCTAACAATTGGGAATCAGGGATTTAGCCTAGATCAGCGTAATCCACAGTGGATATTTAGCTTGGGAATATTTTTTTAGAACAAAATGTTTATTAAGGGGGTTGATTAAACTATCAACCCTTTTTTTATATCTTAAGGATACCACCAAGAGGAGGCAAATTTTTGCTTCGCACTTTGTTTTATTGTATTATTTGTTATCTTTGATAAAACCTAACTGTTTTAAGATAAAAGAATTATTCTGGGCATAGATGCATAATTCAATTCAAATAGAACGTCTATTAACAAGCCACGCTCAACCCAACGTGTTGCTAGTTGGCCCTTTAAATACACCAAGGCGATTGTCATCGATGTCCTTTACCCTTTTGGTAGCCTCCAATAATTCCCTGTTCTCACCATCATACCTGTTTTCAATCGCTTTGCTTATATTGCTAATGGTGGTAGTGGTGATGTTAATTATCAAGAGCATTAAGACCAAAAAGCTTACGGAGAAGGTTAACCTTCTTGAAGCAGGTAAGGATGTTTTAGTAGATCAAATACAGCACCTCAAAAAAAACCTGACGAACAGCCAAGCCGAGTACAACCACCTATTTAAGGTAAACGCAATGAATCAGGTTGAGCTGGAGAAAGCTCGAAAAGATCTGAACGAAGCCAAACGAATTGCCGAGGAGGCCGACATGCTCAAGTCGAACTTTTTAGCGAACATGAGCCATGAGATTAGAACACCCATGAATGGAATTCTGGGTTTCGCTCAGCTTTTACAGGATGATGATATAGATAAGGAGATGCAGCGTAGGTACCTGGACATTGTATACCATAATGGGGCTATGCTGGTAAACCTTATCGATGATATAATGGATATATCGAAGATTGAGGCGGGACAGCTTGCCTTAAATAAAACCGATGTTAACATCGACGACTTAATCTTCGATTTGTACACCTTTTTTAATGAGGCCAAGTTTAAGCAAGAGAAGGAACATCTTACCCTACGCCTGCTGAACCTTAACGACGACGAGAATAGTGTTTTCTTTACCGATGAGCAAAGGCTCCGGCAGGTAATGTCGAACCTAATTGGAAACGCCATAAAGTTTACAGATAAGGGAGCTGTGGAATTTGGGTACGTGAATGAAAGGGATAAGAACCAGATTCAATTCTTTGTTCGCGATACCGGCATAGGTATACCTAAGGAAAAGGTTGCCATTATTTTCGAACGTTTCAGACAGATTGAAGAGGGATCAACCCGTAAATATGGCGGCACAGGCATAGGCCTGTTTATAAGCAAGCATATTGTTGAACTTTTAGGTGGGGAAATTTGGGTAGAGTCGGAGGTCGGTAAGGGCTCAACATTCTATTTCACTTTACCCTACACCAGTGTGCAGGAGCGAGAAAATGCTGTGAAAGTGTTTACCCCAGCGGATAAGGACTATAATTGGCAGGGGAAAAAGATTATGATTGCCGAGGATGCTGAAACAAACTACAAGTTCCTAAGGGCGATGTTAGAAAAAACGAATGCCGAGGTTGTTTGGGCCCGAAATGGCGAGGAGGTGGTGTCGTATTGTCGTGAGAATTCGAATGTTGATTTGATCCTTATGGACATACAGATGCCCCTAATGGATGGCTATGAAGCTACTGCCATTGTTAAAAAGTTAAATCCTTCCATAAAAATTATTGCCCAAACGGCCTACGCTATGCCCAACGATAATATCAAGTGCATTGAGGCCGGTTGCAACGATTACATCTCTAAACCCATAAACTCCCATCTGCTTCTCGAAAAGATTGACCTACACCTACAGCACAACAAGCTTAATGTAAAGTAATTGCGCTCCTAATCTATATCAGGCTCATTACAAGCGGTTCAAGTAAGGACAGGTAAGCATTTTACTGCCATCAGAGCGTGTACGCAGGGGATCAGTAAGCGTTTCAATAAAGATACCATCGGCACCAACGGCAATGGCAGCTTTAGCTGGGGGTAAAATCAATAACCACAGGAAAACCAAAAGATTTCATAATAGGTCTTCCCCTGAAATCAACAACCAAATCCTGATATCCAAATTTAGTACAACATGTGAATTCCCCTTTTCAACCACCTTTTGAGTAGCAAATTGCATCGATTCGGATGATGAAAAGGAACCCTTCTCCTAATGTTTACGGCAAGTCCTGTTTCGGTTGCTGCTTGCAGCAAATCGGTTTGGCGGCTAAGGAAAGCGGGTATTAGCAACGTATCAACGTAGGGTTTTGCCAGCCCAGCCTCTTGTGGAGTGTATGTCGGACACAACCGGCACACTAAAATATTGCTTCATTTTTCCTAAAACCTCAAGCGTAGCTTCATCACCAATTCATGCAAAAGAGTTTACTCTCGATTGGTTGGCCTAGCGATATGATGCCTAAAAAATGAAGGGTATAGAGTGCTTGTCGTTTAGCTCCTTTACCCTTTCTGCTACGATGCGGGTTTATCATTCGCTCTCCACAACGCATGGCCCTGCCGCTAGAAAAAACGAGCTGTGGCTGGAGTTTATTTTTTTTGTGAACGATAGTGGATTCAACACTAAATGTTTAGGATTTTTACTTAAAACTCTTATTTATACTTATTGCCCCATAGGTTCTTCAGTCGTAAATCTATCTCTTTCTCTTTAGCGTTGTCCTGCGGAGTATAAAGGGTTTTCCCCGAAACATCCTCGGGCATAAATTCCTGTTCAATAAAGTTGCCCTCATAGCTATGGGCGTACTTGTAGTTGTTTCCATAGCCTAGCTCCTTCATCAACTTAGTAGGGGCATTCCTAATGTGCAGGGGCACCGGGAGATCCCCGGTTTCTTTCACAAGTGCTTGAGCATCGTTTATCGCCATGTAGGCTGAGTTGCTTTTGGGGCTTGTGGCCAGGTATATGGCAGTTTCGGAAAGGATAATTCTAGATTCGGGCCATCCCACCATACTAACTGCCTGAAAACAGCTGGTAGCCAGGAGGAGAGCGTTTGGATTGGCTAGGCCAATATCTTCCGATGCTAGAATGAGTAAACGTCGTGCAATGAATTTGGGGTCTTCACCTCCTTCTATCATTCTGGCTAGCCAGTATACAGCTGCGTTGGGGTCACTGCCTCTTATCGATTTAATGAATGCGGAGATAATGTCGTAGTGTTGCTCACCTCCTTTATCGTATCGTGCAATATTTTCCTGCAGCTTCTCGGTAACAGTGCTGTTGTTGATTTGTATATCGGGCGATTCCTGAGAGTTTACAACTATCTCAAGTATGTTTAGCAGTTTTCGAGCATCGCCACCGGAGTACCGAAATAGTGCGTCGGTTTCTTGAACCTTTACGTTAAGCTCCTTATACTCAAAATCAGTGGTAAGTGCTCTGGTAAGTAGCATTTCCAGCTCTTCTTTCTCCAACGATTTTAGGACATAAACCTGGCAGCGGGAAAGGAGGGGGGGGATAACCTCAAACGATGGGTTTTCCGTTGTGGCGCCAATAAGGGTAACAACGCCTTCCTCTACTGCACCCAAAAGAGAATCTTGCTGGGATTTGCTAAACCGATGGATTTCATCTATAAAAAGAATAGGTGAGGGGTGGTTGAAAAAACGTTGGGATCGCGCTTTCTCAATTACCTCTCTAACATCTTTTACACCAGAGTTTACGGCACTCAGGGTGTGAAATGGCCTCTTTAGCTCATTGGCCAGAATCCTCGCCAATGTAGTTTTTCCCACACCTGGTGGACCCCAAAGGATGAATGAGGATATGTTGCCCGACTCTATCATCCTACGGATAATGTTCCCTTTTCCCACCAAATGCGATTGGCCAATGTAATCGTCTAACGATTTTGGTCTTAGCCGCTCTGCCAAAGGAATATTACTCATCATGTTTAGTTTGTGCAAATGTATTAATGTTTACGGCTTCATCTTCCAAAATGGTGAAAGTAATTTTGCCGCTAAATGGAGTTCGAACCACAATTTAAAGTATATTACTAAGCTAAAGTTGCATAGTTTTTGTTTTAGCTGTTGTTAACAATTCTGTACATTAACCAAACCTTGATCGCTATGAAAACAAACTCGATTAGAAAGCTTATTGTGTCATTGGTCTTAGTGCTTGCACTTATCCCAGCGTCGTTTGCTCAGGATCAGATTGCAAAAATTTTGCAAGGAGGCCTTGATGATGCGGAGAAGTTAGGAACCGCATACCTAGAGCCTTTTGGCAATATGTTTGGTACCGCCCTAAATGGTGGATGGTACCAGGCAGCACGACCTCATAAGGTGTTAGGCTTTAATCTTACCCTAACCACTTCGGCTGCTGTGGCCCCCGTTAGTGCTCGAACCTTTGATGTTTCAACTCTTGGCCTTCAAACCTTGCAGCTTAAAGATCCACAGAATAATATGGCTCCTTCCATTGCAGGTGAGGCCACTACAGGCCCAACCGTAATGTTTGAGGTTGAGGGTGAGAATGTTGAGTTTGATTTACCTCAAGGCGCAGGGCTGCCCTTGGTGCCAGTCCCCTTTGTGCAGGCGGGTGTTGGGCTGCCATTCAGCACAGAGGTGACGGTTAGGTTTTTGCCCCCTGTGGATTTGGGTAAGTATGGTAGGGTTAACCTTTGGGGAATAGGTGCTAAAAATCAGTTTAAAGATTTTATTCCCGGCCTAAAGCATGTGCCCATCGATCTTTCGTTAATGGTTGGTTACACCAGCTTGAATTACGAGTATGGCATAAGCTACATCCCTTCGGAGATGCCTGCCGGGTATACTCAAGCCGATTTTGCAGATCAGAAGTTATTTTTAAGAGCATCAGGATTTACTGGCCGGATATTGGTTGGTAAAACCATTCCATTCATTTCAGTTTATGCAGGATTAGGATATAGCCACGCCATAACCAGCTTGGGGCTCGAAGGGAACTATGCCGTTGGCGTTGCTCCATTCGGAGCATCGGATGTACATACCGATCCATTACTTTTCGATTTCCCAAAAAATTCCTTCAGTGCCAATATTGGCGCTCGAGTTCGTTTAGGAGTAATTTCCATTCATGCCGACTACACCCTTGGTGAGTACGCCCTATACTCTGGAGGTATTGGCATTAGCTTTAGGTAGTAAATTTGTTTAATAAAAAAAGGGGCTTATGCCCCTTTTTTTATTGTATAAATATTTGTAATGCAGTTGTTTATTTTACCTTATCTTCAGCAATGAAATCGGTGATATTATGTGCAATTTTAAGGATTTTTACCACATTTCGATTCTCATCATAAATAGGTGAGTAGGTTTCGATAAATGTGTAGATCTTATCGCCCAGCTGGAGCTGACTAGTTTCCTTCTTTATTATCCCGTTGTTTAGATCGGCCCAGAACTGATTATACTTTTTCAACTGTTCATCATCAAGCAGAAGATTATCTGAGTGATGCGTGCCGACAAGTTGATCCGCAGACTGTTTTGTAAGCTTAAGGTATTCGTCGTTTACGCTTATAACCACTCCTTTGGGGTCGTATTCTATCACAAAGCTCGATACGTTAAGCGCGTTAATAAGGCTATCCGTTTCAGCACTCTTTCTAGCCGATTCTTCCTGGGTAGCCTGCAACTCCTCCATGTTTTGGCGCATTTCTTCCTCCTGTGAGGCTAGCTCCTCCGATTTAACACGCGACTCCTCAAGCAGCCTAACCGTTTTAAGGTTGATTTTAACGGTTGAAATGGTTGCTGCAATGCTCTCGCCAACCTTTTCTACAAAGTTTATAATATGCTTATCAAAAACCTCCAGGCCGGCTAGTTCAATCACACCATAAACCATCTCGTTTATTTTAAGGGGAACAAGGAGTAAGCATGTTGGGTTTTCGTAACCTAGTCCCGAGGCAATTTTAATATAATCGGCAGGAAGTTCGGTCATAAATATTGTTTCTTTTTCCTGAGCGCATCTTCCTATTAGCCCCTCTCCAAGCTCAATACGCTGCTCATCATACTTTCTCCGCTCGTATGCATACGAGGCTACTTGATGAAAGTGAGGGTCTTTTGGGTTGTCGTCGTTAAGCAGGAACAGCCCTCCCAAATTGGCTCCAACATACTTTACAAGGTTCCTAACAATTTGGAAGGAGAACTCCTCCATATCATCGTTATTCCGACGGAGTATCTCTGCAAAATGAGCCATTCCCTTGGTAGCCCAATTAATTTTCTCATCCTCAACTTTACGAACATCCTCTTGCTCCTTAGCGTGAATAAGGCTTTTCCTCATTCCAAGCAACGAATCCCCCAGTATATCTCCTTCACTTAGCTTAGTGTAGGTCTCTTTAAGGTTTCCCTTGCCAATTTCTCTCGCAAAATGAGCAGTTTTTGATAGCCCATCTATTAGGGTATTAATTGATATGCTTATATCTTCAATCTCGTCACCTGTTTGTAAGCTGATCTTTTTTTGCTCATCAATATTACCCATTGCTAGCTCTCCGAGCACATTCTTAGCTTTTACAAGGGGACGGGTTATGCTATAGGCAAAAAACCAAACTATTGCAGCTAGCAGTACCAGTCCAAATACGCTTAACCATAGCGAGTTGCGGGTTATACTTGAGGCCTCATTTAGCAAAGTGCTAACAGGAACAACAATACCGAAAGACCATGGGGTATTCGATTGCCCAATTGGTATTGGGGCAAAGGTAGCGTAATACTCTTCTCCGGTAAGGGAGTCTACCATGTTAAACGAAAAGTTAACTCCACTTAATACACTGTTAGATAAGTCATTAAGTTTATCTATTTCGCTGAAGTGTTTAGCAAAAGATTCGCCTAATAGTTCAATGTTTGGATGCCCTACAATGGTGCCGTTGTTGGAGAGCATAATGGAGTAACTCCCCTCAAAAGGACGAATTGACGTGGTAAGGGTTTGGTAGCTATGCAAAACGATATCCATACCAAAAAGCCCGCGAAACACTCCATCTTCAAGCAAAGGAACCGCAGTGCTAGCTTCAAGTAGCGGCTCGCTATCTTCGGTATAGCTAAACCAATAGGGATCGATCATGGTTTCTTGCTTCGACAGCTTAATGCTATGGTAACTACTGCCAATATCATCACCATCAAGATTCATCGTAGCCTCTTGGAATTTTAGCTCACCATTCTCGCGGTAGTAGGTTATCCTATGGCGACCATAGGGCTTGGTATACGTGCTATCCAATGCATTTAGTTCCCAACTACCCCAAACCGAAAGTATGTCTAGGTTATTGTAGGCAATGCCATGGATTACTTCTTTGAAAATGGTGAGTCGAACAGGCTCCGGGATCTCTCTAAAGTTATGCATTGCATGAGCTATTGCCCTAGAGATATCCATATCATGATTTAAGTTGGTTCGAACCAAGCTTGCACTTTCGCTTGCGCTTAAATCGGCCTGGGTAAATGCTTCTCTTAGCGAAATATCTTGTAGCTTAAAAATTAGATAACCAATAGATAATGCATAGGTAATTGAAGTAACAAGTAAAACAGAGATCATCAACTTGCTGCGAATCTTCATTCGAATTTTCATAACCACGATTTTAGGTAGCCGATGGCCTATTTTGAACCTTTAAAACGTGAAAATACACCAATATTTCCATTATCGCAAAATATAATTATTGAGAATTTTGGCCATTAAACTGTTGCCTTTAATTATTGTCTCAACTTATAAACTTAATGCTACTCCTATTCATATAAAAACTAAATTTATACATTATGATTTATAGTAAGGTAAGGTGTTTGCTAGCTATTACCCTTGCGGTATTAGCTACTTCGCTTAGTTCTCTCGCACAAAGCGAAAAGTACCACGATTTCCAATTGATTAGGGATCAGGCTTTTTCTAAGTCCGAGCTCCGGGAGATGGCCATTGAGCTTACCGATGGAATAGGCCCTCGCCTTAGCGGGACACAAGGTTTTTTAAACTCCGTTGAGTGGGCAAAAGATCGTTTGCAAGCCATGGGTATCGAAAATGCTAGGGTAGAGCCGTGGGGTGTTTTTGGTAATGGCTGGCAAATGGAAAAATTCTACATTGCCCAAACCAAGCCTTACTACCAACCTCTTATAGCAGTTCCTCAGGCATGGACAGGAAGTACAAATGGCTTGGTTAAAGCCGAGGTGCTAATGGTAACTGCTAAATCAACCGACGATCTGGAAGAATACAAGGGGAAGTTACTGGGCAAAGTAGTAATAACTCCCTACGAGAAGGATCTCGAGGTGTCGTTTGAACCTTTAGCCTCCCGATTTACCGATGAGGACCTAATTAGACAGAATGAGATATTGCAGCTTAGGGCCGATATGGACCCATTCATTCTTGATCGACAAAGGGAGAGTGCCCAGAGGGGGCTTAGCAACAACGATATCATTGAGTTCTGTCAATCGGAGGGTGCCATTGCGCTTATCATCAACTCGGGCTCTTATGGTGTTGTACGTAGTGGAGGTGCTCGGAACGGACGTAATTTAACCCAGCTAGGAATGCCCGTAATTGATATGACCCACGAGCATTACGGCAGAATGGTTAGGCTAATCGACAGAGAAACTTCGGTAGAGGTGGAACTCGATATCCAGAACAGCCTAGTAACCAACGACAAAATGGGCTATAATGTGATAGGAGAGATTAAGGGAACGCACAGCAAGCTAAAGGATGAGGTTGTAATGATTGGTGCCCATATCGACTCATGGCATGCAGGCACAGGAGGTAACGATAATGGCTCTGGAGTTATCGTTATGATGGAGGTTATGCGTATACTTAAACAATCAGGAGTTAAGCTCGACAGAACCGTTCGCATTGCCCTGTGGGGTGCAGAGGAGCAGGGCCTGCATGGATCACGCAATTGGGTAAAGGCAAATATTTACGATCCCGAAACGGAAACCAAAGGCCCAGAGTACGACAAGCTATCGGCTTACTACAACTTCGACTACGGAACGGGTTGGGTGCGTGGCATTTTCCTACATGACAACCTTGCCCTAAAACCAATTTTCGAGGAGTTTTTAAAACCGGTTCATGACCTAGGTGCAAAGGCCATATCAACCCTAAATCCGGGCAGTTCCGATCACATGGCATTCAACAGGATTGGTATTCCGGGCTTCGCACTTATTCAAGATAGGATTGATTACGGCAGAGGTTACCATACGAATATGGACACCTTCGACCGTATTCAGCTTGCTGATTTAAAGCAGGCGGCTGTGGTGGTGGCCACCCTGGTTTACCAAACAGCCAACTATCCTGAGAAATTACCGCGTAAGCAGCAGTAATTCTGCTTCTTAAAATAATGGGGATGACCAAATTGTCATCCCCATTATTTTTACGCTTTTCTTTTCCTGTAGGGTATATTGCCTCTTTTTCCCGATTCAAACCTTTTTGCAGGAGACTTTTTGTACCAAAAAAAGTTTTCTCGCTGCTTTAGCTTACCCTCCTTGCTTCGCTCAACAAAGACAGGTTTACCTGTGTAGGGGTCTATTCCAGTGTAGAATATGGTTGACGCAAGGGTCATAGGGGTAGGCGTAAAGTCTTGTACCTGCTCTGGGTGGATTCGCATCTTCTCCATCCTTTTGGCCAAGCTATTCATATGCTCCAGGGTGCACCCGGGATGGCTCGATATGAAATAGGGTATAAGCTGTTGATTTAGTGAGAACTTTCTGTTGATAGTGTCGAACTTTACTTTAAGCTCTTCAAAGAGCTTAAAGGATGGTTTTCGCATGTACTTAAGAACGGTATCCTCGGTATGCTCGGGTGCAACCTTTAGCCTGCCCGATACGTGAAAGCGCACCACATCATCAAAATACTGCCTATTCACGGGGTTACTCCAGTCGGCAAAAAGATCGTACCTTATGCCACTTCCAATAAAAGCCTTTTTAACCTTGGGGATGCTTCTCACCTTTTGGTATAGCTTCAATAGGGGTTCGTGATTGGTGTTGAGATTGCTACAAATCGATGGGTAGATACATGATGGTTTCTTGCACTTTGCACAGATGCTAAGGTTCTTGCCTTGCATCATATACATATTGGCCGATGGGCCACCCAAATCGCTGAGGTAGCCTTTAAACTCTGGATCTTTCGTTATCCTATCAACCTCTTTCAGTATTGATTTCTCCGAACGGCTCGACACAAACTTACCCTGATGAGCCGATATGGTGCAGAAGCTACATCCTCCGAAGCATCCGCGGTGAATATTCACAGAGAACTTAATCATTTCCCAAGCGGGAATTTTTTTCCCTTTATACCTGGCATGGGGTGCTCTAACGTATGGTAAATCCCACCAAGCATCCATTTCGTTAGGTGTGGCGATAGGATAAGGTGGGTTTACAACTATACTGCTCTCGCCATAAGGCTCAATTAG
Organism: Tenuifilaceae bacterium; assembly: GCA_034006965.1. GTDB lineage: Bacteria > Bacteroidota > Bacteroidia > Bacteroidales > Tenuifilaceae > Perlabentimonas. The sequence continues at coordinate 43,280 of JAVERU010000002.1, forward strand.
TCTGCACGGAATCATCTTGTTTGATTCCTCCTCAATAATCCTAAAATTGTCGCCCAACTTTGAGGGGTTCTTTAAGCAATCGTTGTAGCTATGTAGCGTAATGCTTTTGCTATCATCAGGATATGTGTTGCTGGTTAAGAACACAGTTTGAGGCAAATCGGTAATGCTTCCAATTAGTTCTCCCTTGTTTAGCCTTTGTGCAAGTTGCATTATGGGCTTTTCGCCCATCCCATAAATTAACATATCGGCCTTGCTATCGCATAGGATGCTGGGCATCAGCTTATCGGCCCAGTAATCGTAGTACGTAAGGCGTCTTAACGAGGCCTCAACTCCACCAATTACTAACGGAATTTCGGGGTATATTTTCTTGATGATCTGCGAGTATACCTGTACTGCATAATCGGGCCTAAAGCCCGATTGTCCACCAGCGGTATAAGCATCATCACTACGGAGGCGCTTATTGGCTGTATAATGGTTTACCATGGAATCCATATTGCCCGAGGTAACTGCAAAGAAAAGGCGTGGCACTCCCAACTTCCGAAAATCTCTTAAATCATCGCGCCAATTTGGCTGGGGAACAATGGCTACCTTATACCCTGCGCTCTCCAAAACCCGCCCAACAACGGCGGCGCCAAAGGAGGGGTGATCGATATAGGCGTCGCCAGTAAAAAGGATGATATCTGCCTGAGTCCATCCCAATGCATCCATCTCTTTTTTTGATGTGGGTAAGAAAGCGCTAGAGCTAGGTGTTGCCATTATGTTGAGTTTGAATGATGAATTGTGCTATTAACGTAATTTATTGCCCTGCACGGGTTAGTATTGAACTATCTCCATAGCTTAAGAACCTGAAATCGTTCTCCAGAGCGAATTTGTAAACTTCTTTCCAATCATCGCCAATAAAGGCAGCCACAAGGAGTAGGAGCGTACTTCGTGGTTGATGGAAGTTTGTTACCAAACGATTTACAACTTTAAACTTATAGCCTGGAACAATTAGCAGCTGTGTGCTTGCACTCAGGAAGCCTTGCATGTGGTCAGAAATTTGATTTTTAAGGGCATTTAGGGCTTCATTTAGGCCAATTTCCTGCTTCAGTGTATACGGATCCCATTGGTCAACCTTATACATGTTTTCTTCGATCTTATTCTCCAAAACCTTTACTCCTAGCCAGTATATGCTTTCAAGGGTTCGAAGGGTGGTTGTCCCAACAGCAATAACATCTTTCTTTCTGTTCAGTATGGCATCAATTAAACCGATAGTGATGTAAATGCGTTCCGTATGCATTTCGTGATCCTCGATAGTGGGGCTTTTAACCGGTTTGAATGTTCCGGCACCAACATGTAGGGTGGTTTCCGTTAGGAGTACGCCTTTCACTTTTAATTGTGAAAGCACATTCTCGGTAAAGTGAAGACCTGCTGTTGGAGCAGCCACCGACCCCTCGGGTTTGGCATATACCGTTTGGTAACGCATCTTATCATCGACCTCCGGATTTCGATTCAGGTAGGGTGGAATTGGAACCTCCCCAACATGCTCTACAACCTGAGCAAAAGTAATATCCTTGTTATCCCAAGTAAACTCGACCAAGGCTCCATCTTCGGTTCTTCTAACCATCTGGGCCAGTAAAGTTATTCCTAACTCCCCAATGGAAAGCTTAAGCACTTCCCCCTTCCAACGCTTGATGTTGCCAACGATGCAATTCCATTGGTTTGTATGGGTTTGCATAAACGATAGCTGGTAGTCGTTAGGGACAACGGGGTACAACAGAAATATTTCGATGTTTGCTCCAGTTTCCTTGGTAAACCTTAGCCTTGCCTGAACAACTTTGGTGTTATTAAAAACCATCAGGTCGCCAGTAGAAATCTCATCAACTATTGAAGTGAAGGTTGATTTGATTACCTCTTTATTTTTATACACCAACAATTTAGACGCATCTCGATGCTTAAGTGGATGCTTTGCAATCCTATTGTCGTCGAGGGGGTAATCGTATTCTGAAATAGCTATATTCTTATAGGGAGCGCTCAATTGAATTCTACTTAAAAAAATGACTAACTTTGCGGGCAAAAGTAATACAATTTAATTGATTTGAGATGAAGTGCAAAGTTGGTGATAAGGTGAGATTCCTTAACGATGTTGGCGGGGGCAAGGTTATCCGAATAGTAAAAAACACGGTTTATGTGCTTGATGGCGACGGTTTTGAAGTGCCCGCTTTGATGAGCGATGTTATTGTTGTGAATCAGTCAGCCGAGTCGAGATATTCAAATACTTCGGATAGTAGCGAAAACGCTGTTGTTCCTGTTGATAAGCAGGCTGGCGGTTCAAACGTAGCCATAGAACAATCCAATTTGGCCTATGAGGATATGGGTTCAATTGATTTTTTAGATGACGATAAGGACACGGATGGGGATATGCTGGGTTTACACCTTGCATTTGTTCCTGTCAATCAGAGTAAGGCAGTTGATTCCGATCAGGAGCTATATATTATTAACGATAGCTCATACAGAGCATTTTACAGCATATCGCGTTGGGAGGGAAGCGTAGTAAAACCTCTTAGGGCTGGGTTTCTATATCCCGATTCAAAAGAGATGGTGAAGGTGTTTGCCAGGGAGACCCTCAATGCCGACGTCACCCTAAACATACAATGTATATTTTTTAAAAACATTGAATTTACTCCACAGCAACCAGAATACTACGATTTACGTATCAATCCGACCAAGTTTTTCCGAGCAGGAAGCTTCGCCGAGAATGAATTCTTCGAGGTTCGTGCAATCATCTATTCGATTGTCGACTCGCAAAAGGAAGAACTACTAAAAACATTGACCAATAGTAATATAGAACGTGTTATTAAACAAAAAGATTCAAATAATCCAAAGCCCAAAGCAAAAAAAGTAGATGTTGAAGTGGAGGAGATTGACCTGCATATCCAGGAGCTTGTGGATAATCCCAATGATTTTACGGCTGGGCAAATAATCGAAATGCAACTTGCTCGATTTAAAGTTGCTCTTGAGGGTGGTATTAAATCAAAGGCAAGCAAAATGGTTTTTATTCACGGTGTAGGTAATGGGAAGCTTAAGCATGAATTGCGCAAGGAGCTTGACAAAAGCTATCCTAAGCTGCGGTATCAAGATGCCTCCTTTAAAGAGTATGGCTACGGGGCAACCATGGTTTACCTCAAGGCCGGTAAATAGAATATTTTTGCAACAAGTTTTCGTTCGTATCGTCTTATATAATTAGTCAGCAGATCGTTCTACCGCGTCACTCCGGTGATGAGGAAAGTCCGGGCACCGCAGAGCACCATTCTTCCTAACGGGAAGATACCCGTGAGGGTATAGTAGCGTAACAGAAAATAACCGTCTCGTTAGTTGCTAGCGCGATAAGGGTGAAAAGGTGGGGTAAGAGCCCACCGGTTCTATTGGTGACAGTGGAAGCCGTACGCCTAATGGGGTGCAAGACCATGTACATCGTAATTGCAAGGGTAACCTTGCTACAGAGCTGCTCGCTCTGATCTCTTTTGAGAGTTACGAGGGGTAGGTCGCACGAGCATTGTGGCAACACGATGCCTAGATAAATGGTAGAAAGCATAGCCTAGCTATGCTCACAGAACCCGGCTTACAGATCTGCTGACTTTTACTACTAAAATTCCTCTTCACATTTCCGTTTAGTTATGTTAAACAGGATAATAATTCCTAGCAATACCCTTACCTACCTGTAACTAAATCACAACAAAGCAATACTCTAGCATACAAATGTATACATTAAAGTTACATCTTTAGTTTCATATTCTAACAAATTCACCACGGAATAACATATGTAAACATCCTTCGCACTAACAGTTTGCGCAACACAACCCGACATTATTGATATATCAAATAGTTGTATGTATATATTTTATGTAACTACATACCAGTGATTTAATGTATTTATATAAAGTGAATATGTAATTTTAGCTGCACGTAAAGGGCGATTTTGGGGTGTATTGCATCCATTTATTGGTATAATGCTTTAATTACCAGTATTTTGATAAGTGGTAATATAGTTTTTACTTCAATTATAATAATACTTAGTCCACTACCTATAAGGATTGTAGTACCCCAAAGGAGTTTACTTAGGCATGCAGGGCACCTTGGGGCTTTTACAGTTTATTGTATGTGGGTTCAGCATAGTTACATTTGATCTATTCAACGCTATAAAAGCCGATTTGAGACGTTTTAAGGCTTTATGCTGTGAGAGTTTGCAGTACAGCATGAGCTAAACCATAGCGTAACATATACATCGTAAGAAGAGCAATAGCGTTTATTCTCAGCCATAAATTAGCATATGATTGGACTGCACAGTATACATATTTCTTCGTATAGCATAGGCTATCCTGATTCGCTGCTAACTAATTAGATTAAGCTTAGGGGCAAAGCAATGACCTCATGCGGTATTTAGTTAGTATATAGCCATTAAGCTTGTTGTGGTATTTGTGTACATTACCCAACGTGCTCTCTCATATTCGATTATCAACTCCAAGTTAATAGTGGTTACATATGTAACTATCTTGAATTGCCATACGTAAACTAATGTTGTTTGCATATGTCACATTGAGTTGCTACATTTGTATAAATATGTAAGTTATGAAAGAACGTTTACAGAGAATTCTAACAAAGGAGGGCATAGCACCCACACGTTTCGCCGAAATTATTGGTGTACAGCGTAGTTCCATATCTCACATACTGTCGGGAAGGAACAAACCATCATTTGATATGATCCAGAGCATTATGAGTAAATTTCCAAAGCTCAACCCCGACTGGTTAATTTTGGGTACTGGGGATATGTACCGGAAGGTAGTGCAAACAGCGCTTTTTGCCGATCCCGACACCTCTAAGGAAACTAGTTCCCCATCTACTTCACCTCAACATAATATCGACACGAGGAAAGAGCAACAAGTTAAACCCTCTGAGAATTCAATATTTGAAAAACGAGTTGAACGTGTTATTGTATTTTACAACGATAAGACGTTTACTGAATACTCCCCTCAATAGTTAATTTTGCAATTAAGTTTTGCTTCGTAGTACGCAATGCATTAGTTTTGCGAAAAAAATTTATGTACAAGTTCGTTATCCGCCCCATTCTGTTCCTAATATCTCCCGAAGCAGTTCACACCATAATTGTGAGTTTGATAAAAGTATTTTTCAAAATACCCGGAGTTAAATTCATTGTTCAGAAAGTATATACCAAATCGCATCCTAACCTAACCCGTAAGGTTTTTGGTTTACATTTTAAGAACCCAATTGGTCTAGCCGCAGGGTTCGATAAAAATGCCGAACTTTATAATTATTTTGATGCATTTGGATTTGCCTTTATCGAAATTGGAACGGTTACACCCAAACCACAACCTGGTAACCCCAAGCCTCGTTCCTTTCGGCTCAAAAAGGATAAGGCTCTAATCAATCGTATGGGGTTTAACAATAAGGGAGTTGCTGAGGCTCGTAGCAGGCTTGCCAAAAGGGTAAGCAAAAAGGTTATAATTGGGGGAAACATTGGCAAAAATACCCTTACACCCAATGAAGAAGCGGAAAGTGATTACCTGAAGTGTTTCATCGAGCTTTATCCCTATGTTGACTATTTTGTAGTTAACGTGAGTTGTCCTAACGTAAAGGATCTAAATGCTTTACAGGATGCAGATAGCTTAAGGGCTATACTATCGGCAATTTCGGATTATCGTAAGCAGCAGGCTGAGTATAAGCCAGTGCTACTAAAGGTCTCTCCCGACCTGAATAAAGATCAGCTGGATAGCAATATAAGCATTGCCGTGGAGCTTCAAATGGATGGTTTTGTAGCAACCAACACAACAACTAGCAGGGTGGGGCTTAAGACAAATGAAGATATTGTTAATCAGATTGGTAATGGTGGATTGAGTGGTGCACCCATTAGAGATCGATCCACTGAGGTTATTAGGTATATCCATGATAAAACTCAAGGTCAAATGCCAATCATTGGGGTGGGGGGGATTATGTCGGCAAAGGATGCACTTGAGAAGATTGAGGCTGGGGCCAGTCTTGTTCAACTTTACACAGGATTTATATACGAGGGCCCAGGATTAGCAAAAAAAATCTGCAATGAATTGTTAAAGTAGCTTCACTTAAATAGTTGTATATGAAGTTAGAAGAAGGTGGCACATATTCGTTTCAGGTTCTAAAAAAAATCACCATGCCGGAAGAAGGAGAGTTTTTCCTGTTGAGACATCAATCGGGTAGGCGACTTCTAATTCCTGAGAAGCTATACGCCCGCTATGGCATTGAGCCCGGGACCTCCATCCACTGCAAAGTGGATAAGGTTAGCTGTACTGGAAAAGTATACCTAGAGCCTTTACACCCCTTGTATAGAGAGGGGAATGAATATGAATTTGAGCTAGTCGGAGAGGAAACCTCTGCTGATGGTCAAGGTAGGGTTCTGCGTGTTAAAGATATATTTGACAATACCATTAAGGTGCTTTGTGCGTGCGGAAAGCCACTAGGCAGCCCTGTTGTGTTAACCGTAGAGCGGGTGAGAAAGGGAGTGCCTGAACTTTACTGTAAAGGTGAACAATCACCAGAACCACTAAAGAAGCTAATAGGACAACCCAAGCTATTTAACATAACTAAATGCGAAAAGAATCCCGAGGGCGATGAAGTGTACGTATTAAGGAGTAAGGATGGTTACAGATCAACGCTGAAGGTGAAACACTACAAGAACTATGGCTTTGGAGTTGGTGATGAATTAAACTGTGAGATTTACGGATACACTGGGCTTGGTGAGCTGCGGGTGGAACCTGAAAATCCATTTTACAAGATTGGTGAGATTTATGAGTTTGACTTGGCATCTCAAAAAAAGACTCCAAGTACTACTGAGATTGAAAATGATATAGTTACGCTGATAGATATTTCGGGTAATCTTTGTGGTATTAAGCTTACAGAACAGCTAGAAACCGTAATTAAATATAAAACCCGACTAAAATGTAGGGTTGTAGGTTTCAGAAAAGGTAGGCCGAGGCTTGAATATATCGATTAGTCATCGTCAGAATAATCCTCATCCTGCTCATCTTCAACTTCATCGGGGAATGAGTCTTCATCCGTTCCAATGCTGTCAGAGTCACTAAAGAACCCTTTCTCATCGTCATCATCCTTTGGCTTGGTGTCAATCTTAACATTTACCTTAATTAGGTAGCTGGCTTCGTCAGTATCGAGCGTAATGGCGTAAAAAAAATCGTTGTTTGGCTTTGTTACTTTGATTACGTGATCGTGGTACCCGTGAGGATATTTCTTTTTAACCAGGGCTATAAGCTCAGGGCTAAGGTTCTTGTAGCTGATTACCAGTTTCTTTTTGTTCATAGATAGTTGAAAAGTTTATGTTACAATAATACATTAAATATTGAAACCAGAATATTATTTCAAGAATTTTGTTGCTCATTTTGCTTGCCAAAAATAAGTATTTTCAATTATTATAAAAGCTATTACACAAATCTTTCCTTATTATTTATTCGATATTTTTGGAATACAATTAAATGTCTTATAATCCATATTATGTTAAATAGAATAATCACAGCTCACTCCTCTATGGCTAAATAAAAATAAATGATAAAAAAGCCAGCAAAATTGTGCTGGCTTTTTTATGAGTGCTTTGGAGCATTATCCTACTCCTTCATTTCATTGTAAATTTCATTCATCTCTTCGTATTTCTTCTGATAAGCTTCATTCTCGTTACGGAAACGGAAGTACAAATTCCTTAGAGTCTCAACAACCTCTGGACTGCTTGGGTTAAGCTCATAAGCTTTTTCCATGGGCTTAATACTCTTTTTAAACTCTGCATTCGCTTTAGCCATTATCTCATCGTACTTATCAACCTCTCTTGCGGGAACCTGATTGGCTTCCTCTAGCATCTTTACACCTTGGTTAAAGTATAGGGCTGCAAGGTTGTACTGTGCATCAAAAAATTCAGGGTTAAGCTCAATGGCCTTAATATAGGCAGACATAGCCTTGTCTGTATTGTCAAGCTTATCATACAATGTACCCTCAGCAAAATGGAGTGAAGGCTCATTGGGGTCTGTTTCCATAGCTTGATGTATGTACTCTAGCACTAGCTGTGGGTCATCACCTTGTGCTATGTAATAGTTAATCAACCCGTACAGAACAGCTTGATTCTTTGGATATTTAACAAATCCCTCTTTTAGGTATTCAACACCCTTCTCGGCTTTACCCAGCTGCGAGTAAGCTTCAAAAATATTGTAATATATGTTACCATCGGTACCATAGTTGTACTCGAGAGCTTTTTTGTACAGCTTAATAGCCTTTTCGTTATCGCCTCCTACCTGAGCTGATAAACCAGCATAGTAAATTACAACGGTATCAACATAGTTAACAAGTGGGTGTTCACCAATCTCAATGGCAGTCTCGAAGTGCTCTGCTGATTCCAAGTAATTTTTTTTGGTGTAGTTGCTTGTTCCTTCAGTAATGTACATGTACTTAAGCCTGTTCAGGTTTTCGGAAAGGTTCTTATCTGCCCGTCCCTTATCGTCAAGCTCTTTTGCTTTCAGGAAGCTGTTGTATGCAACCCTCAAAGGGTTCGCAACCAGTTCATCGGTGAAAGTCCAGTACTCCAATACGCCATTTATGAAGTAAAAATTTACCCTGTCCATTTTGTACTCAGTAACCATTTGGCCATCAATCTCCTTCTCCGTTTCTTCATTGGGTGTTCCCACGATGATGTTGAATTCACTCATGGTCATCCCGGTGGTTGCACTTAGGGTCATAGCGTCATACACATCGAACATTAGTTCACCATGCGAAAGCCAGGTCTTGTAACTTGTGCTACGTTTTTTGTGCTCAAGGTTACTGTTGCTTTTCTCCACTTTTCTCTCTAAAGAGCTAAAATTTACTTGTTTAGAGGTCTGGGCTAGCAAGCCGCTTGCCACTAATACAGCTGATAAAAATAAAATTATTCGTTTCATCATGTTTTTGGTTTATGATTAATAATCAATTTATCTTTCTATTCTAACTAAAAATCATTTAGTTATCATTCTCTTCATGTGTTTCGGTAAACTCTTGCGCTTGCCCTTCTTCGGAAGCCGCATCCACCTTGGTTACTGCAGCAATGGTATCACCATTCCTTAAATTTATTAGCTTAACTCCTTGGGTTGCTCTGCCAGCCACCCTTACTCCCGATACTGCAAGCCTAATGGTTATCCCACTCTTATTTATTATCATTAGGTCGTTGTTGTCGGAAACAGCCTTAACAGCAATTAGCTTACCAGTTTTTTCGGTGATATTGATGGTTTTTACTCCTTTTCCACCTCTATTCGTAATTCGATAATCTTCAAAATTTGAGCGTTTCCCATAACCTTTTTCTGAAACCACCAGAATATCAACCTTTTCATCACTCTTCACACAAACCATGCCAATCACCTCATCATCGGGCGTTATGGAAATACCTCGCACTCCGCCTCCGGTTCGTCCAATGGCCCTAACAAGGTTCTCGGGGAACTTAATGGCCTTGCCGTTCTTTGCTGCCAGCATCATATGGCAGTTGCCATCGGTTAAGCATGCCTCCAGCAGCTGATCACCATCCTTTACGGTGATGGCAATTACCCCATTTTGGCGTGGGCGGCTATAAGCCTCAAGCGATGTTTTCTTGATTATGCCCTTCTTTGTTCCCAAAATGATGAATTTTTTTCTCACATACTCGGGATCATTTAAAGTTTTTACGTTGATGTAAGCCTTAACCTTATCCTCTGGTTCAATATTAATGAGGTTTTGGATAGCTCTTCCTTTTGACGATTTGGCCCCTTCGGGAATCTCATACACCTTGAGCCAGAAGCATTTCCCATTCTCGGTAAAGAAAAGCATGGTGTTGTGCATTGAGGCAACAAACAGATGCTCAATAAAATCCTCATCCCGAGCAGCTACTCCCTTGGTGCCTACCCCTCCCCTTGCCTGTAATCTGTACTCTGTAAGGGGGGTGCGCTTAATGTATCCAAGATGCGAAATGGTGATCACCACATCCTCGTCGGCATAAAAATCCTCAGGGTTAAACTCCTCGGCATCGGGCACTATTTGGGTTCTACGGGCATCGCCATACTTGGCCTTCACCTCAAGGAGCTCATCCTTAATAATCTTCATTTGGAGGGTTTCGTCCTGGAGAACCTGATTGTAGTACTCAATCATCTTCATTAGCTCAGCATGCTCCTCTTTTACCTTCTCACGTTCAAGCCCAGTTAGGCTTCTTAAACGCATATCGATAATAGCACGGGCTTGTATATCGGATAGTTCAAAGCGTTCCATCAACTTCTCACGAGCCTCTTCGGGGGTTTGAGCAGCCCGGATTATTGCAATTACCTCATCAATATTATCAATGGCAATAAGCAACCCTTCGAGGATATGGGCTCGTTTCTGCGCCTGATCGAGTTCGTAATGTGTACGACGAATTATTACATCGTGGCGATGATTAACGAATAGCCTGATAAGATCCAGTAGGTTAAGGAGCTTAGGCCTACCATCTACTAGCGCAATATTATTTATTGAGAAAGAGGATTGTAACTGCGATTGCTTGAACAGGTTGTTCAACACCACATTGGTAACGGCCTCCCTTTTAAGGATGATCACCACCCTTGTACCATTCCTGTCCGATTCGTCGTTGATGTAGCTGATGCCATCAATCTTTTTCTCGTTGATAAGGTCGGCGATTTTCTTGATCATATCCGCCTTATTCACCATATAGGGGGTTTCGGTAACAATAATTTTTGCTCGGCCCGATTCGGTTTGCTCAATCTCTGTGGCTGAACGAATTACAACCCTGCCTTTACCTGTGCGGTAGGCATCCTTAATGCCTTGGATTCCGTATATAATACCTCCTGTGGGGAAATCAGGGCCGTGCAGATACTTAATGAGCTCCTCAATGTCAATATCCTTGTTGTCAATATAGGCGCAGGTAGCATCAACCACCTCCGATAGGTTATGCGGAGGCATATTGGTTGCCATACCTACGGCAATACCTGAGGTACCATTTACCAATAGAAGGGGAATGCGCGTCGGCATTACGGTTGGCTCCTCAAGGGAGTCGTCGAAGTTTAGCCTAAAGTCAACCGTATTCTTATCCAGATCGGCCAGCACGTCTTCCGATATTTTTTGTAGGCGCGCTTCAGTATAACGCATCGCTGCGGGGCTGTCGCCATCAATTGATCCAAAGTTACCTTGCCCCTCAACCAGTGGGTATCGAAGCGACCATACTTGCGCCATCCTGACCATGGCATCGTATACCGATGAGTCACCATGTGGGTGGTACTTACCCAAAACCTCACCCACAATACGGGCCGATTTTTTGTACGATTTACCGGGCGTTAGCCCTAGTCCCGACATCCCAAACAGTACGCGGCGGTGAACTGGTTTTAATCCATCTCTTACATCTGGGAGGGCTCTTGAAACAATAACCGACATTGAGTAATCAATGTAAGCTGTCTTCATCTCCTCCTCGATGTTAACCACTTTAATTTTATCTTCTCCAGTCATTTATAAAAGTGTTACTTTAATAAAAACGGTTTACTTCATTTCAAATTTAAAACCTGCTAATTTACCAATTTTATCCCATACTTTAATGTATCGTATCTACTATTTATCAACATGTTTTCAGGGCCTCGGGTCGAGCATTTGAACCCCCCAAGAGCCATCCCAATAGAGCTGTTTAGCAATATGTTATTAAAATTATCGCAGCAAACCAACTTTTAGGCCAAGAATATTTTTAAATTCTTAGCTCAAATTGACAACATAGAGTTGGTAAATCTGTTATACTGTATTACTTTAGTGTCGAAAAAATTTAAATCAATAGATGGACTACAAGTTTTCGAATAAGATCAAGGAGGTGTTGAGTTACAGCCGCGAAGAAGCTGTGAGGCTTGGTAACCCCAGCATTGGAACAGAGCATCTCTTTCTGGGTATCCTTCGCGATGGTGAGGGAATGGCCATTAATATACTGCTTGAGCTTGGGGTTAACCTCCCTGAGGCAAAAGAACAAATCGAGGGTAAAATTAAGGGTTCGGAGCTGCCCTCCCCTCTTTTAGACCCCGATAGCCTTCCGCTCTTCAAGTCGGCCGAGCGGGTGCTTAAGCTGGTAACGCTAGTTGCTCGGGAGCTTAAAGCTGAGACTATAAACACGGCTCATTTGTTGCTAGCCATTTTAAAAGATGAGAATAGCCTTGTAACTCAGATGCTTGATGCAAAAAATATTGATTACTATACTGTGAAAGCCGAAATGAAACCAGAAATCATTGAAACAAAAGCCGAATTTTCCGACGAGGACGATGAGCGGTCGTTTGGAGGAACACCCAGAGGGCCACAACCTGCCCCCGGGAAACCTGCCAGCGATACGCCTGTGCTCGATAACTTTGGCATTGATTTAACCAAGGCTGCAGAGGAGAATAGGCTTGACCCAATTGTTGGCCGCGAAAAGGAGATTGAACGTATTGCCCAAATACTTAGCCGTAGAAAGAAGAATAATCCAATCCTAATTGGTGAACCCGGCGTGGGTAAATCGGCCATTGCCGAAGGGCTGGCCATGCGAATTGCCAAGCGTAAAGTTTCACGTGTTCTATTTAACAAACGCGTAGTAACGCTCGATTTGGCATCGATTGTTGCAGGTACCAAGTACCGTGGGCAATTTGAGGAGAGGATGAAGGCCATACTTAACGAGCTCTCGAAAACTAACGATGTTATCCTGTTTATCGATGAGATACACACAATCGTTGGTGCGGGTGGCGCCACCGGTTCGCTCGATGCAGCGAATATGCTAAAGCCTGCCCTTGCCCGCGGAGAGTTACAATGCATTGGAGCAACCACCCTCGATGAGTACCGTGAGCACATTGAGAAGGATGGGGCCTTAGAGCGTCGTTTCCAAAAAGTGATGGTTGAACCAACATCGCCCGAGGAAACCACTGAAATTCTCAATAAAATCAAGGAGCGTTACGAGGATCACCACAACGTATTCTATACCCCCGAGGCAATTGATGCCTGCGTAAAGCTCACCATGCGCTACATCTCCGATAGGCATCTCCCCGATAAGGCCATTGATGCTTTGGATGAGTCGGGTTCAAGGGTACACATATCAAACATAAAAGTGCCCGAGAAAATAATTGCTTTAGAAAAGCAGATTGAAGAGGCAAAGGCCGAGAAGCTTAAGGCTGTAAAAAATCAAGATTTTGAATCGGCCGCCAGCTTCAGGGATCGCGAGAAACAGTTCCTAGAGCAGCTTGAGCGTGAGCAGCAGCGTTGGGAGCGCGAGCTGGTTAAGCATCGTGAGATTGTGGATGACGAAAAGGTGGCCGAGGTTGTTGCCATGATGACCGGTGTTCCAGTTCAGCGCATTGCCCAAGCAGAGGGCACCCGATTGCTGAAGATGGGCGAAGAGCTAAAGGACTCGGTTATTGGACAGGATGAGGCCATTGGTAAGATTGTGAAATCAATTCAGCGCAACCGTGCCGGGCTTAAGGATCCCAATAAACCCATTGGCACATTTGTATTCCTTGGCCCAACGGGTGTTGGGAAAACCCAGCTGGCCAAAGTGCTTGCAAAATATCTTTTCGATACCACCGATAACCTTATACGCATAGATATGAGCGAGTACATGGAGAAATTCTCCGTATCGCGCCTAATTGGAGCACCTCCTGGCTATGTGGGTTACGAGGAGGGTGGACAGCTAACCGAAAAGGTAAGGCGCAAACCCTACTCGGTGGTGCTACTCGATGAGATTGAAAAGGCTCACCCCGATGTATTCCATATTTTACTCCAGGTGCTAGATGAGGGGCAGCTAACCGATAGCTTGGGGCGCAGGGTGGACTTTAAGAATACCATCATCATCATGACCTCAAATATTGGCACCCGTGAGCTGAAAGATTTTGGACAGGGAGTTGGCTTTAAAACCAATACCAGCGAGTCGTCAAATAATGATTATGCGAAAAGCATAATTCAGAAGGCGCTCAAGAAAGCGTTTGCGCCCGAGTTCCTTAACAGGATTGATGATGTGATTATGTTTAACTCGCTTACCCGCGACCATATCCATAAAATTATCGACATTGAGCTCAAAGGCCTGTTTGAGAGGATTCACAACCTGGGTTACATCATTGAACTAACTGACAAGGCGAAAGACTTTGTGGCGGAGAAGGGTTATGATGTTCAATACGGTGCCCGACCGTTGAAACGTGCAATACAAAAATACCTTGAGGACGAAATGGCCGAGGTAATTATAAAGAGCGAGATTCAGGTTGGCGATACCATTTGTGTTGATTACAACAAGAAGGACGAAAAGATTCAGATCAAAATAGTAAAGAAAAAGGAGAATCCGAAGGAGGTAAAACCTGATTCCGAATCGACTAGTAGCACATAAAACAGCAACTAAACGCCCTTTTAAGGGCGTTTTTTTGTAGATTGCTGAACAAACCGGGCAACCTAGCGTTTGTACTATACAAAACAAAAAACACACATAATAACGATAAACAGCCATGAGTAAGAAAATAACCTTTGGAGGAAATCCAGTTACCCTAATTGGAAACGAGATTCGGGTTGGCGATAAGGCGCCAAGCTTTACCCTGCTTAACGATGGGCTTAAGCCTGCAAGTCTAAATGATTATAAGGGCAAGGTCAAGCTGCTATCCATCTTTCCGTCCATCGATACTGGTGTTTGCTCAATGCAAACCCGTAAATTTAACCAGGAGGCAGCCCAGTTTGGCGATAAGGTGGCATTCCTAGCCATTTCGGCCGATTTACCCTTTGCCCTAAAGCGTTTCTGCGGAGCCGAAGGGATCAACAACCTGGTTCCCCTGTCCGATCATCGCGAGATGGACTTTGGCAAGAACTATGGTTTCCATATCAGCGAGCTAAGGCTTTTGGCCCGAGGTGTAGTAATTATTGATGCCAACGATGTGATTCGGTACATTGAAATAGTTCCTGAGATTGGGAACGAGCCCAACTACGACGCGGCCATTGGCAAGCTTAGGGAGCTGGTTTAGCTTTTTGTAAGCTGAAATAAGTGTTATCAACGTGCATTGATGCAGTTTGCTAGTATCGGATTTATAAAAATGAGAAAGGCTGATGAGAGTTCATCAGCCTTTCGTGCTTTATTGGGTTTATCGTTAGGGTACAACTTCGCCATACAAATCGTAGTCGGCAACATCCACAATTTTGCAGCTAACGAAATCGCCAGGTTTTAAGGCAATGGTTTGGTTTTTACTAATAAGAACCTCCTGATCTACCTCGGGCGAGTCGAACTCGGTGCGGCCAATGTAGTACTCCTCCTCTTCCCTATCGACAATTACCTTGAATATCCTATTTAGCTTTAACTTGTTGTTATCTAATGATATTTGCTGCTGTAACTCCATAATCTGTTCAACTCGACTTTGTTTTACTGCCTCAGGAACATCGTCGGCTAAAGTTGCAGAGTGTGTTCCCTCCTCCTCGGAGTAGGCAAAAACGCCCAACCTATCGAACTTCATGTCCCTAACAAAATCAAGGAGCTCGTTAAAATCGCCCTCAGTCTCCCCCGGATGCCCTACTAACAATGTGGTTCGAATGGCTACTTCTGGAACTTCGCTACGCAACGTCTCAATAAACTTGATGGTCTCCTCGCGATTTATACCCCGCCGCATGGCCTTAAGCACATTGGTACTAACGTGCTGGAAAGGGATATCGATATACTTGCAAACCTTGGGATTGCTCCGCATCACGGTGAGCAGATCCATTGGGAAGCAGGTTGGGTATGCGTAATGAATCCTAATCCACTCTAACCCATCTATCCTACTCAGCTCAGTTATAAGCTCGGAGATCTTACGTTCGCCATAAATATCCATTCCATAAAACGTTGAATCCTGAGCAATTAGGATCAACTCCTTAACGCCTTGGTTCACCAATACCTGAGCCTCCTCTAGCAGATCGGGGATGGGTTTAGATATATGCTTACCACGAATAATAGGAATGGCGCAGTATGAGCACCCCCAAGAACATCCCTCGGATATCTTTAGAAATGCATAATGGCTTGGTGTGGTTATATGCCTTTGGTTTAGATACTTTTCGCTAAGACTGGTGTTCAAACGTCTTAAGATTTCTGGCATATCGGTAACCCCAAAAAAGCCATCCACCTCTGGAATTTCCTCGGTTAACTCTTCCCTGTAGCGCTGCGAGAGGCATCCCATAACAAATACCTTATCGATTTGACCACTCTTTTTAGCCTCGACAAACGATAGTATGGTATCGATGGACTCCTCCTTGGCATCGGCTATAAATCCGCAGGTATTAATAATCACAACCCTTGCAGACGTATCATTCGAATCGTAAATCACCTCCCAGTCGCCAACCTCCAGCTGCTTCATCAGGTACTCCGAGTCCACCACATTCTTGGAGCAGCCCAGGGTAACCACATTTATCTTTCTAGAACTCATATCGGTTTATTTGCTAATTATGCTGCGAAAAACAGGCTGCAAAGGTAAGAATAGTTAAAAAATAACGATATTTACCCACGAAAATCGTCATAAATCAAAAAAAAAATCAGCTATGCTATCGACAAAGGACATTGAGCAGCTACATGAAATTGGAATATCTAAAGAGGCGGTTGAGCAGCAGCTTAGCAACTTTGCAAAGGGATTTCCATACCTAGATATCGTTAAGCCTGCCGTGGTGGGCGATGGTATTCTTCGCCTGGAATGCAGCGAGGTGGATGATCTGGTGGATCTGTTCAAGAGCTACGAGGGGTCCCTCACCAAATTTGTCCCCGCATCGGGAGCAGCCACAAGGATGTTTAAGCATCTTTACGAGTTTATTGACGAATACCCAGAAAGACAGGATGCTTGCTTTGAGGATAAGGGGTTTAACTCCATGTGGAACTTCTTTGATAAAATCAAAAAATTTGCATTTTATGGCGATTTAAAGGCTGAGCTGGAGAAAAACAGGTGTAGCATTGATACTCTTGTTGAGCAAAAAGACTACACCACCATTGTAAAGGCTTTGTTGCAACCATACGCGCTGAACTATGGCAATTTGCCCAAGGGTTTAATAAAATTCCACACCTACCCCGATGGTGCTCGAACTGCTTTTGAGGAGCATATCGTGGAGGGTGCTCAGTACACACGAATGCCTAATGGTGATGTTCATATTCACCTCACCGTATCGCCTG
>JAVERU010000093.1:0-11450 GCA_034006965.1 Tenuifilaceae bacterium
TGTTTGGCCTTAAAGCCATATACATTTTGGATGTCCACATAAAAGTTTAGAGTCCACCGGTCAAGGTACAGCATCTTATCAACTCTAATATCGAGCTGGTGAAAGGGCTCAAGGCGAAGCTGGTTGTACTGGTTAAGGTCAATAAATCCTCGGCCTTGGGTATTGTATGCCGATATTATTGAGGACTTGTCCATATCCCATGGTGTGTAGGGTGAACCTCCCACAAATCTCCATTTAAATCCAAAGTCCCAATCGTTTTTAAGGTTGCGTGTAGCAGTAAGGGTTAGCAAATGTCTGTTGTCCCATGCTGTTGGGGTCCACGTTCCTGGGATTGTCGGATTTTTGTTCTCGGCATCGCTCCACACTAGGGTATATGCGAGGATTGTGTTGAATCCAAGCAGGTCGCGAGTACGATACAGCAGCTCCATACCATAGGATCGCCCCCTAGCTGTTGAGGTTACCTCCTCATCGCCAAATGTTCCAAAATCGGCACCCTTGCTTGCCAGCGAAATGTTGTCGGCCAGCGAAAAGGGATAGCTGTTGTAAATCTTGTAAAACCCCTCAATGGTTACCCTGCTACTGTTGGAAGGCATCCACTCAATCCCTCCCACCAAGTGGTCGGCTTGAATGTACCGTAGGTTGTTGGTCTTGTTTACCAGCGTGCCATCGGGTAGCCTGAATCCGAGCATGGTGTAGGGTGGCTGCTGATAGAAGCGTCCCAGGTTGAAATTGGCGTAAAGGTCGTTGCGAAGTTCGTAGGAGCCTGAAATTCGTGGGCTGATCTGGTTGAGCATATTACCCATTGATGACGAGTAGCTATTGGCATCGGCTCTTAGTCCAAGCGATAGATTTAGCTTGTCATTCAATACCTTGCGACTATACTGACCAAAAATACTCCACGAGAAAAGGTGCAGCTTGGAGTCGTATTCGATGGGCGATAGCTCGCCGTTGCTAAAGAATGCGCGATAGGTTTGGTTGGTGTATCGAGCATGCTCGAGCCCAGCACCAAGGTTTAGCTTTGAGCCATCGTTTAGGCGGCGGTCGTGCTCGTATCGGAACTTGTTTTCCGATTCCTGTGATATGTAGTCGAGGATGAATGGCTGGCTCTCATCGTTATCGGGGTATTTAAACTGACGGTTGTTGAGCATGTTGCGGCTAAGTACCCACGTGTCGAAACTTTTTTCGCGGAAATGCTTGTAAACAATACCATTGGTGTAGGTCCATTGTGTATTCACCGGCACATAGCTTAGGATGTAGCGCTGTCCGGCATCGGGGTTTTGCAGCCCGGTGTTGAGGTTGAACTGATCGATTGCGCCAATTCCTAGTATGGTGATCTCGTTACGCTCATCGATACGGGTGCGGGTTTTGAATTGAAAATCGTTGTAGGTTGGTAGGAAGGGTAGCCCTAAAGCATCGAAAAGGAACTGAAGGTACGAGCGACGAGCCGAAAGGATAAACGTGGTGTTTTCGCCCAGCGGGCCATCGAGCGTTAGAGCCAGATCGCTGGCGCCAACGGCTCCTTTAAACTTAATTCGTTCGCTGTTGCCATCAATCTGCCTAAAATCGAGAACTGCGCTAAGCGAATTGCCCTTTGCTGCAGGGAATGCACCCGAGTAAAAGTTTGCTTCACGAATAAAATCGGCATTAATAATACCCACAGGGCCTCCCGATGCTCCCTGTGTAGCAAAGTGGTTGAGGTTGGGGATCTCAACCCCATCGAGGTAAAAGGTGCTTTCGCTAGGGCCACCACCCCGAACAATAACATCGTTGCGGTAAGCTGGGGTTGATGCAACACCTGGTAGCGACTGGATTACCCTGCTAATATCACGGTTTCCGCCTGGGTTTTTCTCTATTTCAGCAATCCCGATACGTTGGAGCGAAACCGGGCTCTCCTCACTTCGTCGAAATGGGCTGGCCTTTACCACAACCTCATCGATTTCGGTGGCCGTCTCTTCCAACTCTATTTCAATAAATGCTGTACGGGCATTGGTTACCTGTATTGTGCTGGATACATATAGGCTAAATCCTACGGCAAAAACCCGCAGCTCTACAAAACCAGGCTCGAGCCCAGTGAACAGAAAGTTTCCGTCGAAATCGGAGGCTGAGCCAATGTTGGTCCCCCATATTACTATATTGGCAAAGGGAATGGGCTCGTTGTTCTGCTTGTTCACCACGCGACCCTGTATCGATCCCTTGTTCTGAGCACCTGCCGAAATGTATACAATAACTGAAAGTGCTATGATTATCGCTCTCTTCATGTTGGTTTAAGTTTTTAAAAAATCTTGCTATGTTTCTTTTTAAGGTAGTTTAAATTTGCTAACTAACAGCGACAACGGAGGAATGTTTAAAAAATAGAAAAAAAGATTAAACAAATGTTTTTTTTGATTTGTGGGTAAGTGCGTTAAGTATGGCAAGGGTGCTCTTTTGTTACGTGTTAGGGAATAGAAAACGGGTTTCAGTTTAAAAACTGAAACCCGCTGTATTTGGTTGGAATACCAGCAGTTGCTGATTCGTTGATGATCGAACTACTTAAGGGTGGCGTTAAGCATCCAAAGCATCTTTTCATGTTGCTCGATATATCCAGAGATAAGTCCAACAGTGCCCTCATCGCCATTATTGGCAGCTAGCTCCACTATTTCGCGCTCGTTGTTAAGCAGCACCATGGTGTCGTTAATAAGCTCTTTTACGGTGGCGTCGGCTGTGCTTACATTCTCTTTCTCCTTAATGGTTGCCATTTGGATATACTTTGAGAATGCGTGAACTGGTGTTCCGCCAAGCATTAGTATGCGCTCGGCTATCTCGTCGGCCATCTCGTTAAGGCCATTGTACACCTCTTCAAACTTTTCATGCAGCTGGAAGAACTGTTTGCCCACAATGTTCCAGTGAAAACCACGTACGTTCATGTACGAAAGTTGAACATTGCTTAGGTAAACATTTAGCTTCTCATTCATTTGCTGTGCGTAGCCAGCATTTAGTCCAATTTGATTACTCATTGCTTTAGTTTTTTAGTTATTAAATTGTTATGTGCGTTTACTTGCGACTGTTTGCTGTAGTAACATAAAAGATTGAATATTGTTTAAGAATTATTCTTACCTTATTGCAACGATATTATAAAAATTTCGAAAAACAAAACCTTGTGGATAGCTAAACAAATTGTTGCGAGACAATGGATGATAAGCCTATTCTCTAATAATCAGCGCAGTTGTGGGGTGATTTTGGATTAAGGTTTGTTGAAAAATTAAGGTTTTTTAACCTATTGGGTTATGGCTGTTAATCAGAGCTTACGAAATACAATAGTAATTCTATTTGCTAAGTTTCAGCCCTACTTGATGCAATAATCATAAAAATAAAACTGAGTATCTGTTCAACAGATACTCAGTTTTATCGTTAGAGTGGAGCGTATGGCTTACGTGTGTTTAGAATGCATTTCTGAGCGTTTCGTCAATCTGGTTGCATATTCTTTCGAACACCTCTTCCTCGGTTCCATGGCCCTCAACCACCTGAAGCAGGTTGCGCTTGCCGTAGAAATCGCGGGCCAGCATAGTTTTTTGCTCGTACTCCTCAAGTCTCGACACGATGGTCTCGGTATCCATATCGTAAAGCCGGCTGCGATCGGTTTTGCTCCGCTGGCCCAAGCGTTTCATCGCTTCAAGTTGCGAAACGTTAATCTCTATGGCTTGGGTAACGTTGCTGTTCATCTTCTTGAGCAACCCATCAACAATGTATGCCTGCACAATGGTTCGGGGAAATCCCTTAAAGATAAAACCGCGAGAGCCGGGGCTTGCCTGGATCTTCTGCTCAATCAGCTTAATGGCAATCTCATCGGGTACAATCATACCTTTGTCCATGTAGGGTTTGGCGATGCGTCCAATCTCGGTGTCGTTCTTTATCTCCTGCCTTAGCATTTTGCCTGTGGAGATGTAAACCAGGTTGTACTTTTCGGCCATCTTTTTGGCTTGGGTCCCCTTGCCCGATCCGGGGTAGCCGAATAGGATTAGGTTTACCCAGCGGTTTTCGAGTGATTTCTTAACGGCCGTATCGAGGCGAGCTTGCACATCCTCTATTGCACCTGTGCCATCAATGGTGTGGCAAATCCCCTTGTCCTGGTAGTACTTGGCAACGGGAACGGTTTTGGAGTAGTACTCGGCCAGCCTGTGCTGGATCACATCGTCGTTATCGTCCTTGCGATTACCAATTTTGGCTCGTGACTTAAGGCGGCGTACCAGCTCATCGTCGGGCACCTCGAGGCTTAGCATGCAGGTTAGCGAGGTGTTCATGTTCATGAGCAGCCCATCGAGTATGTAACACTGCACGGTGGTGCGGGGAAATCCATCGAAAAGGAAACCGTTGGTATCGGTTTTCCTGGTTATCCGATTCTCGATAATCTGTACGATAAGCTCGTCGGGGGCCAGACCTCCCTTCTCAATAATGTTTTTTGCCTGAATTCCGAGGGGGGTTCCCTGAGAAATTTCTTCACGAAGAATTTCTCCGGTGGAGATGTAGGTGAGGTTGTACTTTTTTATTAGCCAGTCGCTTTGGGTGCCTTTCCCTGCACCCGGAGGGCCAAATAGGGCGATGTTAAGCATGAAGAGTTGGTTTAGAGTTTTTTTGTTCACTAAAGTATAGAAAATTTGGGTACGAAAAGCATTGAACCAAAAATATGAGAGATTTTAGGGTGGAGTTGACCTGATGGTCACTCACTGAGACCAACCTAAAGGTCAATCCTTGGTTATGGTACAGACCATTAACTTTGCTGCCTAAGAAAGAGGCGATGCAACAGCTTACAGCGCAGCTAGAAGACCACATAAATTGCTCCTATTCGAGTTATGACAGGGTATTACTCCCCGGGTATCCACCCGGAGTATTTGTTGAGGGCAGCGTAATAAGATTGTTGCGCAATCTATGATTCACCTGCCACAGCAACGGGGTTATGCGAACCCTGACCGACTAGCTAAATGATCACATAAGCACGATAGCCCTCCCTTTAGATAGTAAGATACGCTGGTGGAGTGAAGCTGAAAAGAGAAAGTATCATTCAGGGATTGACTTTGTGGAAGCGCATTACAGGGCAGCATTATCTCAACCCTTAGGTAAGAGCATAGCTGTCTGCATCGTCAAGGCGGTGGAGACCGTCAGGACATTCGCCATCAAAGAGGTTGCCGCCGAAGTAGGGCGCAGCTTACAAGGATGTATCCATGCAACAAATTTGTGAGCCAGTGCTACTTGTACATACAAGATGAAGAATTGGGCTTATGCCACCTGAAGCTATCGAGCTACCGGCCATTCCCCTGTGAGTTCTACGTGCATGGACATAGCCGCTTGCGACAACAACTTGACAGGCAAGAAGTCGGCCATAGGATGATGGACAATCCGTTCGTGGAGGTTGGCGATGTGGCTGCCCTAGAGGCTCTGGGGAAAAACTTTCAGCCCAGCGTTGCCTTATGCCGGATCGATTTTGGGATGAGAAAAATTTTCAGGTTTAGCAAAGGGAATAGGTCAACACGGTGAAAACTTCTACCGCACAGCGGGTGTACTTACCAAACGGAAGTATTGGTTAACGCCATGTGTGTGTCCTGCGATGAATCAGTGCACTTTCAAATACACAAAACTTTCTGCACGTCAGGGAGTACGTTCTTTGAAGTGGATTCATCACACCTTTAGATGAGAGGCTGAACACAAATCCTGTATGCAACCTGCGGAGGTACTTCGGCAGGCTCAGTAACCATACTTCGGCAGGCTCAGTAACCATACTTCGGCAGGCTCAGTAACCGTCGAGCGAGCTGACTGGCTGGGGTTGCCAAGGAGAGCGTACAGGCTGGCCTCTCGGACACGCTTTGCTGGAGACGGTTCCCATCCGCCCAGCGGTGCTCCCCTTTCAAGGGGTAGGTGCTGAACGGCTTGGGTCAAAAGGCAGAAAGTCAGCCATGGCGAAAATCTGTCAGGAGCGAGCATAGGCGCTGAACGAAAGTGACCCGACCGATGACGTGTCGAAAGTAACCCTCACGAGACTGAGAACCGTGAGTGGGACGGTCACACGGGAGAAGGGCAGAGATTACCAGCCTATCGGCTGCCTCGGTCTCCGGCATTAAGGGGGCAAGTGCAATGCCCATCGGCTCATCTACGGAACATGGCCTGTCCCGCTGCCAGCGGGAAGAACCTACCCGCCGATGCCAGGAGAGAATGCCGAATATCCGCCAACTGGCGGGCAAGGCAGGGCGTATCGAAGCGGTGGCGTAGGGGTCTCGTCACTAGTGACGAGATAGTAGCGACTTGTGCCAGCCAAAGGCTCTGGAAACTTAGCCACAGCGAAGGGGTTAACGGACTCAAGGCAATTTTGCCAACCTCTTTCATACGAGGGATGAGCTTGTTTCAGCCGGTCAACCTGAAATGGTTGCGCAAGTTCGAGGAGCCGTGTGATGGGAGGCTGTCAAGCACGGTGCTGGGAGAGGCTTGGGGGTGAAATTCCCCCTTGCCTACTCGATTCCTGTCTTCAGCCCAAATAAACCATTGTCAATATTTATATATTTGCTTATTGTCAGTTTAATTTTTCTGTCTGTGTCGGCTTGTGGGTTTGGGTATTTTTTATTTTCTAAAGGGGAGGAGATTTTTAATTTTTCTTCTTGAGTCGGGCAGGCACACTCTTTGGCAAAGCTTTGGTATAAGCGTTGGCTTGTGGGGCTTTGACAATGTGTGTGACTGGTGTGTTGGCTCATATTAATTTTTTTTAATCAGATTTAAAATAATTCCTTATTCTTTCATATGCTGGTTCATAAGCTAAAAACTGTTTGTTCAATGGAAAACATTTAGGGTGTAAAATTGGAATTACCGTTTGTGTACCTCCTCTAACATGATACCTGTTTCTACAAATCATCAGAAAAGGACTTTTCTCTTTTGGTTCGTAATAGGGTGGTTCATTTAGAATTTCATTTGTCTTTGGGGATGATTTTTCCACAAAGCCATCATTTGAATCATATAATCCAAGCTTTTGCAGCCAGTAATTTACCTGAAGCGACATGGGGAAAATGTATTCAATGCTTGGATTTTCTTCGATTATCTTTTTTATATTTTCAACTCCTGTATTTGCCATGTCTTTGGGGATGAAAACAGTTTTACTTTTGGGAGCATGTGGCAAAGCCGAATTGCATAGATTGGTTATGTATATTTCTTCCGGTTTGATTTTTCCGTTCGTGATATGGGTTATCTGATTAAAAGCAGATGCAGCCAAACCATATTTGCTTTTAAATGACCTGTCCTTTATGGTTTTATCAAAATAGTAATTTGCAAACAATACATATTCCGCCTGAGTATCGGACTTTTGTAAGCGCGGGTCGTGGCCTATTAACAAAGCTTTTGGTGCGTATTCTTTATGTTTCCAGTCGAGTGTTTGCATTCAGTTATGATTTACTTTGCTTTCAGTCTTGCTCCTAATTCTCCATTCAACTTATCTTTTCCTGCCAATTCCGTTTTCAGTTTTTCAACTTCTTTTTCAAGTTTATCAATTGACCTGTTCTTCTTAATGTTTTTAATTTCGATTTTCAGTTTCTCAACCGCAGTAACAGTTGCTTTCAACTCAGCTTCAAATTCTGGTTTTTCAAGGTCGTAATGGCTGAATGGATTCATGACAACTCCACGATGGATTGTAATTTCATGAATTAGTGCTGGGTCAAGGTCTGTTTGAGATTCAATGGCTGTCCAAAAATCTTCACTTGTTGTTTCCTTCTGATTTTTGTGATAGCAAACCGGAATTTTTTGCTTGTCGCAAATTGTCTTTACAATTCTTTCAAATTCAGTCCTTAGATAAACGGCTGATGCTTTATAGTCCTTTTCAGTCAGATAATGTTTTGCCCTTTCCAAATAACCGTTTTCGTTGAAGATTACAGGAATTTCAAAGTCATCATCTTTAAGGGATTTAGTGTAAATCTCAATGTATTTCCATTTTTCAGTTCCGAAGTAATTCCGCACCAATT
The DNA here is from genome assembly GCA_034006965.1 of Tenuifilaceae bacterium. Taxonomy (GTDB): domain Bacteria; phylum Bacteroidota; class Bacteroidia; order Bacteroidales; family Tenuifilaceae; genus Perlabentimonas. The sequence goes on from JAVERU010000093.1 coordinate 7,968, forward strand.
CATACCAAACTTTGTCGTAGGTGGTCATTATTACCTGAAACTGCTTGTCTTTATCAACTTCAATGAAATGCTTTTTCAGAATATCAAGCAAGGGTAAACGGTTGCTCATATCCAAACCTATGAGCAAATCATCAAGAACAAGAATTTTTAATGCACCTGTAAGCGGATTTACTTTTATTGATGCCAAATACAAACTTATTGCAAGTGCCGACAAACGGGCTTCATTAAGAAATAGCTGATGTTTTGGAATTGCTTTTTCAAAGAAGTCAATTTTTAAATTGATGTTATTCCCTGAAAGTTTTCTTCTTCCTTTATATTCTACTTTATCAAAATCCAGCGAAATCTTAACATTTGCACCAAAATATTTCATAAAAGTATTGGTGTCCTGTTCTATATCTTTAAGTAGTTTTTTCAGCCCAGGATTGAATTTTGTTGACAAGTAATTCTTGATTGCTTCTTGTTGTTTCTTGTCTTGCCGTTTTGTAAAAGTGTCTTTGTAAATACTGAACCACTCCTGCCCTAATTCCTTAGTTGAAAATTCATTAATTGAGTTTTGGAGAATACCGGGTTCATTTGTAAGTAAACTGCCTCCAAAGGAATAATCAACTTTACCAATTAATAAATCAAACAAGTCAACCTTATCCTTATGCCCCATGTGAGTTCGCAATAAGCTGCGATAATCAAAGAAGCCCTTTATTTTATTGGCATCGGCAATAAGCGTTTTATCTGCACTGATAATTTCTTTGTCGGTTAATTTCAGTTCGAAGCTGGTTGTTTTAGAGGTTTCGGGCGATTCTTTAATATCAACTTTAATGCTGGCGGTGTTCTTTTGCGAAGCCGGAACAAAGATATTTTCTTCCACTTCAATTTTGCCAACCGATGATTTAAGAAAATCCTGGAGGGCAGTAAAAAGGGAGCTTTTACCGCTGCCGTTTTCACCATACACCATCAGGTTTTTGCCATCTTTATCAAGGCAAATATGATGTTCTCCGTAAAATGCACGGTAGTTTTTTATGTAAATATCAGTTATTCTCATTTTTGCCTTCAATTATTGCTATCTCAGGAATTGAGTTCATATAAAACAGGTTTACCCTTACCGGATGCTCCTTATCATTCAAACGGTCAAATACCTTTTTGCAAATCTTCATTTTTTGCTCATCAGTCATACTATCGGTAAACTCCGGCAACTCACCCAAATGCTTGATGATTTCACGGTTGTGTTTTTTAAGCAATTCAGGGAAATACAACTCGTACACTATGCCGTCTATGATTTGCTCAAAATAATTAATAATTAAAGCATCAAAGTTGATTGAGTCAATAGAATTGATAAAGTGTAGATAATCTACAAAATGAGAAACTTGAGTCTGATATTGTTTACTTGCCATTATGATTGGTAATTTTTCGGCAGTTTCAATATCAATTTGAGCCATTGCCCTGCCTTCCTCTAATGAAATTTTCTTATAATACCAATTTATAAGATTTGAATTTAATATTGCACAAACATATTGTAATTCTAACCCTTTTTTATGTGGGGCAAAAGAATGAATATTATTTAGGTGATAATAGCAGTTTCTATCGATTGCAGCAGTTATTTTATCACCTGTCTGTGGAATTATGATTTTAGGATTATTTATTATATCGTATTCCCAGCCTCCAGAGTTTAATAGTTTTGGTTCCAAATGCACATAATCATTATCATAAATAATTTTAAACTTTTTAACTTGAGAACTTGAAGTCAATACTGGTAAGTATTTTCGATTTATTTTCTCTTTAGATAAAATATTCTTTTGACCAATTTTTGATCTAATACCAGTACGACCAGTATAGAATTCCGACAAGAAAATTGAATTGCTTTCAATTCTATTTACTAATTCTTCATCTTCTTTTGAGAAAAATAAACGAAACCTAGTTCTATCAATCTTTCTGTAATATGATGTGTTGAGTGTATGGCTTGGATAATCACCTTTTAGAAACATATCACGAGAAGAAATCAAAGAACAAATAAGATCATTATTAAGTGTAGGATTTAATTTATTCCTAATAAGGTAAATTACAGAAAAACCGACAGTTGCATTACCGAATATTTTGTAAGTAAATAAATTAATAATTTTTATTATTGATTTATGAAGAATAAATTCTCTAATCTTGGAAAAATACATTCCTAGTAAAAAACTATCTGGAACAATAAATGTTGATACGCCATTATCATTAGCAATTTTGATTGCCAACTCCATGAACATTGCGTAGTAACTTATTTTGTATTCTGCAGAATTTGAATATTTTTTATTATAAATAGTTTTATCCTCATCTGTCATTTTATTTACACCGCGAAGGCCAAAACTAACATAAGGAGGATTCCCAATTACAATATCAAATCCAGCTTTATCATTTAAATAAGGATTCATCACTTCTGGAAAGTCAAGTTTCCAGTCGAAATGATTAAATGGTTCATCAGGATTTTTCAGCAGACTTTTCAGTTTGGTAATCAACTTGTCAAAACCCTTAATTTGCAATTCTCGTTCGGTATTGTGCTTTATGTCGGCAGCAGTGGGCATAAAGCCACCCTTTTGCACGGTTTTACTTACATAAAGTTCTTTGTTAAACGATAGTTGGTTTATCAGCAGATCGATTTTCAGGTTTCGGATTTCGGCCTGTAGTTTTTTCTTGTTCTTGCTGTTTGGATTAAAGTATTTTTTTTGCTTATCGGCAACTTCTACCAATAAACGTTGTACATTCCTTACATATTCATCGGCTTTGCCCACGCTACTTTTGCGTTCCCAGTCAATCTCCACAATTTCACCATCGAACTTACTGATGAGGCTGTCGCCCACCACAATTTTGTAATCGAGGTTGGGCAGCGGCTTGGGTTTTTCTTCATCCACCACCAAGCTCAGCCAGAAACGCAAACGTGCAATATCCACCGCACCTTTCTCAATATCCACCCCGTAAATGGAGTTTTGAATGATGTTGAGTTTGGTTTCGGCAGGTTTCCACTCTTTATCTGTTTCGTAGGCAATAAGTTCTTTTATACTAAAAATTTCCTTCAATAAACCCATAGGGAAAGCGCCGGAACCAATCGCGGGGTCGCAGATTTTCACATTGTCAAGGGCTTTTTCGAGTTCAGCGATTTCAGGTTTTAGTATTTCGTCAACAACCTTATTTTTCAATAAATGGTTCACCGCTTCCCGTTCGGCAACTTCGTCTTTTATCTGCAAAGTAGTACACAGGTATTCTGTTAAACTTTCCTGGCACATGTAGTGCACAATTTCTTTGGGCGTGTAAAATGCTCCTTTGTCTTTGTTGTCTTCAAGCAAGTTTTCAAAGATATGTCCGAGCATTTCAGGGTCAACCGCTACGGTGTGGTCATCGAGGCTGTCTTCGTAAACGGTAAAATTAAAAGCGTCCAGAAAGTCGAGGAACCCGCGGGCATATCCCGAATTTTTTTCTGTAAGGATGACATCTTCAAAATCGGGATGGTGAAAA
>JAVERU010000094.1:0-11251 GCA_034006965.1 Tenuifilaceae bacterium
GTTGAAGCATGGCAAAACGAGAGAAACAGTAAGGATTGTAAGATTAATTGGAGATTCACAACTAAAGATGCTAGGATTAAGCTAAAGCGTCTTTATCCGTCAGTTTATAATTAACATAACACTAGTTATAATAACAGTAATTACTGCTTTAGCCGATTCTGATTTGTCAAGTATTATTGTAAGATGCTCTTTTATCGGGTCATCTAAGTCTGTTTTTATTTGATTATCTGAACCAACAATTTTCATTGATTTACTATAAATTTCTTCAAGAAGTTCAGACGGTTCCATTCTATTCACTAATTTTAAGAAGTTGTTTTTTTATTTGTTCTCCAACAGCTTTTATCATTGGTATTGCTACAGAGTTACCAATTTGTTTGTAGAGTTCCGCCTTATTATATAAAAGTTTGAAGTTGTCAGGAAACCCCATAATTCGATAACACTCCTGAATAGTTAACTTTCTCACCTTTTCTTCGTGCCAAATCCAAAATCTACCAGAAGATTCTTGTGAAGGTAATGCTGGGTGAACGCCTTCTGTAGAATAAATTCTGTTTGGTTGTTTATGAACTCTAGACAGATGCTCTGTTCCTGGTCTTACACCTGCCTTACGTATGGTTTTATTTCTATATCCAGCAAAAATAAGACCAGAGGCTTGCATTTTTTGCTCATCTAAAATTGTATACGGTTCTTCAAGATATTCAAAATTATTGTCCTTATCTAGGAAGTCTTTTAGGATTGGTTTAGGCTGTTTTTTTATTTTTGAAAAATCAAATTTAGTTTCTTTATGTCCAATAATGATTATTCTTTCTCTATTTTGAGGCAATCCAAAATCAGATGCATTTAGAACCTTTTTAGACACAACATAACCCAATTCTTCAAGATGATGGGTTATGGTTGATAATGTTCTTTTCTTATCGTGATAAACTAAATGTTTAACATTTTCAAGCAGCACTACCTTAGGTTGATGTCTTTCTATAATTTCAAATACATGATAGATCAGAGTCCCTCTAGTGTCTTCAAAACCCTTCATTTTACCAGAAATACTAAAAGGTTGGCAAGGAAACCCAGCACATAAAATATCGTGTTTAGGTACTATGTCTAGGCTAAGTTTAGTTATATCTCCGAAAGGAACTTCTCCGAAGTTTAACTCGTACGCACGTTGGGCGTGATAGTTAAATTCTGAAGAGAACACACATTTACCACCTAGTTCCTGTAGTGGAATTCTAAAACCACCAATTCCTGCAAAAAGGTCAATAAAAGTAAAATCAGGATTTTCAGGTGCAGGAAAAGGAATGTCCCAAATTAAGGGAAGCATTGCTTGTAATGTGGGTTCAGATATAGCGTTTAATTCACGCCTTATAGTTTCAAAAAAAGTCTCAGCTCTATTCTTGTATGATTGAGAAACACCGTTCTCATAGTTATGTAGATAATGTGTGAAGAAAGCCAAATCCTCAGCATTACCATTGAGGTTCTCAACTTTTAGTATTTCTCTAATTGAGGTATAATTCGTCATTGCTAAAAGTTTAATTTTCCTTGTTTTTGATTTTTGATTCTCAAATATTTTGCTTTTTCTTCGGCTGCTTTTAGTATTAGAGAAGGCTCATCTTGAGGGTAGATTATTTCAGCAATTTTTTCACTAAAATATTCTTGCTCCAGGTGTTTCAGTTCAATATTAAAAACAGTTGATAGTTTTGGTAAAATTTCAAGGGGTACGCTTCTCTTGCCATTCTCAATTTTTGAAAGAGTTGATTGGTCAATATCTAGCGCAGCAGCTAATTTGGTTAAAGTCAAACCATTGTTAAACCTCAATCTATGGATGTATTCCCCAAATGTTTCCTTCATATTCTTGTAAAAATATTCTTGACGTTTTTGTCAAAAGTACGACTTTTTTCTTAGCAAGTCAACTTCTTTTTGGAGTAATGAGTGGGCCTGAGTGCGTTAGCAAGAAAACAACTCTTTTGCAAACTTTGGTCGTGTGTGTCGAGTTGTGCGGTTTGCAAATATGCTGTTTTGTGCGTGGGCTGTTATATCTTCAATTACCAGTAATTCACAGTAGTGAGACCTACTAATTTGTCCAGACACTGTTAGGACATTTTGATATTCAAGGTAAAATTGAATAGGTTTGCACGAGAAAATCCAGAGCCTAATTCTTTGGTTAGTTGATTCGAAAGGTTTAAAATTAGCTGTCTGCATGATTTTTGGTCTAAATCACTGCTAGATTCAACGTCAACTATCAACCTTCCAATTTTCCAGTAAGTAGGTAGAAGTTCTGTGTTGATATTTGTATTAGCCCCTTAAATCATCGGACGAAGATATAGATAAAAATCTGTACTTTTATGATGATGAAAAAACGAAGTTTTACCAAAGAGGAGAAGCTACGAATTATCAAGGAAGCTTCCGAGAACGGGGTGAATGGGACCCTTGAAAAGTATGGCATCTACCGCGCCTCATACTACGACTGGAGGGAGAAGTTTGAGCAGATGGGCGAAGAGGGCTTTGTCCACGGCATGACGCCTGCCCAGCAGAAACGGATCAGGGAGCTGGAGAAGGAGAACCAGCTGCTCAAGGAGCTGCTTGCCGAGAAGGAGCTGGAGAACCGGCTCAAGGGAGACCTGCTAAAAAAGAAGTATGCCTTGGAGAAAAGAAGGAAGTTGCAACCAGGTACATTTTCCAAGGCATGAAGCGAGACACGGCGCTCTCCATCGCAGGCATTACCAGACATCAATACTACTACCGTCCTCTTGGTAAAACCAAAGGGCGCAAAGCCAGGGAGGCTGTCACGTGCGGTGCTGGGAGAGGCTTGGGGGTGAAATTCCCCCTCGCATACTCGACTTTAATTTTGACCGTCAATTAATTCTTTAGGTGTCAGAATTTCTAAACCTGAATTCAAAAAGTCGGATTTATTTCTAGTAACGATTATTTCAATTTCATAATTTTCAGCTGCCGAAACTTGGACTGCATCTTCAAAGTCTTTGAGGTTTGATTTTAATGCTTTAACAATAGTACTCTTGTCTACGCCAATAACATCGATGATTTCAATTAAGTTTGAAATGAATTCAATTGCGATTTCATTTCCTTTTTCTCTTCTAGAAATATAGTATATGTCTGTAACTGTGGATGCAGTAATATAACCGATAATGCGTTTTTTGTCAATTAGTTCAAAAATTTTCGAGGAATGTTCAAAATGAGGTTCTCGTTTTAGGGCAATGTCAAGAATTATATTCGTGTCAAGTAATAGTCTTCTCATTTGTACTTTTCCATTAAGTAGTCAAATTTTGAGTCATTACTTTCAAGAGGATATAGAAAACCCGCCCATTTTTCAACAAATTCTTTGGCTTTTAAGGTTTTTCTTACTCTTCTGGTTTTAGGCATAATAATTACATCCACTTCCTTGTCTACCAGAGAAGAGTTCTTGGGCAGATGAATAGTCCCTGATTTTGAAATTCTTGTCCTAAAACGTAATGTTTTCATTGCTCATATTTTTCTCAAATATACGACTTTTTTGCGATTCAGTTTCGTCCATCAAAATGTGCTACAACGGCTGGGGGTGTGGCAAGTGTGGGAGAGTGAGCAACGATTTCGTCTCCGATGAAATTGTACCGAACGTGCAAATCGTTCCGAGCTCCCAATGTCAACCCCGCATTGGCTACACCCCTTGTTGTAACCAGTTGGTGTGTCCTGCGATGTATCAGGGCGCTTTCAAATACACAAAACTTTCTGCACGTCAGGGAGTACGTTCTTTGAAATGGATTCATCATCCCTTCAGATGCGATGAGAGGCTGAACACAAATCCTGTATGCAACCTGAGGAGGTACTTCGGCAGGCTCAGTAACCATACTTCGGCAGGCTCAGTAACCGTCGAGCGAGCTGACTGGCTGGGGTTGCCACGGAGAGGGTTCGGGTTGGCCTCTCGGACACGCATTGCTGGAAGCGGTTCCAACTTAGCGAAGCGATCTCACGACCGAAGGGAGTAATCCGCCCAGCGGTGCTTCCCTTTCAAGGGGTAGGTGCTGAACGGCTTGGGTCAAAAGGCAGAAAGCCAGCCATGGCGAAAATCTGTCAGGAGCGAGCATGGGCGCTGAACGAAAGTGAACCGACCGATGACGTGTCGAAAATAACCTTCGCGAGGCAGAGAACCGTGCGTGGGACGGTCACAGGGGAGAAGGGCAGAGATTACCAGCCTATCGGCCGCCTCGGTCCCCGGCATTAAGGCGGCAAGAGCTATGCCCATCGGCTCATCTAGGGAACAGGGCCTGTCCCGCTGCCAGCGGGAAGCACCTACCCGCCGATGCCAGGTGAGAATGCCGAATATCCGCCAACTGGCGGGCAAGGCAGAGCGTATCGAAGCGGTGGCGTAGGGGTCTCGTCACTAGTGACGAGATAGTAGCGACTTGTGCCAACCAAAGGCTTTGGAAACCTAGCCACAGCGAAGGGGTTAACGGGCTCAGGGCAACTTTGCCAACCTCGTGCACACGGGGGATGAGCTTGTTTCAGCCGGTCAACCTGAAATGGTTGCGCGAGTTCGAGGAGCCGTGTGATGGGAGGCTGTCAAGCACGGTGCTGGGAGAGGCTTGGGGGTGAAATTCCCCCTTGCCTACTCGACTTTTCTTCTAAAAGTCATTTCCCAATCGATTAAAACAAGGAGACTTTTCATAAAAAATTAAACCAACTCTTTCAATATGTTCAATTAAATCTAGATTTTCAATTTTATGGAGAATAGATAAATCAATATTATATGGCAATAAGAGGTCGTCAAGCTTGTTTTCTATTTTTAGAAGTAAATTCAAATCTAAAGTTGGTCCGACTAACGTTAAATCAATATCTGAACCTTTTCTATAATTTCCTTTTGCTCTAGAACCATATATGATAGCTTTCTCAATTGCTGAGTACTCAGCAAAAATTGACTGTATTTGTTGTATGTGAGATTCTTTTAAACCGTATTTCATTATCTGTTAAAAAAGACTTTGTTGACTACCCGTTCGTTTTTCTTCCATTGTTTTTTCAAAATCTTTAAAAGCATCATAATATTCATTTAATATTTTTAAATAAATCTCATTGGCCGTTTCTTCATTATATGTGTGTGAAGTCTTAATGCGACTTTTCATCATATCCATCCACATTTCACCATTTTTAATAAGATTTGTAGAGAAAGCATAACGTATAGCATCTCTTGAGCCAGCGAGTTCAGAATTACCTTGATATAGTGCATAGTCTTTCATTACATTCCAAGCCATTTCATAAGTATATTCAAATCGTTGAATTAATCCTTCTTTTATTATTTCCTCTAGCACTTCTTTTATATCTTCATCGCTTTGGATTTCAAATTCTTTCTCGTCAATCTCATTTTTAATATACAAAACTGCTTCTGACATTTTTTTCAGAGCTTTTCTAAAGTTAGAAAATCTTTGCTCCCACCTTATATCCCTTTCCATTGCTATAATTGTTAGTGCATTTTAACCGTAAAGATAGGAAATATCCTTGCATTATAAAATATGGATGAAACTCCTTCTGAGTCAACGGGATGTGGTTTCTTGTAGCCTTGTGGCTAACGGTTGAGGGTGTGCCCAGAGGGGGAGTTCGGAGTCAGCGTCCTTATCCCCCGATAAGGACGCCCAATGCAGGCGAAACAGTTGGATTGTCTTGAAATCCCCCACATTGGGAACACCCCTTTTTAGGCACCGTAGGTGTGTCCTGCGATGAATCAGGGCACTTTCAAATACACAAAACTTTCTGCACGTCAGGGAGTACGTTCTTTGAAATGGATTCATCATACCTTTAGAAGAGAGGCTGAACACAAATCCTGTATGCAACCTGCGGAGGTACTTCGGCAGGCTCAGTAACCATACTTCGGCAGGCTCAGTAACCATACTTCGGCAGGCTCAGTAACCATACTTCGGCAGGCTCAGTAACCGTCGAGCGAGCTGACTAGCTGGGGTTGCCACGGAGAGGGTTCGGGTTGGCCTCTCGGACACGCATTGCTGGAAGCGGTTCCAACTTAGCGAAGCGATCTCACGACCGAAGGGAGTAATCCGCCCAGCGGTGCGTCCCTTTCAAGGGGTAGGTGCTGAACGGCTTGGGTTAAAAGGCAGAAAGCCAGCCAGGGCGAAAATCTGTCAGGAGCGAGCATAGGCGCTGAACGAAAGTGACCCGACCGATGACGTGTCGAAAGTAACCTTTACGAGACAGGGAACCGTGCGTGGGACGGTCACACGGGAGAAGGGCAGAGATTACCAGCCTATCGGCTGCCTCGGTCTCCGGCGTTAAGGGGGCAAGTGCAATGCCCATCGGCTCATCTAGGGAACAGGGCCTGTCCCGCTGCCAGCGGGAAGCACCTACCCGCCGATGCCAGGAGAGAATGCCGAATATCCGCCAACTGGCGGGCAAGGCAGAGCGTATCGAAGCGGTGGCGTAGGGGTCTCGTCACTAGTGACGAGATAGTAGCGACTTGTGCCAACCAAAGGCTCTGGAAACGTAGCCACGGCGAAGGGGTTAACGGGCTCAGGGCAACTTTGCCAACCTCGTGCACACGGGGGATGCGCTTGTTCCAGCCGGTCAACCTGAGATGGTTGCGCGAGTTCGAGGGGCCGTATGATGGGAGGCTGTCAAGCACGGTGCTGTGAGAGGCTTGGGGGTGAAATTCCCCCTTGCCTACTCGACTTTCTTTACGATTCAGATAAAGTGTTGTATAGGTCAATATTCAGATAAACTATTTCCTTTCCAATTTTTTCAGGAATTAGAATACCCATTTCTTCAAGCTGTTTAAGGTACTTCTTAGCTGTATTCAGACTCTTAACATTCTTATCTAACAATTTCTTCGGACTGATGTAAGGCTGTTCAAAAAGTTTCTCAATGAATTCTTTTCTTATGGATGGGTACTTTTCATTAACTAATTCTGTGGTTCTTGAAAACAACCTATCAATTTCTTCAATCTTGCTAATTGTATATTTTGATGTTTCCTCAATGGCTCTAAGAATATAAATTATCCACGGATTCCATCTTCTATGGGTTGTTACGTTTTTTAAAAGTTCATAGTATTCGTCTTTTTCTCTAATGATATATGCGCTTAAATAGAGGATTGGAACTTCTAATAGTTGCTTTTGAATCATTATCAGAATACTTAAAATTCTTCCTGCTCTTCCGTTCCCATCTCTGAATGGGTGAATGGCTTCAAATTGATAATGCGAAATTGCAATTTTCAGCAATGGGTCATAGGGATATTTTGAATTATCGTTAATGTATTCGACTAGATTATTTAACTTCTGCTGGATAATTTGAGTTCCTCTTGGTGGAGTATAAACCACTTCACCCGTTAGACTTCCACTTCCTCGTTTAAGAATTACGGTTTCAGTTTGCGGTGGTCTAATGCCATCATTAACCTGCTTTATTTCTTGATAAATATCTATAAGAGTTTCAATTGTTAACGCTTGTTTTTTTACAATATCATTGTATCCTTTCCAAAGCGCTTGCCTATATCTTAGAACTTCCTTAGCATTTCCTTTCAGCCCGTATTCACAAATTGTGAGTGCTTTGTAAAGCTCATCGTCAGCAGTAAATATATTTTCAATCTCCGTACTTGCTTTAGCCTCTCTAAGCGCAATGGTATTCACAAGCATTGATTGATTTGGTAGTTTTTTTGCAATTCCTTTTAGCTCAGCAAGTGCTTTGTTTGCATTGTTTAAGGCTTTTTAAACTTCTTTCGTTTCAACCCTGTCATCATCTGGTGGTAGCAGAGGCAAACTGTTATAGGGTTTATTCCTATCGTACGGTTCAATTAGATTTGACATTTATTTTTCTTTTTGTCAAAAATACATACATATTGACAAATACAACATTTTGCTGTCAAATCATTTTATCCAACCAATGGTTTTGTCAAAAATATTCGATAATTGACAGGGTCGGTCAGTATTGTGTACAACGGCTGAATCCATTGCCCTTTATGAGTTTTGTTGCTGTTAATATCATCAAACCACATTACCCCTAGCAATATTAAAATTGAGGTGGATCAAACCGAAGCTTTCCGGGGCGATTTTGTTTTTTTTATCATTATGGGGCTAATTCCACTAACCAATGAGGGGTATACGCTTTGGGGCCTGTTACTGATCAGTTGATGTAGAAATCGGCTTAGAACATACTTCTCAAAAACGGAGCATATCCACCCTAGGCGGTCGAGGTTTCTTCTGTATCGACCCGAGTTAGCTACGCCAGCATTGGCGTGTCATACCCTATTGACATGGCGCTGGCGCTAACGAAGCTACCAAGATCTTCGGCTGGCAGGCCTTGGTATAGCCTCGCTATTGGTTCTGGCTATTGGTTTTCTTGGCCTTAAGCAGGGGAATATCTTCGCACCCCAGGGCCCGAGCATTTCGATATGGATAAGGCCGTCAGCCTTAAAAGGTGTACGAAGGCTCCTTTAAGGACACCCAGAGAATGGTGCAGTGACTTCGAGCAAGAGGCTGAAGGTAAGGGAATGAAAGGTTTTTAAATGGTTTGCCACCTGACCCGAGTATGCAACGAAATATGCAAAGAACTACGTGGAAATTTTAGGGCAAGTGAGATAAGCCTTGCTTGCTTTTCTGTTCTTTGTATAATCCCTTGTAGTTCAATGTTGCATAACGAATAAAAATCCTTATCTTTACAAAAAAAATTAAATATCGACAATGGGTAGATCACAGGAATCATTTAACAAAAGAGAAAACGAGAAGAAACGACAGAAGAAAAAGAAGGATAAGCTCCAAAAGAAAGAGGAACGCAAGGCAAACACCGACAAGAATAAGGACTTTGACGATATGATTGCCTACGTAGACGAGTTTGGCAACATAACCGACACCCCGCCCGATCCCAAGGACAAGAAGAAGGTGAAAAAGGAAGACATTGAGGTGGCGGTTCCCCGACAAGCCCCACCCAACCCCGAAGATCTCATCAGAAAAGGAAAGGTAGCCTTTTTTAACTCATCCAAAGGCTATGGCTTTATCCGCGACAAGGATACCCAAGAGAGCATCTTTGTGCACGTGCACAGCCTAACCGAGGAGATACAGGAGGGCGATAGCGTAACATTTGAAACCGAAAAAGGCCCCAAGGGCCTAAACGCCATAAACGTAAAACGGGTTTAATAACCCGTTTTTTTGTGTTCAAAAGTTACAGCTCGCTGAAACCAACGAGCCTCTGTCTTTCCTCATCCCACAGCCTTAGCCTTAAGGAGCGAAGGCTCGAGAAGAAAGTAATTGGCTTGGTGTTCTGAAAAATGGGGTTTTCTTTGTAGCATTTCATCAACCTGTAGTTCGGAATACGTGGTCCCAAGTGGTGGATATGATGAAAACCAATATTGCCCGTAAACCATTGCAACACCCTTGGTAGCTTAAAAAAGGAGCTGCCCTCCAGCGCAATGCTTTTGTAGTCCCAATCGCCCGAGCGCACCCATTTCACATCCTTATACTGATGCTGTACGTAGAACAGCCACACTCCGTGTACCGAGGCAATATATATAATGGGTAGCTGAATTAGCACATAGGCCTTCCATCCAATTAGCCATATGATAAGGCCAGCACCAGCAACTATTGCCAAATTTGACAGCTGTAAATATAGGTGCTCCCTGGGGCTCATATTGGCTTTGGGCAATCTAAGCTGGATTAAGAAATGCAAAGGAGGAGCAATGCCCAGTAGGAATATGGGGTGCCTGTAGAATCGATAGCTGAATTTGCCCCAATGCGTAAGCTTTTTATACTCTGCAACCGTAAGGGTTTGCACATCGCCAACGCCTCGTTTATCGAGGTTACCAACCGTGGCGTGGTGCTCCTTATGATCCCTGTGCCACCTGTGGTAGGGTGTAAAGGCCAGTAATCCAAGCGGAATTCCAACACAGCGGTTCATCCTTTCGGTTCTAAAAATGGCGCCATGGCCACAGTCATGAAAAATGATAAAAGCCCGCACCAGAAAACCAGCAGCAAAAACCGATAGTAGCAGGGTTAACCAGTACGATACGTCAAGGCTGTAGTACATAAGTACCCATAGCGCAGCGTAGGGCACAACGGTATTGATTACCTGCCACCAGCTGGCCGCACTGCTAGGGTTGCTGTACCGCATCACTATCTGTTGCCAAGTGTTCTCGGGGTTACTGCTTGTTGTCATTTTTATGTTTTGTTCGTTTTATAAGAGTTCTAATGCGTAGACCTCAAATGTACCCCTATTTTTATATCAAATCAACTTGGTATGGGTTAAACTTTAATGGGGATGTCTCAAAAAAAAATGAGACACCCCCATGGTAATTAAGCGGCAGCCCCTTATGCTTCAACCTGCGCCAGCTCCACCTTTTGGGCAACCACCTCGGTGATGTAGCGATCCTGCCCCTGCTTATCGGTGTACTTACGGGTGTTGAGCTTGCCCACAACCGAAACCAGAGCCCCTTTCCTTAGGCTTTCCATTAGCGCTTCGTCCTTTTTGGTGCGCCAGTGGGTTACTGTGTGCCAGGTGGTGTTGGTGATCCATTCACCCTTGGCGTTTTTGTAGCTCTCGTTGGTGGCTACATTTAGGGTAATTAGCGAGCGTCCGCTATCGAATGTGCGCTCCTCTGCATCGCGTCCAAGAAATCCTTGAATCTCTACCTTGTTAATTGTTGTTTCCATGGCTTAAAATTTTGAGTTGAACAATTGGTTTGATGATGCAAAGTAAAGCTCTCCTCAAAAGCCGATTCGGTTAATAAACGGGTAGAGTCGTTTAGCATTCGTTTGTAGTCGACAGCAAATTGGTAAATCGCACAAATATAGGGAGTAATATTTTGTGGTAGGTGGTCGGTGATCCCTGCCTGCCTTGACGCTTGCCTACCAAACAGGTAGGGCAGTCAGGCAGGGGTGTTCAGTGTTCAGTGTTCAGTGTTCGGTATTCCCTGCCTGCCTTGACGCTTGCCTACCAAACAGGTAGGGCAGTCAGGCAGGGGTGTTCAGTGATCCCTGCCTGCCTTGACGCTTGCCTACCAAACAGGTAGGGCAGTCAGGCAGGGGTGTTCAGTGTTCAGTGTTCCCTGCCTGCCTTGACGCTTGCCTACCAAACAGGTAGGGCAGTCAGGCAGGGGTGTTCAGTATTCAGTGTTCGTTATTCTGAGTTCAGTGTTCGTTATTCGGTGTTCGGTAATTCGGTGATCCCTGCCTGCCTTGACGCTTGCCTACCAAACAGGTAGGGCAGTCAGGCAGGGGTGTTTAGTGTTCAGAGTTCAGAGTTCTGTGTTCGGTGTTCCCTGCCTGCCTTGACGGCCATAGCCGTC
>JAVERU010000097.1:0-10930 GCA_034006965.1 Tenuifilaceae bacterium
CAGAAAACATTAACTCTAGAATACAACGCTTTATCAATGTAAATTACGGAGCCAGGGATGAAAACTTTTTCTTCTTCAGATTGAAGAAATACTATGCATAGCACCTCAAAAAAAGAATTAGCCAAAATTTGTTTTTGTTAACCTCAATTAGCCATTGCTAACCTTCACCAGCTGTTTGTAGTTTGCGAGGGTAAGGCTAAGCAACCTGCTTTGTGGGATGCTAAGGAATAGCTTGTGCTTTGCGAGATACTTTGCCAGGTACTCCTGCTCCGATTGTCCAGGGGTTGGTATAATCAGTGCGCTTCGGTTAAGGGCAACAAGATCCATTACCGTACTGTAACCCGATCGGCAGATTAGTAGCTTTGCCGATATGATGGCCTGAGCCATTTCTTCGTCGGGTAGGTGCGATACAAGGGTGGCATTGCCTACGGTACGGGCTAAGCGAGGGCCCAGGGGTAGCCCTTGGAATATAAGTGCTTTTAGCTTAAGGCGGTTGGCAATGCTTATCAGTATCTGTTCAAATATATCGCGCTGTGGAGGTGGCCCCGATACAATCCCCACGAAATCCCACTCAGACTCACCCTTCTCCACACCAATATTGGTAAATCGCGACTGTATTCCGATGTATTCCACATTGCTTGGCAACTTGCTTGGGCTCGATAACTCACCAGAGAACCGGAAGCCCAGTGGGCGATCGGGCACCCAACACTCAGTGAATTTTTCGGCATAGTGCTTTACGTACCATCGACCAATGAATTCGGCCCATCTAAAGGGTAATGGGAATAGAATTCTGAGTTGATGAGTGATAAGAACCGACCTTTCCGTAGCACCCCAAAGCCCATATCGGTTATCCGATATCACAATGTCTATCATATACTCCTTTACTATCTTCTTAACCTGCTTGTGTTCTCGGTAGGTTAGCAGAAAGAATCGCATTGCAATTTGAATGAGCCGAATTATCTTAAGCCGACGGCGCGATAGCTTAATGTTAATGGATGGGAAATGAATATACTCCAGCGTTGGAAACCGTAGCCTGAGCAGCTCATTTGAGGAGAGGTCGGCTGCAATTACAACCGAACAGCCACGGTCAGTAAGGTCGGCAATAATTGGAATTAAGCGCGTAGCGTGCCCCAACCCCCAGCCAAGGGGGCTAATTAGTACTCGCTCTTTTCCTTCAATATTTAACATGCTATCCAGATACTTGAACGGGTATACCTAACTTCCTTGCCTTATTTGCAATTGCCTCTAGCTCATCAAAAGGAACCTTGCTAAGCGTATCGGCAGGCGTATCGCGCGCTATGGTGTATATCATTATCTCCTTAGGCATCAACCTTTCTACAACCGACAGCCACTTGTTAACCTCAGCTTCGGTGGTGTTGTTTACCACCCGCCCCTTGTGGCTCCCCCTAACGAACATGGTTTGCAGAATAAAATTACCATCGAATAGCTCAAGGTGCTTAATAACCTCCTCGGCTGTGGTGGGCCTATGGGGCTGGTTGAGCAGCTGGATGGTCTCATCGAAACCAGAGTCTAATTTAAGAATATTTTGATCAATTTTCAATAACGATTTCACCACGTAAGGCTTATGCAGCATGGTTGAGTTCGATAGTACAGCTATGCGTGCATCGGGAAAGTACTTGTTCCTTAGCTCAATGGTATCGTCAATTACCCCTTCAAACTCGGGGTGCAGTGTGGGTTCGCCGTTGCCTGCATAGGTTATCACATCAAGCTGTTCACCCTTCGCCTTCATGCTCTCAAAGCGCTTAACCATGCTGTCTTTAACCTGCTCTCTGGTTGGTAACCTCTCCTTTTGATCACCATGCGTCCAACCGCACTCACAGTATATACAGTCGAAGCTGCAAACCTTTGTGGTGGTTGGAAGTAGGTTAACACCCAGCGATACCCCAAGCCTGCGGCTGCGCACGGGGCCAAAAATTATCTCATCAAACAGAAAGGTTGCCATGCCAATACGAAAATATTGAGGGCAAAGGTACAAAATATAAGATTTGGGTACGATTAAGCTTACGTGCTTTTAAAGATGATTGTACAACACATTACGGCTTAACGATAAGCTTTGGCTATATCAATTTGGTGATGCGGCTGGTGGGCAGTAGCCTGTTGTTGGCAAAGTCGAAGGGTGAGATAAGGTTAAGCCCAGGCGTTTTCCCCAGCTCAACTGTACCTAGCCTATGGTCTTGCGCAATGGCCTTTGCACCATTAATGGTGCCCCATTTGAGCAGCTCGGTAAAGGCAATGCTGGGGAATCTGCTGGATATAATGCGCATCTGATCGAACACGGATAGCGAGGGCGATGAGGCCAAGCTATCGGTGCCCAAGGCTATGGGCATACCTGTGCCCATAAGCATGGGTATATCGGGCAGCGTATTCTCTATGAAGATATTTGATGCTGGACACAGCACGAGGTAGGCATTGGGAAAATGCCGTGCAAGCTCATCGGCCTGTGGGGCGCTAAGGTATGTGTTGTGCACAAAAAGTATGTTTGCCCAACGGGGAAGGTGCTTTTTCACAATCTCAACTGGGTTTTCGGTTGGGGCATCGTGGGTTGATAAACTCCAGCTAGCGTAGTTCTCGGCTATACCTCCCGCTCTTTGCAAGGTAAATTTTTCTTCGTCAGGGCTTTCGGCAAAATGGATCGAAACTACTGCATTAGTAGCAATCTTTTTGCCAAGCAACCCCAGTAGAGGAGTCGAAAGAGAGTAAACGGAGTGGGGCGTTAGGTAGCTGTTGGTGCCTAGTGTTTCGTCGGCAATAAGTTTCGTGGCTAGGGCTTTATCCATTATCCACTGTGCTTTTTCGCCATCAAGCCCCAGAACTTCGATTAGGTTTACAAAGTGGATTTTTGAGCTTTGTTTAGCAAAAAAGCTGTCGGTAGTATTGCAAATATCAGCAACGGCAACGGTTCCGTCTTTTATGATGCTTTCCATTGCATCTGCTAGGTCTGTGTCGTCGATTGCTTCGCCGCTTAGCCTATGGTTGCGGATTTGGTTTACAAATCCTGCCAGTCCAAGATTTTTGCTTAACCTGTTCTTAAGATGTGAAAGCTCGAGATGGCAGTGGCAGTTCACAAAGCCAGGTACTATTATCCCGTTGCGGAACTCGGTGTGGGCGCACTCCTTCTCCTGGCCCTTGTGGTCAATTATTTCCACAATGGTTCCGTTGTTATCAACCCCCACCACGCCGTTTCTGATGGGCTTCCCAGCGTTGGTGTAGATATAGTTTGCCGATACCCGACGCATACCCTACTCCTCTACTTTCTGGGGTACAAGTTCAAGTCTGGATGTGTTGTACCCTATGGATTTAGCCTTCTCGATGATGGATTCATACAGTCCATCATCCATCTGGGGCGTGCGACTTAATATCCAAAGGTAGCTAGGTGAGCTACTGCCCACCAAGGCCCATTGGTACTCCTTGCCAAGGTCGAGGATTAGGTAGTCGGCACCAAATGGCCAAAAGAAATATACCTTAAGCCTTCCCGGTTCGCTAGGGTTAGGGATTTTTGCAAAGGCTTTAGCCCTTTTCAGCTTACCATCGAGGGTGTTTTTGTAACCCTGATTAATAACCTGAATGTTGCCATTCTTTTTAAGCGAATAGGTTGCTGTAACCCCCACTAAATCTCGTTCAAAGGAATGAGGGAAGCGGGCAATCTCATACCATACCCCTAAAAACTTTTTCAGCTCCATATCCTTAGCTATAATTTGTTCGTTAGCGCTTTGTGCCATGGTATTAAATGATAATGCTGCAAAGGAAGCAACACAAAAAAGGATTATTCTATTCATAGCGTAAAACTTTTTGCTAGCTAAGCAGTAGTATGGTTGAGGCAACCGAAATCCAACCCAAAATAAACCCAACATAAACCTGAGGGGGGTTGTGTGTGTTTAGCCGAAGCCTTGCCCACGCAACAATGCCTGCAATAGCTACAGCCGCTATAAGGTATGTGGTGATTTCAAAATATATGCGAGTAGATAGGGCAAAGAATAATCCAACCAAACCACCAATGCCAATCATGTGTAAGCTTATTTTCCACCATATGGAAACTACAAGGGCAATGGCTAGGGTAATTGATGCTCCCAGCATGAAAAGTGAAACCTCACTGGGTATGGGTAAGCGTTTGAGGAAGTAAAAAGAGAATATGTATGGAACAAGCGTAAAGGCAATGGGAATAATTCTTTCTCTATGCTCATGCATCTGTATGCTTTTTATTATACCCATCCTGTTGAAAAGGGGGATCGTAAGGAGGGGGAGGGCCAGCGTGTTAATGGCAACAATAACGAGTATTATACGCTTGGCATCGTATGGCAGAAGGAACATGCTATTGTTGGTTACAAATATGGCCAGCAGGCCATAGGTTGGCATTAGCATGGGGTGCAGCAATACCGATATGGTGTGAGCGATGTATTTCGACATTTCAAGAGCTGTTAACGGTGATTAACCGATTAGTTGTTGCTAAAGTTCCTTCCTGAGTCGGGCCACTGGTATCCCAAGCTGCTCACGGTACTTAGCAACAGTTCTACGTGCAATGGGGTACCCTTTTTCCTTAAGAATATCCATAAGCTTCTCGTCAGTTAGGGGTTTGCGCTTATCCTCTGCCTCAACACAATTTTGCAAGATTTTTTTTATCTCTTTGGTTGAAACCTCCTCGCCAGAATCGGTTTGCATGCCCTCGCTAAAGAAGTATTTGAGTGAATAGATTCCGAAATTGGTTTGAATGTACTTGCTGTTGGCCACTCGCGATATGGTGGATATGTCGAGGCCTGTTTTCTCAGCAATATCTTTCAAAATCATTGGCCTTAGCTTCGTGTCGTCGCCGGTTTTAAAAAACTCTGTTTGGTACTCGATGATGGCCTGCATGGTGAACAGCAGCGTGTTTTGCCTTTGCCTAATGGCATCGATAAACCACTTGGCCGAATCGATCTTTTGTTTCACAAACGCAACGGCCTCTTTTTCCTGCTTTGATGCGCTGCTGCGGTTAGCTGCGTACGACTCGAGCATTTGCGAGTACTCCCTGTTGATCTTGAGGTCGGGTACGTTTTTAGCGTTTAGGCTAAGGATAAGCTCTCCATCCACAAGGTCGAGGATAAAATCGGGAACAATATGATATGAAACCCGATTGTGGGGGTCATGAAAGCTCCCGCCTGGCTTTGGGTTAAGCTTTAGTATTTCGTCAATGGCATCTTTAAGCTGCTCATCGCTTAGGTTTAGCTTGTTCCGTATCTTATCGTAGTGCTTGCGGGTAAACTCATCGAAATGGTACTTGAGGATTTTGCGGGCAAGCGCCACCTGGGGTAAGGTTTGATCCTTGCTCTGTATTTGTATTAGGAGGCACTCCTGTAAATCGCGCGCGCCCACACCAATGGGTTCAAAATCATGAATGATGTAAAGTATCTGTTCCAGCTCCTCCTCGTTGGTTTCGACTCCTGCCGAAAAGGCCAAATCATCGGCAATGGCCGATAGCTTACGGCGCAGGTATCCATCATCATCGATGTTGCCAATAAGGTAAAGCCCGAGGTTTTTTTGGTGCTGATTGAGCACTCGAAAGCCGAGCTGATTCTTGAGGTGTTCATGGAATGATGTCCCTGTAGAAAAGGGTATTTCCTGGCGCTTATCGTCTTTGGAGTAGTTGTTTGACGATAAACGGTACGTGGGCACTTCCTCATCGTTGAGGTAGTCCTCTAGCGAGAATTCATCGTCGTTCTGATTCTCCTTCTCTTCGTTTGCACTCTCCTCCTGATACTGCTCGTCCTCATAATTTAGCCCCTCCTCAAGGGTAGGGTTGTCCTCCAACTCCTTCTTAATTCTTTGCTCAAGCTGCATGGTGGGTATCTCCAGCAGCTTAATTACCTGTATTTGCTGCGGCGATAGCTTCTGTAGTAGCTTCTGTTGTAACCTTTGCTTGAGCATTGTTTAGGAGATGAATTTATGGTTAGAATTCACAGTTGTTAGGTGTACGAGGGAATGGGATCACATCTCTAATGTTGCTCATTCCGGTAACGAAGAGGAGTAACCTCTCAAATCCTAGGCCGAAACCGCTGTGGGGAGCGCTTCCAAATTTTCGGGTATCAATGTACCACCACATCTCATCCTGAGGTACCCCCATCTCGGCCATTCGGGTGGTAAGCGCCTCAAGGTTCTCTTCGCGCTGCGAACCGCCAATAATCTCACCGATCTTTGGGAATAGCACATCCATAGCGCGTACGGTTTTACCGTCGTCGTTTTGCTTCATGTAGAAAGCCTTAATATCCTTTGGGTAATCGGTAAGGATTACTGGCTTTTTGAAGTGTTTCTCCACCAGGTATCGCTCGTGCTCGCTTTGCAGGTCGGCTCCCCAGAACACTGGGAACTCCCATTTCTGGTCGGCTTTTGCGAGGATATCTATTGCATCGGTGTACGATAATCGAACAAACTTGTTGGTTACCACAAAGTTGAGGCGCTCAATCAGCTCCTTGTCCCACATCTTGTTTAGGAACTCCAAATCGTCCTTGCAGTGCTCGAGGGCATAGCTGGTAAGATATTTTAGGAACTCCTCGGCCAAGTCCATGTTGTCCTCAATATCATAGAATGCCATCTCGGGCTCTATCATCCAGAACTCGGCCAGATGACGTGGGGTGTTGGAGTTCTCGGCGCGGAAGGTAGGGCCAAAGGTGTAGATCTCCGAAAGGGCCAAAGCACCAAGTTCGCCCTCGAGCTGCCCCGATACGGTTAGGTTGGTTTCCTTACCAAAAAAATCTTCGGTAAAGTCTACCTTGCCGTTCTCATTGCGGGGTGGGTTTTCCATATCGAGGGTTGTAACCCTAAACATGGCACCAGCTCCCTCGGCATCGGAGGCTGTAACAATTGGGGTATGCAGATAGTAGAAGCCCTTATCGTTGTAAAACTTATGAATGGCATAGGCCATGGCGTGGCGAATGCGGAGCACAGCACCAAAGGTGTTGGTACGAGGTCTTAGGTGGGCAATCTCTCGTAGGAACTCCAAGCTGTGACCCTTTTTCTGTAGTGGGTATGTGGCGGCATCGGCCTTGCCGTAGATATCAATGCTTTTTGCCTGAATCTCAACGGGCTGCTGTGCGCCGGGCGATTCAACGAGCTGTCCAACCACCTTGATGCAAGCACCAGTATTTACATCCTTCAGAAAATCATCGCCAAAAGTTGGAACATCAGCAACAACCTGTATATTGTGTATAGTAGAGCCATCGTTTAGGGCAATGAAAGCAACATTCTTATTTCCCCGGCGTGTTCTTACCCATCCTTTTGCGGTTACCTCAGCGCCAACAACGCCTCCCTTCAGTAGATCTGCAATCTTTGAGCGTGATTTTAGTGTCATTTTAATATGTTGATTATCAATAATAAATTGTGCCAAGCAAAAAGTTTATTTTGCATTGCACAAAAGTAACCTTTTTTTGAAAAAACCCAGCTCTTTACAACGACCAGAACTGTGCGTGGGTATGATTTCTGATGAGCTACGATCCGTAGTAGCTAGAGAGCCTCTTGCGGAAAACCTTTTCGTTGGCCTCGTTAATGGTTTCGATTATTGCTTCAATCATTTGGTAACGGCTTTCATACTCCTCGCCCGATAGGGTGTTTTGATCCTGAAAAACAACGTAGTCGATTTTATAACCCGTTTTATCGAGAGTCATGGCAACGGCAGCTTTGTAGTCATCAAAAATGATGACTGAGGGTAGGTTGCTTACGCTGTAAAGAAGCACCGATGAGGTAACTCGTTGCTGGATAAACTCAATTTGATCGATGCCCAAATATTTTGCGCCCAGAAGTAACCGCACCAAATCGATTTGGGCAATCTGCATTTTCCTTCCTTCAGCACGGAGCCTTTCGTACTGTTTCTGGTTTGTATTCAGAAAAAGGTCTAAAAAATTTTCGGGTATTCCTTGCAAATCTCTGAGGTCCTCCTCACGCTTGCGGAGCTTGTACTCTCGTTGAGCCTGCTTTTGATCGTATGGCACGTAGTACTCCCATTTGCGGGTTCGCTTGTACGACTGGGTTGTGGGCTTGGGCTTCCACTTGGTTTCGGGCCTACGCATGATGGGATCGGAGAGCCTTAGGTGGTTCGACTCCAGTGCGTATACCAAACAGTTTACAAAGTGTACATAACCTCCCCCAAGCGTACCGTGCAATGCTGACCAAAGAGTGGTTGGGCGTGTGGTGGGCTGAATAGAATCGATGGTTTGATGCCTTTCGCTATCGAGCTTACGGTTCTTAATGTGGTTAATAAACTCCTCGTCGAGGCTTACCGGATAGTATGTTGCGGCATCGCTATCAGTATCAAACGACAACTCCCCGGTGTGGTGAAGCGCCCTTACATCCATTACGTAGTTAGTATCGTTTGAGAGCTTTACGTGTAGGTTGTAGTCGCGCCCCCAGCGCATCTCGCTAATGGATGGCATTTTGGGTTGAGCAAGTAGGGCAATCGGGATTAAAAAAAGCCCGAAAACCACTAGTAACCTTTTAGTTGTCATTTTAAGGTAGGTGTTTGTTTGCGACCCTAAAGATATTAAAAATTCAGCTAAGCGGAGTGGCGGAGTTACACAAAATAGGGGATTAAATGTGTAGGGCGCTGTTCATGAGTTTCTAAGGATTGCTTTGGTGCAACCCTACTTTTTATACTTCGACAGAATTGAGCTTAGAATTTTTTGGTTTAGCGGTTTGGGGAGATATTCGTCAAATCCATCCTGAAGGTTACCCCCCTTCCTTTCGGGCTCTTTATAGGCGGTGTGTGCTATGATTGGTAGCGAAGGCCTTAACCTCTTTATCCTGCGAGTGGCTTCGTACCCATCCATTATGGGCATACGCAGATCCATTATAACCACATCAATATTGGGGTTGTTTGTGCATATTTCTACTGTTTTGGCTTAGCTGGATTTTCGATGGGAATTGAAACAAACACCTTGGTTCCGATATTTGGTTCCGATTGGAGTTTAATATCTCCCCCAAGAAGTAAGACATAGCCTTTGGCTATGGATAGGCCAAGCCCAGTGCCACCATAGCTTAGTTGAATAGACGGGTAGGCCTGTACAAACCTATCGAATACTTTTTCATGCATTTCGGGGGCAATGCCAATGCCTGTATCTTCAATGTAAATGCTAAGCTTGTCTCCTTCCAGGGTGCAGCCCATGACAACCTCGCCCTTTTGCGTGAATTTAACCGCATTGTTGGTAAGGTTCCATACTATTTGCTTTAGCTTGGGCCCATCGGTTAATACCTCAATGTCTTTAACCCTACTGTCGATATCGAGCTTAAGCGTTACATCCTTTGCCTTGGTTTGTGGGTGAGCCATATCGAAAACCTCACTAAAAATTTTATCAACCTGAGTGGGGTTCATGCTAATTGACTCCTGTCCTGTTTCGATGTTTGATATGCAAAGGATGTCGTTTACAATGGAAAGAAGCTGATTGCTGCTGTTGATAATGATCCCAGTGTACTGCTTGCGTTTTTCGGGTGTTAACCCATTGCGGCCAAGAAGTGACGAAAAACCGCAGATGGAGTTCATGGGGGTTCGTATTTCGTGCGATACATTTTGCAGAAAGGCTGTTTTAAGCCTGTCACTTTCCTCTGATTTATCCAATGCTTTACGTAGCCTTACGATGTACCACCTTAGGATTGCAAAGAATAATCCAGCGGTTACCAATACGTAAAGCCAGCCCTTTAGGGTTTGATAACGGCTAATGGTGGCGAGATCATCAGTAAATAGCAGTATCATCTTATCGGAGAAGATGATCCATAGCCCACCAACCAATAGGTATAAGATTATTACTTTATGCTCGAAACGAAATTTTCTTTTCATCACCCTTTTTTCATATCTCAAGGTATGATAATTTTCGTATGTGGAAGAAAGTGGGTGTCGTTTTGATGTTAACTTTTTTACGAAATGATGAATTATACGGGTGAAGGTGTGTTATAACCATGTGTTGTTGAATTTTATTTGCTGAGATAGCAAAAAAGACTTATTTTTGCGGCTTGAAATATTGGCCCCGTACCTACCAAAGGCAGGCAGGGTTCAATGGATACCTGCCTGACTGCTGACACGTCACGCAGGCAGGGAATAGCGGTTTCCTAAACCGTAGTTTCAGGTTCGATTTGAAATAGTGAGAATAATTTGGCCCCATAGTTCAATGGATAGAATAGCGGTTTCCTAAACCGTAGATCCAAGTTCGATTCTTGGTGGGGCTACAATAGAGTGCACAAAGCGCTCTTTTTTGTATATGGACAATCTCTTTTTTGTTTATGCTCTGGTAAGCCAAATCGATGGCAGAATCTACGTGGGCATGTCGCAGAACGTGCGGCGTAGGCTTAGCGAGCATAACCAAGGCAAAGTGCAGTCCACCAGGCCATACACTCCCTGGCGGCTCTTCTTTTCAGAACCCGTGGGTGATTCAGAGCAGGCAAGGATCAAGGAGAAATACTACAAGACAGCCAGCGGGAAGAGGAAGCTTCGGGCAATTCTTGCCAGCAAGGAAAATACTGCATAGCGGTTTCCTAAACCGTAGATCCAAGTTCCCTGCCTGCCTGCTGGAGCAGCCAGTCAGGCAGGGATTCTTGGTGGGGCTACAATAGAGTGCACAAAGCGCTCTTTTTTGTATATGGACAATCTCTTTTTTGTTTATGCTCTGGTAAGCCAAATCGATGGCAGAATCTACGTGGGCATGTCGCAGAACGTGCGGCGTAGGCTTAGCGAGCATAACCAAGGCAAAGTGCAGTCCACCAGGCCATACACTCCCTGGCGGCTCTTCTTTTCAGAACCCGTGGGTGATTCAGAGCAGGCAAGGATCAAGGAGAAATACTACAAGACAGCCAGCGGGAAGAGGAAGCTTCGGGCAATTCTTGCCAGCAAGGAAAATACTGCATAGCGGTTTCCTAAACCGTAGATCCAAGTTCCCTGCCTGCCTGCTGGAGCAGCCAG
>JAVERU010000096.1:0-11004 GCA_034006965.1 Tenuifilaceae bacterium
CTCGGCATTATCCTTTAGGTAGTGCCCCAGGTTGTATTTGTTGGAGGAGAAACTGGTTGTGGGCTCGTCGTGCAAAAATGTAATTGGGTTGGTGAAGGTATATTCGCCGCCCAGCACCACGTTGCGTATAGGCCAGTGGCTCAGCGTAAAACCGGCTTTGTAGCTGTTAAAGTTGTGACGCGTGGGATCGCCAATACGTTTTACCGAGAACTCATCGATAAAAAGTGTTCCGTATAGGTGTAGGTGTTTTATTTGTCTTGAGCTGATATTGATGAACATGGCGTTGTTCTGAAACGATGACCCCCAGTGAACCGTGTGCACCAACGATTTGTAGAAAAAGAATGGGATAAGGTAGGCTGGCTGCACATCCATATCGCCATACACAATGGAGTTGCCAAAGGAGATGTTTAGCCGGCTGAATGGTTTCACGGTAAACATGTTGGCTGCTATGTACATTCGCCTTTGGATGGTGCGAGCGTTTCCCTCGGCCGGGAATATTGAGTTAACGCTATCGATAGCTTCCGATACCAGCCAGCCGTGGTAGTAGCTAAACTCGAGCCACTTGGCGGGATTCATATACAGCTTTACCATAGGGAATGAGGGCGTGCGCCCCGAGAAGATATTGCTGCCGTTCTGGTTGTCACCCCACATCATATGATCTTTGATCAATCCCAGCGAGCCCCAGTTCCAGCTCCAGGTTATGCCGCCTCGCATCTCGCTATACTCACCACCAGGGCCGCCCCCGGTTAGCGCTTTGTATGTGCCGCCTGGCTCCTGCGTTAGGAACGATGGCTGCGCCAAGCGCTCACCCGCCTGGTAGTTGTCGCGTAGGCTGGCGTAAACCGACCAGCTATCGCCTATGTATGTAATGGCCTCGGCACCACCATACGATACCCAAAAATCTCTTTGTCCCCCCGAAAAGTAGCGAAACCCATAAACGGGTCGCATGAGCGCCCTAAAGAATGAGTCCCTATAGGCCACCTCAGGGGGAAGAAAATGAACCGACACCGACGAGTCGCGCTTAAACAGCTGCCATTCGCCCTCCTTCAGCTTGCCCAGCTCCAGCTGGTACTCCTCCATGTGGTGAGCTAGCCGTGCCCTTTGCGAGCGGTTAAGCGTCTGCTCCTGCTCACTGGCTTTTTGCAGGTACTCTGCAATGGTGGTGCGGGGGTATGGCTTTACCGTGGAGTTGATTTCGATAACGCGTATGCTGGCCAGCTCGTCGAGGAAATTGTAGATATCTTTGTCGCTAACATGCTGGTAAGCCACCTGCGCCTGCAGGGCTATACCCGTGATTATTAGTGCGAGTGTGTATGCTGTTCGTTTCATCAATATCAGGTGTATCGTTTTTATAGGTAGCTGTAAAGGTAGCAAATTGTTTGTTGATGTGGTTGAGGGGGAGTATGGTGGCCGGAAGACCGAAGGCGGAAGACGGAAAGTCGAAAGTTAGAAGTCAGAAGAGGGAAGTCTGAACGTCGAAAGTCCGAAGGCATACCCTGAGCAGTTCGGCAGGTAGTATACTGAGCAGTTCGACAAGCTCGCTGACCACCCCTCGTTCGGCCGAGGTTCTACCTCGGACGTAATATAAAAACAGGTTGTGCCTGTCTAATGCAAAAATCAGTGGCAACCTGCAAAAATATATTCGACGGAGGCACAGCCACCGCCGAACGAAGGAAACAACACTTTTACGAACGACTTTCTGTGGTTTGCGACATATATTCGAAGGACATTTTGGGTGTAGGTGTGAATATACTTTAGAATTTGATTGATGTTTTGCTTGCTGATGGGGTGGTGGGGCTATGGTGTGATGATGCGATGCGTGTGAGGTGGATATTTCGCCTAATCGCCTATTCGTCTATTCGCATAAACGCCAGATCGCCTCATCGGTTAGCTGCAACTATTATCTTTTTAACCAAATTCTTAACATTTTGCCAAACTAGCTCCTTTACCCACGGCAAAGCCGAGTTGGTCCAGCGTTGATAATGATAATGCGGTGATGCGCTGATGTGATGATGCGAGGGTGCGTGATGCGATGGTGCGATGCGTGTGAGGTGGATATTTCGCCTAATCGTCTATTCGCATAAACGCATAAACGCCAGATCGCCTCATCGGTTAGCTGCAACTATTATCTTTTTAACCAAATTCTTAACATTTTGCCAAACCAGCTCCTTTACCCACGGCAAAGCCGAGTTGGTCCAGCGCTGGGGGTGCACGGTAATCATCATTTTATGTGGTAGGCTGCCACGCTCTGCTGCTCTGATAATTGCCCTTGTGGTGCGGAAGGTTAGCCCAAGCTTGTTCCATTGCTCCTGCTGTGAAACCCTATCGCGCACGCTTACCCGCCAGCCTTCCCGGCAGCGGCTGGTATAGGTTAGGTTAATAAACTAGAGTAATTCCATTGCCAATACATGGAATAGTCGCTAAAACAGATCGGAGGGATTAATGGCAAGAACCTCCTCCCAGTGTAAGTTTTTGTTGTCGATAAGATACACCCTTTGGGGCTTGAAACTTCGCACAAAAACTTCCATCCCTTTGGGTGGCTGCGAAGTAGTACTTTTCACCTCAATAGCCACAATTTTATTTTGCCTTTCTAAAACAAAATCAACCTCGTTGCCCCTGTCGCGCCAGTAGTAAACCTTGTAGTTGTTGCTAATGGATTGATTTACAAGGTGTGACCCAATTGCCGATTCAATTACTCGACCCCAACCCTTTGGATTGCCTCTAATTTCAGAAAAATGCAGGCCGCTCTGGGCACTTAACAGCGCATTGTTGTGTACCTGAAACTTGGGACTCGATGCCCTTTTGCGGATTACATCAGCTGCATACTTTTCAATGCCTCCCAGCAAGCCAGCCGTATCGAGCAGATTTAAGTAGTGAGAAAGTGTGGTTGTGTTGCCGGCATCCTGAAGTTGCCCCTGAATTTTGGTGTACGATAGGATTTGTCCCGAGTAGCTACACCCCAACTCAAAAAGTTTCCTCAGCAGGGCTGGCTTATCGATACGGGTAAGCATAAGTATATCCTTTGCTATGCTGGTTTCAATAAGGCTGTCGATGATGTACCTTTTCCATCTATCTTCGTCTGAGATAATTGCCGCACTGCCCGGATAACCACCGTACCAGGCGTAGGTGCAAGCATCCCATCCAAAGGACTCCCGCATCTCGCTAAATGACCAATGCGACATATACGTTAGCTCAAATCGGCCAGCGAGCGATTCGGTAAGCCCCTGTTGAAGCATTAAACGGGATGACCCCAAAATTAATACCTTAATGTTTACTCCATTGCGGGTATCTTCGTCCCATAGCCTTTTTACCATCTCACTCCACCCGGTAATTTTCTGAATCTCATCAATGGCCAGGATATACTCGTTTAGCTTGTTGGTTCTCATTTTAAGCCTAACGCCCTCCCATAATTGCTCTATCCATTGGGGTGTTCCAGCAGGAACGGCATCAGCCGACTCGAATGCCCACGGGACAGTAACCCCCTTGAGTAGCTGGTTAGCCAATGTGGTTTTGCCTACTTGGCGAGGACCCGTTATAACCTGAATAAACAGTCGGGGTTCTTCTAAGCGCTTCTTTAGCTGTTTGATATGGTGTCGCTTGTGCATCTTTGCGCAATTTACTCAATATGATGAGTAAATTTACTCAAAGTTTTGAGAAAAAATTATGGAGTAGCAAAAAAATAGCCCCGAAGGGCATATCCAATTTTAACCATCAAATATCATTTAGTACTTCACCTAAAATACTCTAGTGCAAAAAGCAGTGGCAACCTGCAAAAATATATTCGACGGAGGCACAGCCACCGCCGAACGAAGGGGGGTAGTGAGTGGTGAGTTGATAATATATCTCATCCCTCACTCGTAATATGATAAAAGGCGACATCCAGGCTAATCGAAAAACGATATTTTTTCCCAACCAATAACCTCAATGCCTTCAGAACGTTTTTGGATATCGGTGCCAGCATAAATAAGTTTTCCCTGTTTCTCTCCCGTAAGTTTTAGCCAATACCTTAGGTTTTTAAAAAACTCATCGTGTATGGTTTTACCCGATTTTATCTCTAATGGAATAAAGGATGTAGTTTTGTCAATTACCAGATCAATTTCCCGACCCGTTTTATCTCTCCAGAAGTAGATTGAATCCGTACTACCTAAATTATTCTTTTGTTTGATTATTTCAGAAACTACTAGGCACTCAAACAGAGATCCCCTTAGCGGATGGGACTGCAAGTGCTCTATTTTATGGATACCAAGCAATGAGCAAGCTAGGGAGGTGTCGTAAAAGAATAGTTTTGGTCGCTTAACAACTGTTTTATTAAAGTTTTTATAGAAAGGAGGTACTAAGTACACTATAAAACTGCTAACCAGAATACTTAACCACGATTGTATTGTTTTCACATCGACCCCAACCTCAACGGCAAGGGCTGTATAGTTGACCTCCTGAGCGGTTCGCCCTGCCAGTAACCTCATAAACTTTTCGAACACAAGCAAATCTGTTACATTTTTTACTTGCCTAACATCTCTTTCGATATAGGTCCTGATGTAGCTGGGCATCCATTCCTTAATGCTTATATTCTGGTCGTAAATTGGTGGATAAAACCCATTGATTATGTAATCATTCTCAGAATATGGCAAATTATATGCTTTAATCTCTGCAAGTGAAAAGGGAAAAAGGTTTAAAAGCCCAACCCTGCCTGCTAAAGATTGAGTAATCTGTTCGTTTAGCAAAAAGTTGTTTGAACCGGTTAGTACAAACTGACCAGGCGTTGTACTGTTATCTACAATTTCCTGTAGATACGAAAGCAACAGGGGGCTACGTTGTATTTCGTCTAGAACAGCACCCTTGGGAAATTGCATAAGAAATCCACGGGGATCATCAATTGAAAACCTTCTGGTGTCGGGATTTTCCAGTGTAACGTATGGTTTGTGCGGGAAAGCGGCTTTTACCAGCGTTGTTTTACCCGATTGTCGCGGCCCGGTTATGGCAACAACTTTAAACATTGAGGTTAGCTGTTCAAGCCTTTTTAATGCGGTTCTTCTAATCATACTACAAATATACGGAATAATATGGAATCATAATCCACATAATTCTACTTTTTTTAAAGATATGCGAAGTTACTAAGAACTTACAAGGTGAAAGAAGAGCGGGTATAGGGTTACGGGTTCCGAGTTCTGCGTTCTGTGTTTCGCGTTACAGGTTCTGGGATAGGGTGTTGTGTTGTAGCTAATCGGGAGAGTAGTTCTCGATAAACCAGACTATATGTGAACAGCTACCTAATAGAAATTAAAGCCCTCTTTAACAGGTTTTTAGCGTTTTGCCAAACCAGCTCCTTTACCCACGTCGCAGCCGAGCTGCTCCAGCGCTGGGGGTGGACGGTAATCATCATTTTATGGGGTAGGCTGCCACGCTCTGCTGGTCTGATAATGGCCTTTGTGGTGCGGAAGGTTAGCCCATGGCTTTTCCGCTGCTCCTGCTGTGGCATCTTGTCCCTAACGCTTACCCGGTTGCCCATTCCACCGGCGGCCAGTAACGGTTAGGTAGAAAAACTGGTCGAAATCCATATCGAAGTAGGGTTCGCCAATAATACCCAGCTTGCGGTAGTCGTACTTGGACCATATATCGCTGTTGTCGTACTGTGAGCGGGAGCTGCCCTGCATACCGATGGTTATAGCATCAATTTTTGAGGCGTATCTTATGGAAGCTCTTGTTAAAGTATAATGATTATCCGTTATGATGCCTAAAGCCTTTACGTCATTGCGAATCCGCCAGCCGGCGGATGAAGCAATCTATAAAATCCTGTTAATTAAAAGATTGCTTCACAAAGGACGTTCGCAATGACGTGTCGTTGTAATCAACTCATTCGTCATAGGTGTCATAGCGGACAATCATTAAAGTATTAACTATTGAATAGAACCCTATTCAACAATACTGGTGATTCCCTGCCATGGTATTAAAGTAAAATCCCCTGTACTAATAGATTCCTCCCCAGCGTAAATAACAATTTTTTTTGCTGTGCTATCCGGATAATTCTTTAAATTTTTGAAGTAATCTTTGCTAAAGGTTTGACCTGCCTTTATTTCAATGGCCATACAACGAGAGGAGTCAAGTTCTAGGATGCAGTCAACTTCGGTCCCATTACTTTCGCGCCAATAGTATATATTTGGTTGTTTTCCAAGGTTATAAAGCTGTTTGAGGATATCGCTAATTACCATATTCTCGAAAAGTGATCCGTATAGGTAGTGTGTTTTCAACGTCTCTGGACTACCTATGCGAAGCAAGGAGCACGCCACCCCAGTATCGGAAAAGTAAAGTTTTGGTGATTTTATAATCCTTTTGCTAAAATTGTTATGGTAGGGCTGAACTAAAAAAATAATGTAGCTCGCCTCAAGCAATGAAATCCATGATTTTACTGTATTTACAGCAACACCCACGTCGTTGGCAAGTGATGTGAGGTTTAGTATTTGCCCTACCCTTCCGGCACATAAAGCCAGAAACCTTGTGAATGTGTTTAAATCTTCAATTGCCTTTATAGATCTTATATCACGTTCAACATATGTATGCAAGTACGATGGGTAAAAATCGCTGGCATTAATTCCCTTCTCCACTAAACGCGGGTAAAAACCTTTGTAAATGGTACTGAACACATCAGCCGTTACACCTACCTCGTTAAAACTAAAGGGCAATAGATGGCTAACATAAATCCTGCCTGCTAATGATTGCGAAATGTGCTGGTTCATTAGAAAACTCTGAGAACCCGACAGCACATACTGTCCAACAGCTCCGTTCTCATCGGAAACTGCCTGAATGTAGCTAAATAGCTCGGGTAGATTTTGCACCTCGTCAAAAATAATGCCTGGCCCGTTGCTTTTTAAAAAGCCTAAAGGGTCTTCCATAATTAGCTGACGATAATCCACCCTTTCCAGATTATAGTACTTATAGTTTGGAAATGCGTTAAGCAATAGGGTGGTTTTACCCGATTGCCTTGGCCCTGTGAGTGATAGCAAGGGGAACAGGCCCAGCATTTTCTCTAATTGGTGCTGTATGTCTCTTTTAATAAACATTGGCTATGCAATTATGCAATCACACT
This sequence comes from Tenuifilaceae bacterium, assembly GCA_034006965.1. GTDB lineage: Bacteria > Bacteroidota > Bacteroidia > Bacteroidales > Tenuifilaceae > Perlabentimonas. The sequence continues at coordinate 7,082 of JAVERU010000096.1, forward strand.
GCAAATATACATAATTAATACTTCTGTTCACCAACGACTAAAAGATTTTTTGCTATAATTATCCTTTTAACCAAATTCTTCACGTTCTGTAATACCAGCTCCTTTACCCACGGCGCAGCCGAGCTGCTCCAGCGCTGGGGGTGGACGGTAATCATTATTTTTGGTGGTAGCTTTCCGCTGTGGGCGGCGTTAATTATTTGGCTTGTGGTTTTAAAAACCAGACCCTTTTTAATCCATTGCTCCTGCTGAGGAACCCTATCGCGCACGATTTCGCGCCAGCCATTCCAGCGGCGGCCGGTATCGGTTAGGTAGAAAAACTGGTTGAAATCCATATCGAAGTAAGGCTCGCCAATAATGCCTAAATCATTGTAGCTATAGTGCTTCCATAAATCTTTGCCATCGTATCTGCTTTTGGGACTGCCTTGCATATAGATGGTGTTAACATCGGCTAGTTGGCGTGAGCTGTTACGGAAAGACACCAGCGCGATCGTTTGGTTCTCTACTTCGGATCGTTATTCATAAAATCCAAGACTGCATCTTCAATTCTCTTTCTAACCTTAGCCCACGAGAGGTTGGGGTTATCTAGTATAGCTGGCCAATCGACAAGATCAATATCATCGAAGAAAACTAAACTTTTCAGTATGTGCGTATCATTATGTTGTGAGTATTTTACCTTATAGAACGTAAGCATTTGCTCAATGCTAAACCTTGATAGAGCGTAATAAATATCGATAAAGTCCTTTGAGCGTTGCCCGCTTACGGAAATAGCATTTAATTTCATTGCTATTAGATCCTGCTCCGACAACAAACGGATTCCACTTAGCACCCGAGGTGCCGCTAAATTGGGATATCGATGGGCAATTAAATCTACCTTAACTGAATTGATGCTACCCTTGACAGTATTCTGAGCCACAAAGTCAACCTGAAACGAAAAATCATATTGAACCTTCTCGAGCAACCATGCTGTGTCAAAATCGGTGTTTGTGAATAAATCTATATCGATTGACTTTCGATGCCCATACAGTAAAGCCAATGCAGTTCCTCCAGCAAGGCAGAAGTTGTTCATATAAGGCTTGCTCTGAATCGACCTTAAGAGTTCCAGTGTTGCTGGCGCAACTGTTTGCGTATGTAGCATTTAAATGATTTCAGGGAGATATTAAAATAAAGTGCCACAAAATTCAGTGTTTTAGGGTCGAGGTAGTTTAAAGATGTTATTACCTTAATCACCTCTTCCTTGCCATAATAGTTAACCAATGCGGAGATTTCCTTGGTAGTACCCATGGCAATAACCCGTTCCACTACCAATCGCTTTGCCTTGTTTGGATCCAACTTGCTAAAATCAACATCCCAAAAATAATGAGGATTTAGCTGTTTAAGTATGTTTCCTTGTTTTGCCATATCTGTACATACAAATATACAAAATTTATATGCATTTATCATTATTTATTCTGGTCCCCAACGCCTAACCGATTTCTTCACATTTTGCCAAGCTAGCTCCTTTACCCACGGCAAAGCCGAGTTGGATCAGCGTTGATAATGATAATGCGGTGATGCGTTTTTGCGATAATGCGATAATGCGGTGATGCGGTGATGCGCTGATGTGATGATGCGATGATGCGAGGGTGCGTGATGCGATGCGTGTGAGTTGGATATTTCGCCTAATCGCCTATTCGCATAAACGCCAGATCGCCTCATCGGTTAGCTGCAACGATTATCTTTTTAACCAAATTCTTCACATTCTGCCAAACCAGCTCCTTTACCCACGGCGTAGCCGAGTTGGATCAGCGTTGATAATGATAATGCGGTGATGCGGTGATGCGCTGATGTGATGATGCGAGGGTGCGTGATGCGATGGTGCGTGATGCGATGGTGCGATGCGTGTGAGGTGGATATTTCGCCTAATCGTCTATTCGCATAAACGCATAAACGCCAGATCGCCTCATCGGTTAGCTGCACCGATTATCTTCTTAACCAGATTCTTCACATTCTGCCATACAAACTCCTTTACACTATACTGACCATAAGTGCTAACTAAAAGTCATTACAATATCCTAAGGTTGTAAATAATGCTTGTGCACAACCATCAAATATCATTTAGCACTTCACCTAAAATACACTAAGGCTTCTTCATTATTACCTTGTGGGTGAGGTCTCCTCTTCAATGCCTTTATACCTGAAGCATCGTGTTTTTAGGAAAGGTTTGCGTAGGTTGCACATCCCATCACAATCGTAAAGGTATGGAATATGAATAGCAATTGGTTAACTCAACTTTCGCATACAACTTAATCCCTTGATGTATAGCCAATTAATTATCTTTTAAGACTCGTATACACCTAGTAGTGAATAACTTAATTGTTTCTGCAAATACTTTGTGAAACTCTGTGTAATCCTTCGTGAAACACTTCGATAGACACTTCGAAATACTCAGCGCACCGCTCAGTGCATCGCTTTGTGTTATAACTTTTTACTATTACACAAAACCTGCCCGCAGCAGGCGGGGACACAAAGACTTGTGCTGAGCAAGTCGAAGTAAGACACAAAAATCGCACCTGCCTGCACTACCGTTTAGGTAGGCAGGAAGAACAATATTTAAAGCACAGAATTCCAGACATATATGCGTTATTGTTTTGCTTGCGAAAGTTGAGCTGGTTAATATAAAAAACCGAATAGCCATAAAGGAATTCTATTCCCGAAACCTAGTTCAAGATCATCAATAGCGAGATAGGCATCAGGTACTTCTTGTATTTGAAAAGCGGGTTTATTTTTCCCTCCTATCTCAAAGGTATATTTGGAATCAACTATAAAATCGCCCTTTACAGGATAATTTACACAGTGAATACTGCGTAGCTGATTAAAGAAAAACGTTTCGCGCTGGGTTCCGATATTGGGTTTATCAAAAAACAAGCAGTTTAAAAGATTTGTATTGTTCAGGTAGATTTTGGATGGTTTCTGCATTTTTTTTAACCCTTTAGCTGTTTTATCGAGAGTAGCTAATAGCTCTGCCTTTTCGAGTGCATCCAGATAATTCAGCAAGGTGCGCTGATCGGCAATAAATAGTTCCGACCTGAGATTAGTTAAATTGGGAGTGTAAGGTGCAGACTCAGAAAGTACTGCAAGTAATTTTTTGAGTTTGATATGGTTTTCGTGCGAAAAGGAGGCAACAGCAGGCAAATCTTGCTCAAGTATTACGTTAATTGTATCGCGGAGACGATTGCAAAACTGATTGGGGGCTTCATTATAATATGGATAATAACCATGCTTGAGATAATCAATGAATAATGGGACTACCTTAAGATCATTGGTTATTGTTTTAGCAATTTCGGAGTGATTGTTTAACAATTGAGGTAAGGAATAAACAGGCAACTCGGTATTATTTATCAGGTTAATGTATTCACGAAACGATAATCCAGGGAGGTTATAGCTGCATTTACGGCGGCTTAAATCGCCATGCCCTTTAAATAATTTCAGCACTGAAGAACCCGAATAAATTACCTGCAGCTCAGGATACCTATCATAAATTACTTTAATTTCGGCCGACCAATCGTGTTTGGGGAATTTGGAAGGATATTTATGTACCTCGTCTAAAAACAAGTATAAACCACCAAATTTGGTAAAATAATCGGCAGTATCGATAATCGAATGATTGTAAAAGTAAGGATCATCTAGCGATACGTACAAAACGGCGGATGGGTTTGTTTTGCTAAGACTCTGTGCTTGTTGCAGCATGAGGGTTGTTTTACCAACACCTCGCGCCCCTTTTATCTCTATTAAGCGGCACTTCCAGTCGATGGTGTGATAAAGGCTTCTATAAAAATCTGCCTTAACCCACCTTATTCGCTGTTGGCTTAGTTCAAAAAGAGATTCCATTCTCAATAAATTGTTATGCGACACACAAAGATAGGGTTTACGTTGTAATACATTAC
>JAVERU010000099.1:0-10807 GCA_034006965.1 Tenuifilaceae bacterium
AAGGAGATTCAGTTTATGCTCGACCTGTCGGCCGATTTAAAAGCCGCCAAGTATGCTGGTACTGAGCAGCAGAAGCTAAAAGGTAAAAATATCGTTCTTCTTTTCGAGAAGGACTCAACCCGTACGCGTTGCGCTTTTGAAGTAGCCGCATACGATCAGGGAGCTCAGGTTACCTACCTAGGGCCTGCCGGCTCGCAGATGGGTAAGAAGGAATCGATGGAAGATACTGCCCGAGTACTGGGCCGGATGTACGACGGTATCGAGTACCGTGGATACTCACAGGAGATTGTTGAAACCCTTGCTCAGCACGCAGGCGTGCCCGTATGGAACGGTTTAACTACCGAGTTTCACCCAACCCAAATATTGGCCGATTTCCTAACAATGCGTGAGCACAGCGATAAGCCTCTGTGCAGCGTAACGTTTGCATATATGGGCGATGCCAAGAACAATATGGGTAACTCCCTTATGGTGGGCGCAGCTAAAATGGGTATGGACTTCCGCGCTGTTGCTCCTAAGGCGCTTTGGCCATCAGACGAGCTTTACAACCAGTGCCTTGAGATTGCAAAGGAAACTGGCGCCAAGATTACTCGCACCGAGAGCGTTGAGGAAGGCGTTAAGGGTTGCGATTTCCTATATACCGACGTTTGGGTATCGATGGGTGAGCCTGAGTCAGTATGGGCCGATAGAATAAAGCTGCTAAAGCCCTACCAGGTGAACAAAAAGGCTATGGAGTTGACAGGAAACCCCAACTGCAAGTTTATGCATTGTCTACCCGCATTCCACAACCGCAAAACCGTTGTTGGAGAGGATATTTTCCAAAAGTTCGGGTTAGAGTCCATGGAGGTTACCGAGGAGGTGTTTGAGTCGGATGCTAGCATCGTTTTCGATGAGGCAGAGAACCGTATGCACACCATTAAAGCGGTTATGGTTGCCACCCTTGGGCAGTAGTGTAACTATTAAGTTCAGAAAAAGGCAGCTAAAAAAGCTGCCTTTTTTTTGTTTATATTAAAAAAAATGCCCTAATTTTATAATACTAATCACCTAAACGCATTTGTATTATGAATATTTACATAGGAAATATCTCTTACACCATGAGTGCCGAAGAGATTAAAGAAGTTTTCACCCCTTTTGGAAATGTTTTAAATGTGCGAATCATTGTTGACAAGCTCTCAGGCAAGTCTAAGGGGTATGCTTTTGTTGAAATGGAAAATGAGGATGAAGCTCAGCATGCCATTAAAGCCCTTAACGAAACGGAGGTGAAGGGTAGAAATGTGAAGGTAAATCTCGCTCACAGGAAAACAGCCAACGCATAGCCACTTATGATCATCAGGAGCAAAACGGTTTCTTTTGCATCACCGAAGAAACAGTTCCATTATAAAATAGTACGAGGTAACACCCGAAACGGCAAACTTTAACCCTGTACCTAATAAAAATCCAACAAACGAACCCAAGGCAGACTTCAATGCGCTCCTTTGGTTCTGATTTGCTGTAACCTCACCAACAAAAGCCCCTACAAAAGGGCCAATAATTATCCCAAAAGGTGGAAAAAAGAATAGGCCAACGACCAATCCTATTGTTGAGCCCCAAACACCTCGTTTACTTCCCCCAAAACGCTTTGTTGTCCATACCGGAAAGATGTAATCGAGAACTGTGGCTACTGCTGCTGCAATTCCCAACCACACCAAAATATCAGAATGTATTGGACCCCATTGGGTAAAATGGAGTAGAAGCAAACCACCAAAACTTAATGGCGGACCCGGAATTACGGGCAATATGCAACCCAGCAAACCAAGAACAATAAGTATTGCAGCAATAACAATAAGTAGGTAATCCATAGTTTTAAAATTTGACTGCAAATATATTCTTAAAATCGAATTGATGTAATGAGTTCGAGTAAATGCTTGACTGATCAGGGCAATTTTCTGTAATTTTGAGCAAATTATTATGGCTATGGATAGTAAAGCGGTTAGGATAGTACTCAAAGGTAAAGTACAACAGGTAGGCTTCCGTTACTTTGTGTTTAAGTTGGCAGCCGAGCTTGGGGTTAAGGGTTTTGTGAAAAATCAACCCGATGGCAGTGTTTACGTTGAGGCCGAGGCAGACTCCCACACCATTGAGGTGTTTGAAGCACACTGCAAATTGGGGCCTCCACACTCTAAAGTTACCTACTTCCTTGTCCAACCAATTCCATTTCAGAACTTTACCCAGTTTACTATTAAGTAGGTGTTGTTTGGATATGTGTGGTTAGCATTTCACTTTGATATGGTTTTGTTACTGCCATATCGCTCCTTTACAATTAATTGTATGCTTAAAAATAGCTCAAGTAGTTGACTAGTAGTGGTTATAACTTACTACTTGCTCTATTCCTTTTCTTCTCTTTTCTCGGATTTCTGGTTTTGCAGGATAGCCCAGGGTAATTATTAGAATAGGCCGCTTGCTTTTAGGAATATTCAGCATTTTTTTTACAGCGGATTCGTCAAACCAGCCAATCATGCATGAGCCGAGACCCTCGGCTGCTGCTGCAAGGCATATGTGTTCGGCTGCAATCCCAATATCTATAAGCGGAAGGTTCTTTTGCTTAACCACGCTACCAAATTTCGAGTTGAAATTTCCTCCCTCAAGCACAATTACAATATGTACTGGTGCTTGCTTGGTAAAATGGTTCATCCCCAGTATCTTGCTTGAGGTAGTGTCGGCCAGCTGGTTTTTTAGCTCCGTGTCGTTTACCACAATAAACTTCCATGGCTGTGCATTGCAGGCCGATGGCGCTATACGCGCTGCTTCCAGAATTCGTTCCAACTTCTCATTTTCGATGGGTTGATCTGTATACCCACGGTCGCTCTGGCGATTTTTAACTAACGATTGGAAATATTCGCTTGTGTTCATTTTGAATGATTGAATGATTGAATGATTGAATGATTGAATGACCTGCCTGACTGACGTCGGCAGGCAGGTTGATTGACTGATTGACTGATTGATTGATTGATTGACTGATTGACTGATTGCCGATTAATGACTACCGACTACCGATTACTTTTTCTCTGACTTCCGTCTTCCCTCGTTATGCTTCGCATCCCGAGGCAGGCGTCTTCCAACTTCCGTCTTCTGTCTTCCAACTTCTTTACCTCTTCGCATCATACTCTTTACTAAACAGTTTAAGGGTATTCGATTCAACAATTACAGTACCTTGTCCCTGTTCCACTAGAGCAATCATCGCTTTGGCCACATCTTCGTCTTTAATTCCCTTGTACTTGCCGAGAGGGCCTATAAAGAGGAAGCTGAAGATGTGGTAAAGAGCTTTTCCGATATCCTCGGCAATGCGTTTCTCCTTTCGTTTCCCCAGAAGGAGCGATGGGTGAACAATAGCTAACCTTGTGAATCCTAACTTCTTAAGCTCTTCCTCAACTTGCCCTTTTGTTTTAAGATAAAAATTTTTCGATTTTGGATCAGCTCCAATGGAGCTTACCAAAGCAAATCGTTCAATGCCTGCGGCCTTTGCCTTTTGGGCAAAATCAACCACCATGTCAAGATCTACCTTGCGAAAAGCATCCTTTGAACCAGCCTTTTTCATGGTGGTGCCAAGGCAGCAGAATGCAGTATCAATGGCTTGATTGATGGGGTAGTTTCCCGCATCAAAAGGAATAAAAGTAACCTTCTCGGGCCAATGCGTTTGCTGTTGCCTGGCAATGCTGTACACTTGGCTATACTGACTATCGTTGGCTAGTAATTCAATAATTTTACTGCCCACAAGGCCTGTTGAGCCAATCACTACCGATGTTTTCATCATTTTAAATTGATATTAATGTGGATTAAAAGTAATAACTCTAATGCTTTGTGCAAGTGTTTTGAGAGTGGCTTTAGCTATATTTAAAAGGGGTTACTAGCAAATTTTGTGGAAGAAACAACCATTATGCAGTATATCAGTCTTATATTATGATGTTTACACAAAACAGTGAGGTTTCACAAGTAATACGCTCCTAATATTTTGATTTTATGAATGTTGCTGGCATTTACAATTTAACATGAATACTCAATATTATACCTATTTTGACATAGCCCATTGAGCTAATGAAAAATCTGTTGTTTTCTTGAAATCTTACATAACGACCTACTAAATAGCTAATTATGATTATTTTAGGCAACGCATTGAGTATCCAAAAAATCTATTCTTTCCACAAAATGGGTAGTAGAACCATCCCCCCTGTAATCGGTTTTGGTCTCTTCTAGCTTTTACTTATCAGGTTTTCTTCAAGTATCTCCCTAAGCTTAGCTACGCTAATGTTTTCAATTATATCACCCTCAAAAACAAACGAAATTTTCCCTGTTTCTTCCGAGATGGTAATAACCAAGGCATCAGTAATCTCACTAATCCCTAGGGCAGCCCTATGCCTTAATCCATAGGTGGCCGAGAGGTTGGTTTTTTCGGTAAGTGGCAGGATACACCTTACGGCATATATCAAGTTGTTTTTAATAATCATGGCCCCATCATGCAGCGGGCTGTTTTTAAAAAATATATTCTCAATTAATCGGCTTGACGTTTCGGCATTGATGATATCACCCGTTTCGGCATAAAGCTGAAGGTTCGACTTCTGGGTAATAACAATTAGGGCCCCAATTTTTGCCTCGGACATATTACGGCAAGCGCGAACAATGGCTTCGATATTAACCGGAGTGTCGTATTTTTCCCCTTTCATCATCAGCATCTTCTCAATGGAGAATCTGTTCTTCGAGAAATACCGTGTGCCTAGCAGAAGTAAGAATCGGCGTATCTCCTGCTGAAATACTATGATAAGTGCAATTACACCAACCCCAATGATTTGACCCAGGATACTGCTCAGCAGCTCCATATTCAGCGCCTTGACCACAAGCCAAAATATGTATATGGCGAAAATCCCGAGAAAGATGTTAATGGCCACCGTCCCCCTAATCAGCATGTATATCTGGTAGAACAGAATGGCCACCAAAAGTATGTCGATGATATCGAGTATTCGGATTGATATGAATAGGGGTACAAGCGAAAGTTCCATATGCTATTTAGTCTAATCCCCAAGGGGTTGATTTACACAAAGTTCTGTAAGCTTAATGGCTTCAACGGCCTCCTTCACGTCATGAACCCTTAGTATTTTTGCGCCCTTTAGCAGCGCAATGGTGTTTAGCACAGAGGTTCCATTGAGCGAAGTGGTTGGCTTTGCTTCAAGTGGTTTGTATATCATCGATTTGCGCGACACCCCAACTAGGATAGGCAGGTTGAAAATTCTAAAGGCATCCAGATTGTTCAAAAGGGTATAGTTGTGCTCAATCGTTTTACCAAAGCCAAACCCGGGGTCAATTATTACGTCTTTTATGCCCAACCGGCTAAGCTGCTCTGTTTTGGTGGCAAAGTACTTGAATACATCCTTGATTACATTATCGTATCTAGGATTCTCCTGCATGCTCTCGGGTGTACCCTGCATATGCATAGCAATGTACGGAACACCCAGCTCGGCCACCGTTTCAAACATCATTCTATCCATTTCGCCAGCCGATATATCGTTGATAATACTGGCCGAAAAATCGTTAACCATTCGGCGGGCTACCGTGGATCTGAATGTGTCAACAGAAAGGATTGCCTCGGGGTAGTGTTTCCTGATTACGGCTGCAGCCCCGCTTAACCTTTTAAGCTCCTCTTCTTCCGATACAAGTTTGGCTCCTGGGCGGGTGGAGCAGGCGCCAATATCAATTATCGCACCACCCTGCTGTAGTATTTCCTTGGCACGCCTGTAGATACGCCTTTTGAGCCTGAACTGGCTCCCATGGTAAAACGAGTCGTTTGTAATGTTGATAATTCCCATAACCACCGGAGTGGTTAGGTCTAAAAGTTTACCGTTGCATGCAAGGGTAGTCTTGCTCTGGAAAAATGTTGGTGCTATATCCATGGGGTAACCAATTTTGCTTTGGGTTGCTAAATTACAAAAGATTTGCAACTTGCTTGCAGCATGGTTAAAGGATTTTATTTATCCTGCGGGTATGCACTTTGTCTGCTAATTATCATTTCATTTTATAACGAAAAGATTAACTTTGTGAGGCTTGTTAATCATCACTTGGTTTGGTATGAGTTTTATAGTTATTGAAGGTCTTGATGGGGCAGGTAAATCAACTCAGCTGGAGTTGCTGGCCCAGCTCTATAGCTCGCAAGGAACCGACTGCGAGGCATTACATTTTCCCCGTACCGACTCCCCATTTTTTGGTGAGCTAATTGCTCGTTTTTTACGTGGTGAGCTAGGTGCTCTCAATGAGGTCGATCCGTATGTGGTTGCCATGCTTTATGCTGGCGACAGGAGGGATGCGGCATCCATTTTGCAGGGATGGTTGGACAATGGCAAAACGATTCTCCTCGACAGGTACGTCTACTCAAACATCGCCTTCCAATGTGCTAAGCTCTCGAACCCCGATGAGCAGAAAAGGTTAAGGGATTGGATTTACGACTTAGAGTTCAATTACTTCGGAATTCCTAAACCCACCCTGAACATCTTTCTAGATGTACCGTTCGATTTTACCATCTCGCGACTCCAAAACCAGCGTACTGGAACAGATAGAGATTACCTCAAAGGCAATGTGGATATTCACGAAGAGGATCTAAGTTTCCAAGAAAGGGTAAGACAGGTTTACCTAAAACAACCCAATTACGATTCTAATTTTGTTGTAATTCCTTGTGCTGATCAGCAGGGGGCAATGAGCAGTAAGGATGAGATATTTGCAAAAATTATTTCTACCATAGAATGTAAGTAAAATTTTAATGACATGATAGTTAGGTTTTTAATTTGGATTTCACGTTATCTTCTGGCCATAACATTTATCTTCTCAGGTTTTGTAAAGGGTGTCGATCCGCTGGGGTCAGCATACAAGTTTGGCGACTACTTCATGGCATTTGGTCTCGATTTCCTAATGCCCCTTGCCCTACCTTTATCCTTCATCCTGTGTGCCGCTGAGCTGGTTATAGGTTTGTTACTACTATTTAATATCCGAACCCAGCTAGCATCGTGGGGTGCAATGCTTTTTATGGCAATATTCACTCCCCTCACGTTGGTGCTGGCCATTTACAATCCAGTTTCTGACTGTGGATGCTTTGGCGATGCCATAATACTAACCAACTGGGAAACATTTTTCAAAAATGTTCCTCTGCTTGCGGCATCAATATTCTTGGTATATCGGCGTAAAAGGTTAAACCCATTATTGCCATTTTCCCTAGAGATTTCCATTGCATTGCTGCTGCTTGTGCTATCATTTGTCCCCTCAATTCATGGCTACAGAAATTTACCACTTATCGACTTTAGGCCCTATAGCATTGGTGTCAACATTCCCGAAGGGATGAAATTCCCAGAGGATGCACCTACCGATGTGTACAAAACCATTCTGTACTACGAGAAGGATGGCGTGGTAAAGGAGTTTACACAGGACAATTTTCCTTGGCAGGATAGCACTTGGGTGTTTGTCGATAGCAAATCGGTACTAGTTGAGAAAGGGTACGAGCCGCCCATCAGCAACTTTACCCTAACCGATTTGTACGGTTGGGATTTAACCGATAGCGTTTTGCATACCCCTGGTTACACCATGCTAGCCGTAGCCTATAGGATAAGCGATGCCAATGAGCAGGCATTCTCAAGGCTCAACGAGCTGTACTTTAAAGCCAAGGAGGAACACATTAACTTTTTCTGCCTCACCTCATCTACCGCCGATGATATCGATAGGTTTGTAAGTACAACTGGGGTTGCTTTCCCCTTTCTGCAGGCCGATGAGATTATGCTTAAAACAACCGTTCGCGCAAACCCAGGGCTTATTTTGCTGCATGAGGGGACAATCATTGGCAAATGGCACTATAGAAACCTGCCCGAGCCCAAATACTTTGAGGGTAATCTCATTGCGAAAACGTTGGTGCAACAGCAGGGAAAAGCAGATACCCTTTGGGCTTACTTGCTAATCATTTCATTACTATTCCTGAAGCTAGTGATATTTAAATTGGAAAGAAGAAGCTAACCGTTTTGTAGATTTATTGATAAGGAATCTAAAAGCTAGGGGCAAGTGAAAAAAACCGCCGAACATTGACAGACAGATTAGATAGTTGAAAACATGAATACTCAATGTTATACCTATTTTTGACATAGCCCATTGAGCGAGTGATAAATCTGTTGTTTTCTCGAAATCTTACATAACGACCTATTGTATAGCTAATTGTGATTATTTTAGGCAATATATTGAGTATCCATATTCACTTAAAAGCATATACCTGTCATTCAGAGCAAAACGAAGTGAAGCGAAGAACCGTTTGCTCACCGAAGGCAATCTATAATTGTAAAGTTTTTGTCGGTCACTAGTGAAAAGTTATGAAAAAAGGGACAGCTAAATGCTATCCCTTTTCTGCTTTTGTAAGTAAACTTACTCTATATCCATATCCAACTCGTTGCCATTGGGTTGCCTGTCGCGGCGTGCGCGGTACTCATTAATCCTGTAGGAGAATCCAAGGAAAATTATTCGGCTCTCGCGAGTACGCTCAATGTTGCTGGTGAAGTTATCACCCCATGTTGACGACCTGAAATCCATGGTGTTGAAAAGGTCGCTAACACGAAGCGTTACGGTTCCCTTTTTGTTCAGTACGTTTACACGTACACCCAAGTCCATCCAGTACATCTCCTCGGTAATTCCCTGTCCGCCTCCTGTTTGCCAGAATCGCATACTTCCGCCAACCGAAATCGATGGTGAACGGTAGTTCCCATTTAGCTGCACCTCCACATTATTGCCAATACTCCAGGTTGATGAAGCCCTAACCGACCAGTTATCGCCTTGGCTTGAGCGTTCATCAAGCAAGTCGGAGTATAGCTTCATGCTGAAGTAGTTGCCGCTGGCATTCACTTTCCACCAGGGGGTAATGGTTTGGCTTACAACCCCTTCAAGCCCTATGCTCTTGCTCTCGTCGATGTTTTGGAACGTTGACCAAGCAATACCTTCATCGTCCACCTCAACATATCGCGAAACGATATCGGTGGTGTTGCGCTGGAATACGGTTGCGCTAACTTTTGTTTTTGGTAGGCTGTAGTAGTAGCTAAGCTCAAAGCTATTGGTAAACTCAGGGTTTAGCCATGGATTACCCATACTCATGTTTAGCGGGTCGCTATAGTCGATGAATGGGTTAAGCATACGTGTATTCGGTCGACTTACCCTGCGGCTATAGGCCACTTGAGCCGAGTTTTTCTGATTTATATCCCACTTAATATGCGCACTTGGGAAGAAGTTCAGAAAATCTCGTTTAATTGGTTCATCAACCGTAGCCCGCTGATCGGCAGTGGTGAATGCCTGCTCAACCCTTAGACCTCCTTGGTAGCTAAACTTGCCATCGGCAAATGTGTTGGAATATATTGCGTAGGCTGAGTATTGCTGCTCCTCGTACACAAAGTTGTTACTACGCAGATTATCGGGTACCCAAACGTTTTCTAGCTTATTCAAAAAAATGTAATCATTGTCCTGTGAGCGAAGCGTCGCCTTCAAACCTGTTTCAAGCCGACCACCATTGCCAATGGGTTGCACCAAGTCGGTTTGTAGCGTAAGGTTATTGCCAATAAAGTTCGACTCGGTTTGCTCATAAAGCCTATCGAATTGTTCTAGAGCCCACCACTGCGTTAAATCGGTGCCATTTTCACCCCGCATTGAGTAGTAAAAAATATCAGCGGTAAGCTCTTGTCCCTGCTGTTTCCCGCTTAGCTTGTAGTTTAGGGCAAAGTTATACGACTCACCTCCGTCAAATCCATCGTTCTCTCTGAAGTATTGCGAGGCTTGCAACGGCATTGTTAAATCGGTCTGCGTGATATCCCACGTCCCAAAATCGCGGGAACTGTAACCTCCCGTTAGTGTTAATGTGTTGGAATTGTTGATAAAGTAGTCGACACCACCCTTGAAGTTAATAAACTGGCCCTGCCTTCTAAAGTCTTGATCCTGAAAAAGTAAAGAGGAACCGCCTTGGCTTAGTATTGTTTCCCTATCCGATATGGTTTGCCCGGTCATTTGATGTTGCCTGTAGCTAACGTTGGTGAAAACGTTAAACTTATCTTCACGGAAGTTGAAGTTTAACGTTCCGTTGTACTTGTCGCCTGTTCCAGCATTAAGCATAACCATTCCGTGGTACCCTGGGTCGCGACGCTTTTTCAGCACTATGTTGATAATGCCCGATAGCCCATCAGGATCGTATCGAGCCGATGGATTGGTAACCACCTCAACGGTTTCGATAATGCTGGCAGGAATCTCTTCGATGCTTGTATAGGTTGATGGTCTACCATCTACCAATATGGTTACGTTTTGGCTCCCTCTTAGGCTCACGTTTCCCTCCATATCCACCTCAATAGATGGAATGTTCTGCATTATTTCCAAGGCGGTTCCTCCCTCGGCATTAATGTCCTTCTCCACGCTAAACACCTTTTTATCAAGATTATGCGTAAGCATTTGTCTTTGCCCCGTTATAACCACTGCCTCTAAATTTTCTGAGGATGGTTCTAGGCTAAGTTCGCCCAGATTTGCTACCATATTCTGAGGATTCACGCTAAACGATTCCACCGTTAGGGTGTGGTACCCAATAAACTTTACCTCGGCAAAGTATCTCCCCATGGGTACTTTGTCAATATTAAATTCGCCTTTCTCATTGGTAATACCTCCTGTAACTAAGCTTGAATCGCGCAGGCGGTAAAAGGCCACGTTAGCATATTCTACAGGCGTTTTGCTCAGCTTATCGGTTACTTTGCCTACAACCGAACCTGTCATATTACTTGTCATTCCTGCTCCCCCT
>JAVERU010000100.1:0-10781 GCA_034006965.1 Tenuifilaceae bacterium
TAGGCGTAGGAGCGGGGTGGTGAGGATACGAATGTTAGGTCGCTGTTGGGTATGTGCCGACCATCAGCTGAAATGAAATCTGCTCCCTCTTTTATTTTTACAATGTCGGCAAGCGGAATGGAATACTTTTCTATAAGTTCCTTTCGGATGTTGGGTTTCTTTGGCTTCTCTCTGAAAATAAATCCTGTTGAAGGGATGCGGTGTTTCAAGGGGATAGCCTCAATGGTTAGGGTTTTATCCTCAAAAATCACTTTACTGTTCTTGGTGTCCAGCGCCCTAAATTCGATGCTGTACTTTAGCTCGTTGACGAAGAACTTGAGGTTTTGATCAAGGATTGGCTGCAGGGGAGCATGAGCGTGGATAGTTAGGGGTGTCTTACGCCCCAATAGGTTAAGGGTTGAGATTAACCCTACCAAGCCTAGCACATGGTCGCCATGAAGGTGCGATATGAAGATATGCTCTAACCGAGAAATTTTTTGCTTGTACTTGCGGAGCTGAATTTGAGTTCCCTCACCACAGTCAACTAAAAACAGCCGCTCATGCACATTGAGCGCATGAGCGGCTGGGAAACGTTGCGAAGTGGGTAGCGCGCTGCTGCTACCCAGTATGGTTACAGAGAATGTCACTTCTCTTGCTTTTCGCTTTCGGCTTTACTAATAATTTCGGCAGCTTCGCTGCGAGAGTATGCAATATTCAGGACTGTATCGAGTTGAGAGATTGTGATTAAACGTTCAACAGCATCGGTTAGCCCGGTAAGTACAAAGGTGCCGTTGGCATTTTTACACAGCCTGTTAGCCACTAGAATTGCGCTTAGGCCAGATGAGTCGCAGTATCGGCATGAGCTTAAATCGAGCACGATGTTACGCTCGCCGTTGCCAGATATAAGAACTAACTCCGACTTTAGGCTAGGGGCAATATTTGTGTCTAACTTCTCTTCAAGTACTTCAACTAGAGAGTAATTCTCGAGTTTGCTTATCCTAAATTCCATTGCAAAGGGTTTTAGTGATCAATAATTTGATTTACTCCTTATCGTCGTCAGCTGCCTTCTTTGTCCCTTTTTTCTGGTTCTCTTCAAGCTCAGTTTTAAGAGCAGCTAATTCAGAAATGTCTCCCAAGGTAGTCTTTTCTAAGTTATCTTTCAACTTTTTTACCGCTTTTTGTGTCGATGAAGCATTACTTTTTTTCTCGGCTACATCTTCGCCCTTCCTGGCATCCTCAAAAATACGGCTGTGCGATAGGATGATTCTTTTGGATGACTTGTTGAACTCAATCACCTTAAACTCCATCTTATCTTCCACCTTGGCTGAACTTCCGTCTTCTTTTACCAGATGTTTTGGCGTAACAAAGCCTTCAACACCATAGGGAAGAGCTACCACTGCGCCTTTGTCGAAGATGTCGATAATAGTCCCTTCGTGTACTGAATCAACTGTGAAGATTGTCTCGAATACATCCCAAGGATTCTCCTCAAGCTGCTTGTGACCTAGGCTTAGGCGACGGTTCTCCTTGTCAATTTCAAGAACTACAACCTCGATGTCGGCGCCAACGGTTGTGAATTCGGCTGGGTGTTTAATCTTCTTAGTCCAGCTAAGGTCAGAGATGTGGATCAGTCCATCAACACCTTCTTCAATCTCAACAAAAACACCGAATGAAGTGAAGTTGCGAACCTTTGCCTTATGGCTAGAGTTAACAGGGTATTTTTCCTCAATCCTATCCCATGGGTCGGGCTTAAGCTGCTTCATGCCTAACGACATCTTACGCTCTTCGCGATCAAGGGTTAGTATCTGAGCATCAACAACATCACCTACTTTAAGGAACTCTTGAGCACTACGTAGGTGCTGGCTCCATGACATTTCCGATACGTGGATTAGGCCCTCAACACCAGGGGCAATCTCTACAAACGCGCCGTAGTCGGCCATTACCACAACTTTACCTTTAACTACATTGCCAACCTTAAGGTTTGCATCAAGCGAATCCCATGGGTGGGGAGTAAGCTGCTTAAGGCCAAGGGCGATACGCTTCTTAGCATCATCAAAGTCGAGGATAACCACGTTGATCTTCTGATCAAGCTCAACGATTTCCTCGGGATGAGTAACGCGTCCCCACGATAGGTCGGTGATGTGGATAAGTCCGTCAACACCGCCAAGGTCGATGAATACACCGTAGCTGGTGATATTCTTAACTGTTCCCTCAAGAACCTGACCCTTTTCAAGCTTAGCAATAATTTCTTTCTTCTGTTGCTCCAGCTCCTCTTCGATAAGGGCTTTGTGCGAAACAACAACGTTTTTGTATTCCTGGTTGATTTTAACAACCTTGAACTCCATGGTTTTACCCACGTAAATATCGTAATCGCGAATGGGTTTAACATCAATTTGCGAGCCGGGAAGGAATGCCTCGATACCGAACACATCCACAATCATACCACCTTTGGTGCGGCACTTGATGTAACCTTTGATGACCTCATCCTTGTCGAGGGCTTGGTTAACACGATCCCAAGAGCGGAGTGAGCGAGCTTTCTTGTGCGAGAGCACAAGCTGTCCGCGCTTGTCTTCCTGAATCTCAACGTAAACCTCAACAGTATCCCCAACTTGCAGCTCAGGATTGTAGCGGAATTCGTTTAAGCTAACAACGCCCTCTGATTTGTAACCAATGTTGATTACCACCTCGCGCTTGTTCATCGAAATAACTGTGCCGTCTACCACTTCACCTTCACCAACCGACGAAAGGGTTTCGTCGTACATTGCCTCAAGTTCGGTTTTACGGTCGCTGGAGTAGCCGCCTTCCTCGGCGTAAGCATCCCAGTCGAAATCCTCAAGGGGATTAACTTTTTCAGCAGGTTTTTCGTCCTTCGCAGGCTCAACTTGCTTTTTGGTCTCTTCTACATTCGCTTCGTTTGAAGCCATTTCTTCTTGATTAATCATTCAGTTTTCTCAGAATTAATGGATTAGACAATATTGATAGATTAAAAACGAGTGCAAAAATACATAACTTTATCATTTATAGGAAAAAAAGTAGATTTTTTTTGCCTTTTTTTAAACATCTTTGCCCAACCATGTGTGTTCAAATAATCACATAATCAAATGTTTGTATCGATTTAGTATCTTGGTGATATTTCTCGCAAGCTAAAACCCACATCGAGAAAATAGAATAATACTTGCCTTTCCCTTTCATTTTTGCCTAACTAGAAATATCTTTGGGCTGAAAACAATGAAGTTCAAAAATTATACTTCTCATTATGAAGCGCATCTTGGTTACTGGGGGTGCAGGGTTTCTTGGGTCCCACCTATGTGAACGCTTGCTCAACGATGGAAACGATGTTATCTGTCTCGATAATTTTTTCACTGGCAGCAAGGCGAATATACTCCACCTGATGGATAGACCGTACTTTGAGATTATTCGCCATGATGTGATTAACCCTATATTTTTGGAGGTTGATGAGATTTATAATTTGGCCTGTCCCGCATCACCAATCCATTATCAGCATAATGCCATAAAAACGGTGAAGACATCGGTGATGGGCACCATTAATATGTTGGGGTTGGCAAAACGTGTTGGGGCCAAAATATTGCAGGCTTCAACCAGCGAGGTGTATGGCGATCCTAAGGTGCACCCTCAACCCGAGAGCTACTGGGGCAATGTTAACCCAATTGGGCCTAGAGCATGCTATGATGAGGGTAAGCGATGTGCCGAAACGCTATGTATGAGCTATCATCAACAGAATAAGGTGCGTATTAAGATTGCAAGGATATTCAATACCTTTGGCACTCGTATGAGCCCTAACGATGGTAGGGTAATTTCCAATTTTATTACGCAGGCGCTTCAGGGCAGTGACATTACGGTTTATGGTGATGGGAGGCAAACACGAAGTTTTTTGTATGTTGATGATTTGGTTGAAGCATTAGTACGGTTAATGAATACGGCCGATGATGTTACAGAACCCGTAAATATTGGAAACCCAGAGGAGATTTCCATTTTAGAAATTGCCCAGATGATTATTCAGCTGACAGGCAGCACGTCGAGGTTGGTTACCAGGGAGTTGCCCCTTGATGACCCCACGCAACGCAAGCCCGATATATCGCTGGCCAGAAAGCTGCTCAATGGGTGGGGGCCTACCGTTCCCCTTGAGAAAGGATTGGCAATAACCATTGATTATTTTAAGAAAATAAAACAATAGAATTAGCATGAAAGGTATTATACTTGCTGGAGGAGCAGGAACTCGATTGTTTCCAATCACCAAAAGCATATCGAAGCAGATTATTCCAATTTACGATAAGCCCATGATTTACTACCCTTTGTCGGTACTAATGCTGGCTAGGATTAGGGAGATTCTAATAATTTCGACACCTAAAGATCTACCGCTGTATAAAGATCTTTTTGGCAATGGCAGCGAGTTAGGTTTAAGCCTTGAGTACGCCGAGCAACCCTCACCCGATGGCTTAGCACAGGCTTTTATCATTGGCGAAGAATTTATTGGTGACGATTCGGTTTGCCTTGTCCTTGGTGATAACATTTTTTATGGGCACGGTTTGGGTGCAATTCTTCAGGAGTGCGCCAGTATTAAGGATGGTGCTACCGTTTTTGGTTACTATGTAAACGATCCCCAACGATATGGTGTGGTTGAGTTTGATGAGTGCAAGAAAGCGATTAGCCTTGAGGAGAAACCCAACAATCCAAAATCTAACTTTGCGGTAACTGGTTTGTATTTTTACAGCAACGATGTGGTTGCTAAAGCCAAGGGGCTGAAACCATCAGCTAGGGGTGAGCTGGAAATTACAGATTTAAACAGATTGTTCCTTAGCGAGGGTAGGCTTGATGTTAAGCTGCTCGGCAGGGGTATGGCTTGGCTCGATACCGGCACACACGAGAGCTTGCTGCAAGCTTCAGTTTTTATACAAACCATCGAGCAGCGGCAGGGATTAAAAATTGCTTGCCTAGAGGAGATTGCGTATAAGAATGGTTTTATTGACCGAGAGCAGCTGCAAGGGTTAGCCCAATCGCTATCGAATAATCAGTACGGCGAGTACCTTAAGAGAATTGTTAACGAAGACTTTTTGTAGTTTATGAAACACCCATGTAAGGTAGTTTGCACAAACATCGATGAACAAACTATGGGAGTTCCATCCGTTCGAAAAGAGTGCTAAAAGCAAGATAGTAATGTGTTATAAATTAATAATATAAATATTTTGTACGGATGAAAAAGATTGAAACGCCCATACCCGATCTATTCATTATAGAACCCACAGTTTTTGAGGACTCGCGGGGCTACTTCTTCGAGGCATTCAATGCCGATAAGTTTAGCGCTTTGGGTTTCGATGTTCAGTTTGTGCAGGATAACGAGTCGTTATCGTCAAGGGGTGTAATCCGTGGGTTGCACTACCAGCTAGCACCGTATGCACAGTCAAAACTGGTAAGGGTAGTTCAGGGTGCTATTCTAGATGTTGCTGTTGATATCCGCAAAAACTCACCCACCTATGGTCAGCATTTTGCTTATGAACTAAATTCCTCGAGTAAGCATCTACTATTTGTCCCGCGAGGGTTTGCCCACGGATTCTCCGTGCTAAGCGAAACAGCTATTGTAAACTACAAATGCGATGCGCTTTATAACGCTCCAGCCGAACGGGGTATTCGGTTTAACGATCCTGATATTGGTGTAGATTGGAGAGTTAATGAAACAGACGCAATTGTTTCGGCCAAAGATAATGTGTTACCCTTGTTCAAATCGATTGAAACAAACTTTGTATACGGTGGAAACTACTAGCAAAATAAAGGTTCTGGTAACAGGTGCCAATGGTCAGCTTGGCTCCGAGTTGCGAACCCTGGAGGCTAATTATCCTCAGCTGCATTTTATTTTTTCCGATATTGGAGAGCTTGATATCACCAATGAGCAGGAGGTGAAAGCCTTTTTTGACCAGCATAAACCTAGTTTTGTAGTGAACTGCGCTGCCTATACCGCTGTTGATAAAGCTGAGGATGAAGAGGAAAAGGCTTATAGCCTGAATGCTTTAGCCCCAAAATATTTGGCATATGCTGCAAAAGATGCGGGCTCTCGCATGATCCATATATCAACCGATTATGTCTTCGATGGTATGGCCTGTACACCCTACTTGGAGTCCTCTCCAACAACACCCAACTCGGCATATGGTAGAACCAAGTTGAAGGGTGAAGAGTTTGTTTTGCAGTCGGGGGTTGGGATGGTAATTCGTACCGCATGGCTTTACTCATCTTTCGGGAAAAATTTTGTTAAAACCATAGCAAGCAAAGGGAAAGAGACCGACAGCCTTAGGGTAGTTTTCGATCAGGTGGGTAGCCCCACCTGGGCCAATGACCTGGCCAAGGCCATTTTGGCGATTATTTGCCGAGATAACGAAAGCTTTGTTCCCGAGGTTTTTCACTATACCAATGAGGGTGTTTGCAGCTGGTACGATTTAGCCGTTGAGATCATTGACTACTATGGTTTTCGCTGTAAAGTATCGGCAATACACAGTTCAGAGTATCCCACACCAGCAACCCGCCCCCCCTATAGCGTTTTAGATAAGTCAAAAATTAAGAATACCTATGGCTTGGTTGTGCCGCATTGGCGCAAGAGTTTAAAAAATTGCCTTAGTACCATTGCACCTTAAAAACATTTGCCCTATGAGTAAGCAAAAAATTGATCAGGAAATTTTGGCTAGAGCAGAACAATGGCTTCAGCCTGAGTTTGATAAGGAAACCCGAGGAGCGGTAAAGGAGTTAATCAAAAGCAATCCCCAGGAGGTTGTTGAAGCTTTTTACAAAGATTTAGAGTTTGGAACGGGTGGGCTGCGAGGGATTATGGGGCCTGGAACCAATCGGATGAATAAATATACCCTAGGTAAAGCAACGCAGGGTTTGGCCAACTATCTATTAAAAGAGTTTAAAATCTTACCCGAAATACGGGTTGCCATTGCTTGCGACTCAAGGAACAATAGCATGCAGTTTGCCCTCACAGCTGCCGAAATTCTTACAGCAAATGGTATTTGGGTATACCTGTTCGAGGCGTTACGACCAACGCCTCAGCTTAGCTTTGCCATTCGCACCTTCAAATGCCAAAGTGGAATTGTTATTACTGCATCGCATAACCCCAAGGAGTACAATGGCTATAAGGTTTACTGGAACGATGGGGCGCAAATTGTTCCTCCGCATGATAAGAACATTATTGCCGAGGTGAACCGTATCGGCTCTGTGAAGGAGATTAAGTTCAAGGGAGATCATAATTTAATAAAGGTTATTGGTAGCGAGATAGATGAGATATACCTCAACACATTGTCTTCCCTTTCGCTATCGCCCGATATCAACCTAAAGCACAGGAATATAAAGATTGTGTATACACCCATCCATGGAACCGGTGTCGATTTGGTGCCGCGGGTTCTGCACAAGTTCGGATTTGCCACCGTGGTAACCATCCCCGAGCAGAATGTAATTGATGGTAATTTCCCAACGGTTCAGTCGCCTAACCCCGAGGAGCCAGCAGCACTACGGCTTGCCCTCGAAAAGGCTAAGGAGATTGATGCCGATATTGTAATGGGTACCGACCCAGATGCCGATAGGGTAGGGATTGGCATAAAGGATAATATGGGCAAATTTATCTTGCTTAATGGAAATCAGGCTGCAGCGTTGCTAATATACTATGTGCTTACCAAGTGGAAGGAGAAAAAAATGCTCAGGGGCAACGAGTACATTGTTAAAACCATTGTTACCAGCGATTTGCTGGCCAATATTGCCAAAGGGTTTAACGTGGAGTGCATGGAGGTGCTTACTGGGTTTAAGTACATTGCCGAAATTATACGTGAGCTTGAGGGGAGCAAAACATTTATTGCTGGCGGTGAGGAGAGCTACGGATACCTAGTTGGCACTTATGTTCGCGATAAGGATGCCATTCTATCCTGCGCTCTTTTCCCAGAGATTGTTGCATGGGCCAAGGAGCAAGGAAAATCAATTTACCAGCTTCTGATTGAAATTTACACCAAGTATGGGCTTTACCGCGAACGGTTAGTCTCCATTACAAAGAAAGGGAAGGAGGGTGCTGAGGAGATTCAAAAAATGATGAAACAATTCAGGTTGTCTCCACCCAAAACCCTGGCCGGCTCAAAGGTTACAATTATACATGACTATGCTCAACGCCAAACCCACAACCTAACGGAGAGCATTATTTATCCCATAAAGCTACCTAAGTCCGATGTTTTACAATTTATCACCGAGGATGGATCGCGGGTTTCTATTCGCCCCTCGGGTACCGAGCCCAAAATTAAGTTCTACTTTGGGGTGAATTCAACGATGAAGTTTCCTGCGGAATACGAGATAACCAACGGTAAGCTAGACGCAAAAATTGATAGCATAATTAAGGATTTAGGTATTAAGTAACGTTCTGAACCCTTTCACTTTTTTTATGGATTTATGGATTTATTTCTTGGTAGTGTTAGTAGGCTTTGCAGCTGGATTTATTAACACTATTGCCGGTAGCGGAAGCTTGTTAACCCTTCCGCTACTCATTTTTTTGGGCTTACCACCTAATGTTGCCAACGGAACCAATAGGATTGGAGTTTTACTGCAGAGCTTAGTAGCTATGGGCCGGTTTAAGCAGAAAAAGGTTTTTGAATGGAAGGAAGGGATTTGGCTTACCATACCAGCCGTAGTAGGTTCTTTTGTTGGAGCAGCCTTCGCTGTGAATCTCAATGATCAGCTAATGAATAGGATTATTGGCGGGTTATTAGTTTTCATGTTTTTTCTAATGCTGTACAAGCCCGAGAAGTGGATTAAGACACAGGAGAAGGTAGTGCATGCCAAACCTAGCGTTGTACAAATAATTATTTTTTTTGGTATAGGCCTATATGGTGGATTTATACAGGCTGGCGTAGGGTTCTTTCTGCTTGCAGGCCTGGTTTTAGGTGCTGGTTACGATCTGCTTAAAGCCAATGCGCTAAAGGTTCTTATCGTTTTTGCCTTTACCCTTGTCGCCATGGTTGTGTTTATTTATAACCATCAGGTTGATTACAAGCTGGGGTTTACTCTGGCTATTGGAAGTATGCTGGGCGCTTGGGTAGCAACGCACGTGGCAATAAAAAGAGGGTCGGAATTTATTCGTTGGTTTGTGCTGGCAGCGGTTTTTGTTTTTGCTGTAAAGCTGCTATTCTTTTAATCGGTTACTGAAGCTTGAACACGTACGTAATTGTGCCCGTTTGGTATGCTGCAGCATTCTGGTTGACGTCAAATCTTGCCCTCCGGGCAGCCCTTTCGGCAGCGTTAACTAGCTCGGTATCGTTGGTTGTTGAACCCTTTACGCCGCCCCTAGCGTTGGTAACGTTTCCATTCCTATCTACGGTAACCTCAACCACCACGGTGCCGCTTTTTTGACTTGGGTATTCAGGCGTTGGGAGTTGAAGTGCAGAACGTCCCCCAAGGCTAAAGCTAATGCCATCGCCACCGCTCACAGTTCCTCCCTCACGGCTTTGCGAATCAACAGATCCCTCGGTACTCCCCTGATTCCCTTCGGTACCGGTTTGGCCCTCGCCCGATGTGTCACCATCGGTTCGCTGCCCGGGGAATAGCGTTCGTCTATCTACCTCCCTAGGCTTTTCTTCCTCTGGCTTGGGCTCCTCCTTGGGTTTTTCAGCTGGTTTCTCCTCGGCTGGTTCAGCTGGGGTTGGTTTTACAGGGTCGGGCAACGATGGTGCTTCCTCAAAATCTTGTGATATGGGTGCTTGTTCCGGCTGCTCCTGTACCCTTTGGGTTGGCGTTACCACCTGCTGCGGTGCTGGCCGTGGTTCCCTTAGCCCTGAGCCTTGATCGCTAGTGCCAAAGTTTATTAAAATACCCTCTTCGGCAGGTAGTGGGAGAGGTGTGGAAAAACCAAATAGAATCAGAAGCACAACAATGGTGCTGTGAACAACGAATGAAACTACAACTCCTTTGGTTTTATCCGACATTTAATCTGTTACTTTAGTGGTTGAGTGGCTAGTATTAGCTTGTACCTGTTATCTTTAGCAATATTCATAACTTTTACCACCTCTTCCATCGGTACCGATCGGTGAACATGCAACGATATGGTTGGGTCCGCTTCTCCTTGGAGCTTTTGGCCCAAGTACCTTTCCAAGTCGGGAAACGAGATGGGGGTTTGCTCAACGTAAAATTGTAAGTCATGGGTGATGCTCACCGTTGTTATGGCCTTAGCAGGGGTTTGGCTATTGCTCTGCGGAAGCAGGAGCTTAAGGGCATTGGGTGCAACAAGGGTTGATGAAACCATAAAAAAGATTAGCAGGAGGAATACGATGTCTGTCATCGACGACATGCTGAAGGTTGCATTTACCTTTGATCCACGTTTTAGTGCCATGGTTATAACTTTTAACGTTGATTAGGATACCGGTTCGTTCAAAAGATCCATAAACTCTGTAGTATTCGCCTCCATGGTGAACACCACTTTCTCCACCTTAGCCACTAGGATATTGTATCCAAAGTAAGCTGCAATACCAACAATAAGGCCAGCAACTGTTGTTACCATGGCGGTGTAAATACCGTTCGATAGTAATCCAACATCGATATTATTCCCTGCCATCGACATGTCGTAGAAGGCTCGAATCATACCAATTACTGTTCCCAGAAATCCTATCATGGGGGCGCCGCCCGCTATGGTTGCTAGGGTGGGCAAACCTTCCTCGAGCTTAGATATCTCAAGGTTTCCTACATTCTCGATGGCTGCTGTTACATCTGAAAGTGGCCTGCCAATACGTTGGATTCCCTTTTCAATCATCCGAGCAATGGGGGTGTTGTGC
>JAVERU010000101.1:0-10754 GCA_034006965.1 Tenuifilaceae bacterium
CCTAAGCGACTCTAAAAGTTGATTCATTAGTGCTATCATATGGGTAAATGATTTTAGTTTCTACTTTTCAAATTTTGACAATATAAACATATATCAACTTTAAAAGGTTCAATAGACTGAAAACACTGAACTTGTTGAACATAGCTTGGGTAGGTAAAAAGGTGTAGTTGATTTTGGGCTGATATATTCTTCGAGGAGCTGATCAGCCACCCTTATTTAGAATTATCCTTTTTTAAACAAGTGACTAAGCGTATAATTAGTTGATTAAAAGGGAAATGGTGTTTTCAATGTAGAGTTTTTTGGGCATAAATATTTATGGAATTATTGCTTTTACCCATTTTTCTTATATTTGTACGCCAATAAAATTTGGCAATTAGTACGATTTACGGGATAAGTTCAGCAATGAGTAAAGATTGATAACTTATTCCGTTTGTTCGTTTAAATTAATCTAGAAATTAACTACCAACTAAAAAGGATTATCAATGAAAGTTTTAGTTTGTATCAGTAATGTGCCCGACACAACCACTAAGGTTAAATTTACTGACAATAACACCAAGTTCGACGCAAATGGTGTTCAATGGGTTATAAACCCATGGGATGAGTTAGCGCTTACTCGCGCCCTTGAGCTAAAAGACAATGCCGCATCAGGAGTTAAAAGCGTAACCGTTGTTCACGTTGGCCTTGCCACTGCCGAGCCTACCATTCGTAAAGCGTTAGCCATAGGTGCCGACGATGCCATTAGGGTTAACCTTGAGCCTTCTGATGCCTATCAGGTAGCCGCTCAAATTGCCGAGGTAGTGAAAACCGAGCAGTATGATGTTGTACTTTGTGGTATCGAATCGAGCGATTTTAACGGTTCAACCGTTGGTAGCATGATCGCGGAGTTTCTACAGTACCCCTCTGTTTCTGCCGTATCGGGATTAAGCTTCGAGAATGGCCAGGCGGTTATAACCCGTGAGATTGACGGTGGTAAGGAGAGCGTATCTGTACCAACCCCATTTGTTGCCGTTGTGCAAAAGGGAATTGCTAAAGAACCTCGAATTGCCGCTATGCGTGGCATTATGCAGGCCCGTACCAAACCCATCAAGGTTGTTGAGCCCGTTCCCGTAGATGCATTGACGGAGGTGGTAAGCTTTGAGCCACCACAACCCCGTGCTAAGTGCGTGTTTGTTGATGCAGATAACCCCGCACAGCTGGTTGAGTTGCTTCAGAATGAAGCAAAAGTTATATAATATATTATTGTTAATCCGATTAAATCACAAGATATGTCAGTACTAGTTTTCACTGAGAATTGGGACGGAAAATTCAAGAAGCTCTCATTCGAGCTTGTTTCATACGCCAGTAAGGTTGCCGAAATGCTTGGCACCACTGCAACAGCCCTTTCAATTGGTAATGTGGCCAACGACGAGCTTACCAAGCTTGGAGGTTATGGTGCAAAAAAAATCATCAACCTAAAGAATGATGCATTAAGTATACTCGACAGCCAAGCATACACCGCTGCTATTGCCGAGATAGCCCAGAAAGAGGATGCCAAGGTTATAGTTGTGGCCAACAACAATATGGGTAAATCAATTGCCCCTCGCTTGTCGGTTAGGCTAAAAGCAGCCATCGGTTCGGGCGTTAGCAAGCTACCCGTTAGTACCGAGCCATTCGTTGTGTACAAAAGGGTATACTCTGGGAATGCATTTGCCAATGTGGTTCTAAAATCTGAGATTAAAATTTTAACCCTCATGCAGAACTCTTTCGATTTAGCTGAAACTACAAACGAGGCTACCATAGAGGAGGGTTCAGTTAGCATCGATGGTGCAATGGTTAAAACCCAGGTTAACGATGTTCAGAAGCAAACTGGTAAGCTGCTGCTAACCGATGCCGAGATTGTTGTTTCGGGTGGTCGTGGAATGAAATCGCCCGATAACTGGGCCCCTCTGCTGGAGCTAGCCGATCTACTTGGTGGAGCAACCGCTTGTTCGCGCCCTGTTTCCGACGAGGGATGGCGTCCGCATGAGGAGCATACCGGCCAAACCGGTAAAATTGTTGCACCTAACCTTTACTTTGCCATTGGTATTTCTGGCGCCACACAGCATCTGGCTGGCGTTAGCGCATCAAAATACATTGTTGCTATTAATACCGACAAGGATGCTCCCATTTTCGAGGCGGCTCAGTACGGTATTGTAGGCGATGCTGCCAAGGTACTTCCCAAGCTGATTGAGGCGGTTAAGGAAGCCAAAGCGAAGTAGATGAAATTATGAATTTTGAATGTAAAATGTAGAATGTAGAATGATTAAGTTTCCTGCTGATTATCTTTAGTCTTAGAGTAAGCGGGATACAGTATTGGCATAAGCTATTTATGGTTGAGAATTCGAGAACATACCATTTGGAAGAAAGGTTAGTTTCTTTTGCTGTTCGAATTCTCGAGATATCAGAAATGCTGCCAAGAACATTTGCTGGCAACCATATTTCAGGTCAAATTGTTAGGAGCGGCACTTCGCCTGCATTAAATTATGGTGAAGCACAAGCGGCAGAGTCAACCAAAGACTTCATCCATAAAATGGGAATCGTTTTAAAAGAGCTTCGTGAAACAAGCATTAGCCTGAAGATCATAATTAAAAAGCCATTAGTTGCTAATATTGAGGAGGTTCAAAAGTGCTTGAATGAATGTAATGAACTTATTGCAATTTTTGCAACAAGTATCAAAACTGTCAAAGCCAAAAGCATTAAGTAACAGTAACCCCAAAAGTTTTTAATTCATCATTCATTGTTTTACCTTTTACATTCAACATTTTACATTCTGAATTCTAAATTCAATATAGTTTTCAATATAAATTAATAGTATGATTAACCAACTACTCTTCGCCATTGCCCTAATCATCACCCTTGGTGTGTTTGCATTTACCGCATGGCGTTACATTAGGCTATTTAAGCTTACCCAGCCAGCTTTTCCTGTTCGCGATTTTGGTAAGCGTTTTGGCCTTATGATGAGGGTGGCCTTTGGCCAAGCCAAGATGTTCCGTAGACCCATTGTGGGTTTTATTCATGCTCTTGTATTCTGGGGCTTTCTGGTGATTCTTGTGGGTAGCATCGAGATGGTTATCGACGGGCTTTTTGGCATTGAGCGCTCGCTCAACGTAATGGGCTGGTTTTATAACTTCCTTATGGCTACTGGCGATATCTTTGCCCTAATTATAGCTGTGGCAATAATTATTTTCCTTTCGCGTAGGCTGTTTATGCACGTAAAGCGTTTCGAGGGGATTGAGATGAAGCACATCTCGCACATCGATGCCAACGTTGCGCTTACCATCATCTTTTTACTAATGGTTTCGCTGCT
Organism: Tenuifilaceae bacterium; assembly: GCA_034006965.1. GTDB lineage: Bacteria > Bacteroidota > Bacteroidia > Bacteroidales > Tenuifilaceae > Perlabentimonas. The sequence continues at coordinate 3,326 of JAVERU010000101.1, forward strand.
GGGTATGAATGCCGCTTACGTTGCCCATGGAACAGCAGTTAAGGCCCATATCCATGGCGTATTCCCAGTGAGCGAGTATATTGCATTAGCATTTGGTAGCCTTAGCGTTGAGTCAATGCACCTTTTCCATGAAATATTCTGGTGGTCGCACATCCTGCTAATCTTTGTATTCGCCAATATTCTACCTTACTCCAAGCACTTCCATGTGTTCATGTCGGTGCCCAACGTTTTCCTATCGCGCCTTGAGCCGCTGGGCAAGCTGCCCACTATGGATAGCGTTACCCGTGAGGTGAAGCTCATGATGAATCCCGAAACAGCCTTTGCTGCCGCACCCGCTGATGCTCCAGTGGAGCGTTTTGGTGTGCTCGATGCCGAGGATGCCTCATGGAAAAACTACCTCGATGCGTTGGCCTGTACAGAGTGCGGTAGGTGTACCGAGGTTTGCCCGGCCAATATTACAGGTAAAAAGCTATCGCCCCGTAAGGTGATGATGGATTTAAGGGCAAGGATGAAGGAGAAGCGCGATGGATTGCTAAAGCAGGGTAAGGAGTACAGCGATGGAAAATCGCTTGTTCGCGATTACATTAGCGAAGAGGAGCTATGGGCTTGTACAACCTGTAACGCTTGTGCACAGGAGTGTCCAATAAATATCGATCATCCTAAGCTTATTGTGGATATGCGCCGATACCTAGTGATGGAGGAAGGCTCTGCGCCCGGTGAGCTAAAAGCAATGTTTAGCAATATCGAGAACAATGGTGCCCCATGGCAGTACTCGCCCGACGATAGGCTGGTTTGGGCAGATGATCTGGAGATGAATAAGGTATAACCGTCATTGCTTCATCTCATCATTTTTTCTTGATGAGATGAAGCAATCTTTTTTTAATAACTGCTTAGATTGTTTCGCAAAGTACGCTCGCAATGACTTAACAAATATTAAAACGATATATGGAGATAGTAAAAATTGAAGTACCTGTAATGGCCGAGGTTTTTGCCAAGGGCGAAAAGCCAGAGTACCTCTTTTGGGTTGGTTGCGCTGGTGCATACGACGATAGGTACAAAAAGGTAGCCCGAGCTTTTGCCAAAATTCTTACCCACCTAAACATTAGCTACGCTGTGCTAGGTAAGGAGGAGAGCTGTACAGGCGATCCTGCTCGCCGAGCAGGTAACGAGATGCTTTACCAAATGCAGGCCATGCAAAACATCGAAATTTTTAAGATGTATGAGGTGAAGAAAATTATCGCCATTTGCCCGCACTGCTACAATATCTTTAAGAATGAATACCCCGACCTGGGTGGTAACTACGAGGTGATTAGCTACGTTGAGTTTCTTGATAAGCTAATCGACAACGGCACGCTAAAGCTCGATATCAGCAAGTTTGCCAACGACCGCATTACCTTTCATGACCCTTGCTACCTTGGGCGTGCCAACGGCATTTACGATGAACCTCGTCGTATCCTCAAGGCGCTTACTACTAACCTAATTGAGATGGATAGAAATAAGAGCTTTGCGCTTTGCTGTGGTGCTGGCGGTGGCCAAATGTTTAAGGAGGCCGAGAAGGGCGATAAGGAGGTGTTTATTGAGCGCACCGAGAATGCGCTAAAAACCGAGCCCCAGATTATTGCCACATCATGCCCCTTCTGTATGACCATGATGACCGATGGCATCAAGTACAAGAATAAGGAGGAGGAGGTCAAAAACTACGATATTGCTGAGCTAATTGCTATATCGTTAGGCCTGTAACTTAATTTTCAATATAGCTAACTATAACCAAATAAACATGGAAACTGTTAATCTGAAAAGCGGCGAATTTCTTGTAAAAGATATTGATGCCAAGGATATATTTATCCCTGAGGAGTTTAATGAGGAGCAACGCATGATTGCGCAAACCTGTCGCGATTTTATGGAGGCCGAGGTTTTTCCAAATCTTGATAAGATAGATCAGGGCAATCGTGACCTAATGAAGAGCATCCTGCATAAAGCGGGTGAGCTGGGTATGTTGGGTATTGCAGTACCTGAGGAATACAATGGGTTTGGACAAGATTTTGTGACACAAATGCTTGTTGCCGAAACAACTGGAGCAGGTTACTCTTTCTCGGTTGCTTATATGTGCCACTGTGGTATTGGTACTATGCCCATTATGTACTACGGAAACGAGGAGCAGCGCCAGAACTATGTGTCCAGATTAGCCACAGGCGAGCTCATTGGTGCGTACTGCTTAACTGAGCCCGGTGCTGGTAGCGATGCCAACTCAGGGAAAACAACTGCGACCCTTAGCGAGGATGGAAAGCACTACATCCTTAACGGCCAAAAAATGTGGATCACCAACGGTGGTTTTGCCGATACGCAGGTTGTTTTTGCAAAGATAGACAATGACCGCATTCTTAGCGCATTCATAGTTGAGAGCAATTGGCCGGGCGTGGTTATTGGCCCCGATGAGCATAAAATGGGAATTAAGGGTTCGTCAACCACTCAAATATATTACAATGATGTTAAGGTACCAGTTGAGAATATGATTGGTGCCCGCGGCGAGGGTTTCCGTATTGCCCTTAGCATTCTGCATATGGGTCGTATGAAGTTGGGTGCCAACGTGATTGGCGCAGCCAAGCAAACCATCACCGATGCTGTTCGCTACGCCAACGAGCGTAAGCAGTTCAATGCGCTTATCTCTAGCTTTGGCGCTATTAAGCACAAGTTAGCTCAAATGGCCATAAAAACCTTTGCTCACGAATCGGCCATTTATAGGGTTAGCAAGGATGTTGAAATTTTGATCAACAGGTACAAATCCGAAGGATGCGACCAAGGCCGCGCTGCCATCGATGGTATTAGCCATTATGCAGTAGAGGATGCCATTCTCAAGGTTTGGGGTTCGGAAATGCTTGATTATATCGTTGACGAAGGAGTTCAAATTCATGGAGGTATGGGTTATTCTGCCGAGATGAATATTGAACGCGGATACCGCGACTCACGTATCAACCGAATTTTTGAGGGAACCAATGAGATTAACCGCCTGCTAGTAGTTGAAGCGGCTACCAAGCGTGCCATGAAGGGGGAGTACAACCTATTTGAATTGGCTGAAGAACTCCACAGTAATCTTGATGCTATTACCGATGGCGCAAAGGCTGGAGAAAGTTACTTTGAGCAGAAGCGGAGGTATATGCAGAACTTCAAAAAGGCCATAATGCTCACCATTCAAAGTTCCACTCAGGCACTTGGCAAGAAGTATATGCAGGAGCAAGAGGTGGTGAATAACCTGGCGAATATGATTATGGAGCTATACGAGGTAGAATCGATGGCCCTAAGGATTGAAAAGCTAGACGGTATTCAGGGAGCAAATGAGATTTACCGTAATATGCTCGATGTTTTTGTTTACGATACAGCAAGTTTGCTACGTAAGAATGCAAAGGATGCCATTTACTCAAGTATTGACGATGCCGAAGAGGCTGAAAAACTTGTAAAAGCCATAAAAACGTTAACCCGAGTAGAGGGTGTAAACGTTATGAAGGCTCGTCGTGCAATAGCCGATAAGATAATTGAGGAGAACGAGTATAAGTTCTAAGGTTTTTGAACCTGAGCAATGAAAAAATCCAGCGTCAGGCGCTGGATTTTTTCATTGATACAATCACTTGCTAAAACTTGAACGATATGCCCAAGCCAAAAATCTCTTTAAACTGAACCCGAGGGTACGACTCCTCAACACCATCAACCTCCTTGGCAATTTTTATCTTATCATCATAAATCAGGTGGGTGTTAATATTTACCGTTAGAAATTTATTGATTCTAAGGGCGATAAGGTTTTCCCAGTTTACCACAATATTCTGTGGGTTTTCTAGGTAGTTCGAGAATAGGTCAAGCTTTGAGGTGATGGACACATTTTTTAAGAATTCACTCTCAAAATCATTTTTCGTAAAGATGAAACGCATGTAACCACCAAACTCACTAAAACTATTCTCACCAGGATCTACACCAAACGCACCAGCATTCGATAGCTCGTCGTCAATGACAAAGGTAGTTTTGCCTGTAGCTGGGGCTGCAAAGATACTTAGGTAGCTCGATGGTTTGTAGTCCATACCGATAGCTGCAATGATATATGCCGGCGCAAAGGCATCAGAAATTCTATTCTTTGTACCATCGGCCCTGTAGTTGTAACCAGCTGTCATTTGCGATTTGAAGTTGAATAGCCCAGCAAAGTAAAGATTTTTGTACGCCTCGCGACCAAATTTCGAAAGAAGGTCTATTTTGTCATCAGTTTTTTTGTAATCGGAGCCTTCCCCTTGATTCAACAGCCCATAGCCTACATCTAACGAGTTGTCCCAATTGGTTTTACCCTGCTTGTAGTTGGCAAAAACGCTAAAGATACCATTCACTGCAAATGAATTTTCACCACCAGCGGCCCAATTAATAAGTGCAGATTGAGCAACATTAAAGCCAACTACACCACCCGTTTTCCAACCCGGTATAGTATCTGTTGATTGTACTTTAAGTGTAGCTTCAGGCTCAGTTACTTGCCCAACAGCAGTAGTCGCTATACATATTGTTGATAGTAGAAGTAACAATAAAGTTTTTCTTTTCATCATAAACAGTTTTTTGCTTGTTGGTTAAATATTACTTATGAAATACTCAATGTTATATCTATTTCGACATATAGCCTATTGAGCTAATGATAAATCTTTTGTTTTCTCGAAATCATACATAACGACCTACTATATAGCTAATTGTGATTATTTTAGGCAACCCATTGAGTATCCTATTATTATTTAAAGATATAATTAGTTTAGCTAATGATAAAGGACATTTTATGTTTATCGATTTCTAAAGTTCAAAATACCTTTTTTGGAGTTGAGCAAAATGGAAAATTCACAGTGAATGACATTTAGGCATCTGTAGCAGTAATTAGCAAGCCGATAAGAATATATGGTAAAGGTATATTCCGAAGAATATGTATCTATGCCGTATCTTAGTCCTAAAATGGCAAGCCTAAACTGTGAGAAATTTACTACTTTTGTCAACATTAATTAATGTAATTATTTGGAGCATCGCTTGATGAACGAACGACTTATCCTAATCGAAGGAATAGACCCTCTTGCCCTTTTCGGAGTGAATAACTCAAATTTTAATCTCATAACATCCCATTTTCCTAAGCTCAAAATAATTGCTCGCGGCGATGAGCTGAAGGTGCTGGGAGAGGAGAGGGAAATTCAAATACTTGAGGATAAAATCAACAAAATAATTGACTTCTCTCGTCGGTATAATCGAATAAGCGAGGATATTGTTAAGGACTTTCTGAACGAAACCGACGCCTCCATCTCCCAAGCTGAGGAGGACTACGGCGATGCATTGGTATATGGTAATAATGGTAGAATAATAAAAGCGCGCACAATTAATCAGCGTATGCTGGTCGATAGGTATCGTGATAACGATTTGCTTTTTGCCATTGGCCCCGCTGGATCGGGAAAAACGTACACCGCCATTGCCCTGGCAGTTAGAGCATTGAAGAATAAGGAGGTTAAGCGCATAATTCTAACCCGCCCCGCTGTGGAGGCTGGTGAGCGCTTGGGCTTTTTGCCTGGCGACTTGAAGGAGAAGCTCGATCCGTACCTACAACCCCTGTACGATGCGCTTAACGATATGATACCTGCCCGTAAGCTTAACGACTATATGGAGGAGGGCACGGTACAGATAGCCCCATTGGCATATATGCGTGGCCGCACCCTCGATAATGCCTTTGTTATTCTCGATGAGGCGCAGAATACCAGCATCAATCAGATGAAGATGTTTCTTACTCGAATGGGCAATAATGCAAAGTTTATAGTTACTGGGGATATTACCCAAATTGACTTGCCCCGCAAGGAGGACTCGGGCTTGGTTCCTACCCTTAAATTGCTTCAAGACATACCAGGACTTGCGATTGTGCATTTCGATTCAAGGGATATCATTCGTCATAAGCTGGTAAAGTACATTGTGCACGCTTTTGATAAGCTCACCAAGAAAACCGAAGAAAATAGTACTCAAAACAAGTAAATAGCTATGAACAAGGCAGTTGTTAATTCGAGCTTCACGTTTCCTGAGCAAACCAACGTATACCATGGCAAGGTTCGTGATGTTTACACATTGGCTACCGATGTGCTGGTTATGGTTGTTTCCGATAGAATATCGGCTTTTGATGTGGTGCTTCCCAAGGGCATACCCTACAAAGGGCAGGTGCTTAACCAAATTGCATCAAGGTTTTTGGACGCAACCAGCCACATTGTGCCCAACTGGAAGATTGACACCCCCGATCCAATGGTCACCATTGGCCACAAGTGTGAACCTTTTCCTGTGGAGATGATCATCCGTGGTTACCTTACCGGTAGCTCATGGCGTGAGTACAAAAAGGGTGCTCGCCAGATTTGCGGTGTGCAAATTCCCGATGGAATGCGCGAGCACCAAGCGTTTCCCACGCCAATAATTACCCCAACAACCAAGGCCGAGCAGGGTGCCCATGACGAGAACATCTCACGCGAGGAAATTCTTGCGCAGGGTTTGGTATCGGAGGAGGATTACATTAAGCTCGAGGAGTATACCCTGAAGCTATTTGAGCATGGCCAAAAAATGGCCAGCGAGCGTGGGCTTATCCTTGTTGATACTAAGTACGAGTTTGGCAAGAAGGATGGCCAGATATACCTAATCGATGAGGTGCATACACCTGACTCATCGCGTTACTTTTACCTCGATGGCTATCAGGAGCGTTTCGATAAGGGTGAACCCCAGCGCCAGCTATCTAAAGAATTTGTGCGTGAGTGGCTGATGGAGAATGGATTTATGGGCAATCCTGGCCAGCAAGTACCCGAAATGACCGATGAGATTGTGAACGGCATAAGCGAGCGATACATTGAGCTATACGAGCATATTATTGGTGAGAAGTTCGAGAGGGTTTCCACCGATGATATTGAAAGGCGCATTGAGGATAATGTGCTAAACTCTTTACGTAGAAATATGCTATTGGTATAGGCTTTACTATTTAAGAAAAATTAGAATGATGAGAATACCCCCCTTTGCTATAGCTTTACTATTATTCGCCCTTACCGCATGCCATTCAACAAAAAAGGAGGGTAATCCAGAGGTAGATTATTCGGCCAATTGGCAGTATCTATCGCAAGAGCAGCTAGTTCAGCTGGGTATTCTTATTAATGATTCAGCAATTATTTACAACAATAAGGTTGATGGGGTTGGTAGCCTCGATTTGGTTATTATGGATAGGGACTATATGGGCAATATGGCACTAACCCAGCAGACTAGCCTTCCGTTCTATCCTCGGCACATCACAACGCTGGATACAATTCAAAGAGCTATATATATGCTCTCTGGTAATGAGGCGCATAGCGAGGAGGAGGCACACCGTTGGGAATCGTTCGAGAGCCTTGTGCCCGTGGTGGTTGAGCAGAAGTATGGC
>JAVERU010000102.1:0-10657 GCA_034006965.1 Tenuifilaceae bacterium
CTGAAAATTTCAACATCATCCTTAAGACAGCCATGACCTTGCTGCTCAATGACAAAACGCCCAAAAGGAGTAAGAACAATAAACGCTTGAGTGCTGCTCTTGATTGCAAATATAGGGAGAAACTACTTAGTTTTTAAATGCGGTTGCCCTGCCGTGTAACTACCGAAGTAATTCAACCACATCCTTCACTACTTCTAAACCTACCTCTTCGTATTCAATAGGAATAGCAAACTCATTATCCGAAATATTAGCCTTTTTCACTGAGGATGCCACGATATTCATTTTCTGCCCAAACATAAGGGAGGTAAACTTGAGCATTACTCCCTCAATCACTTCAAACGGAGTGTATGCATTCGGATTGGCAATGTCAATTTCATCAGTATAGTATATAAAGAATGGCTTATGGAGCGTGTCGTCAAACGTTGCTAAGGCCACATTACATTGATAACCCAGCACTTCCTCTACCCTATCAGTTTTTTCGATACAAAACCTTGGCATATCATGATAGGCAAATGGGTACGAGCTATCCACCAGAGGCTCTTGGTAATATAACTTTTTGTTGAGAAGCTTAATAAGCATGTACGCCTTCTCTTGCTGCTTGTTTTGTATAAAGGCGAAGGAGAACGCCCCCGACAATCCCTCAATCTTGTTGATTGTATTGTTTTCCTTAAACTTAATCACCATCTTGCTAGGCCTCATGCTGGGATTAAATTTAGGTGCAATAGTGGAATCATCGTACTCAATGGCATATTCGATGTAACCCTCGCCAAAATGTTTTTTCACGGCCGTATCGGAGCATGATTCGAACATCAGTAATACCCCCAAGGCAAGCAGTAGCTTGGATATTCCCAAGTACCTATTTATATTATGAGGATTTCTATTATGGCTCATAAAGTAAATTGAAATGAACTTTAAATATAACACTTCCAATACTAAGTCTATAATTTTTTTTTGATTTTAGGAGAAAATTAATGCCATTCGATTAGAGTGTCTAGCAGAATTACCCTAGAATACGAACACAACCTAACTTTGCAAGCAAATTTTTATATCTACCTTTGCACAAAAATTTGATATGTACCACTGGGGCGACCTAAGGCGTTTTAACAGCTACGCTGGCTATATAAAACGTAAATTTGGAGGACGAGCTCAAAAGCTGACACTTGATGCTGGATTTACCTGCCCTAATCGAGATGGAACCATAGGCACTGGTGGTTGCTCCTACTGCAATAACAACTCGTTTAACCCTAGCTACTGCACGCCTGCCAAGCCTATTACCCAACAGCTAAACGAGGGGATAGAGTTTCATAGCTTCCGCTACCGACGAGTCGAGAAGTTTCTGGCTTACTTCCAGGCTTTCTCCAACACATACGCACCCCTGGATAAACTCAAAGAACTTTATGGCGAGGCCCTATCGCATCCAAAGGTAAACGGTTTGGTTATAGGCACACGACCCGATTGCGTAGATGAGGAGAAGCTCGATTACCTTGCGGAACTTGCAAAGGAGTATTACGTTTCGGTTGAGTATGGCGTAGAATCGTGCTACAATAGAACATTGGAACGCATAAACAGAGGTCACACATTCGAAAAATCGGCTTGGGCCATAGAAGAAACGGCAAAACGTGGACTAAATGTTGGGGCGCACTTTATAGTTGGCTTACCTGGCGAAAGCAGGGATGACCTAACGAATCAAACCAAAATGATCAATGAGTTACCCTTGACCACCATTAAGTTTCATCAGCTGCAAATCGTTACGGGCACCGCCTTTGCAATTGAGTACGAAAAGCATCCTGATTCATTCAACTTTTTCACCCTGGATGAGTACCTATTGTTGATGGTAGAGATTATTGAACGGCTTAACCCCTCTGTTGTGGTTGAACGCTTCACTGGCGAGGCATCGCCCAAAACCCTTATTGCCCCCAACTGGGGTAAGTACCGCTCCGACCAGCTACTTCAGAAATTCGAAAATCTCTTAGCCGAAAAAGATACCTGGCAGGGGAAACTCTGGAATGGGTAATTTAGGGGTTAGAGTTTAGAGTTTAGGGTTTAGGGTTTAGGGTTTAGGGTTTAGGGTTTAGGGTTTAGAACTTCGACCCTTCGTCAAGGGGTCAGTGAGTGCTTCGGCAAGCTCAGCATATCACCTATCGAACTGCTCAGGGCGAGCTTTCAGACTATGCTTACTTAAAAACTCAGCAGATAATCCAACCAAACTACCTCTCAACCATTCAACCATTCAATCATTCAATCACTCAATCACTCAATCATTCAACCATTCAACCATTCAATCACTCAATCACTCAACCATTCAATCACTCAATCATTCAACCATTCAATCACTCAATCATTCAATCACTCAATCACTCAATCACTCAATCACTCAATCACTCAATCACTCAATCACTCAATCATTCAATCATTCAACCAATTAATCGATCAAAAAGTTCACCTGTTTACTCATACTTAATCTGTTTAAGTGCTGCATTTTTAAATTTGAAGGTGCCCTCGTAGAGTCTACCTGCGATAGGCAGGGGCGCTAAAATTATATGAAATCAATCGTTATGCGCCACCTACGGCGGCGGGTTCATAAAATAAAATAACAAACATAGGGACTAAAAATTCTATGGGCATCTTTATGAAACTCATCGAAGTTCAGCTCATCGTACACCCAGAGATAAGTAATTATTGGTACAGCTAAACCAATGGCCAGCCCTAGAATGTTTATAAACGAAAAAAGTAAATTCTTTTTCAGTATGCGAATCGCAGTAAGAAGATAATTTCGTAACATATTACTTAGGTTTTCCTCAATTTTTAACTACCATACCATAAATCATACCCCTCTAGGCATCAAGCAATTAATCATATCATTGGGATTACACACCATACGTATTCGTAACTCCTCCGCTCAATACCGAACACCTATTAGCACTATGAAAGCCACAATGATTACTAAGAAAATCATTTTATCTTTGTAATAAAAGTATTCGTAACACAAAAAGCTGGCAGTAAATGACACCCTTTCTTAACCTTGTTGCTCAGGATTTAGCTTCTCGATACGGCGAAGGCATTTCGGAAACAACCCTTGTATTTCCTAGCCGTAGAGCTGGTCTTTTCTTCAACACTCACCTCACCAAGCTAATTGATAAACCCATTTGGTCTCCAGCGATAGTTACCATTAACGAGGTGATGCAAGATGTTGCAGGTCTTACGCTGGACGACCCAATTAAGCTTGTTACCAAGCTATACACAATCTACAGTAGGGTGAAGGGTAAAAGCCAGCCTTTCGAAAACTTTTACTTCTGGGGAGAGGTGATGCTTTCCGATTTTGATCAGATAGACAAATACCTAGTAGAGCCAAAGCAGCTATTTAGCAATATAAAGGATATAAAGGATATTGAGGAACAGTTTGGGGGCCTTACCCCAGAGCAAACCCAGGCATTACAGAACTACTTAGGCGTAATGAAAAATGGACAGGTATCGGAGCTTCGCGAGAATTACCTAAGCATCTGGGGATTACTTATGGACATATACCAAATATTTCAAGATGAGCTAAAAGCCGAGGGTGTAGCCTACGAGGGGATGATTTATCGGAAAGCAGCAGAAATACTAGCCAGCCCGAGCAGTTCACCCAACCTGCCCAAGCCCATAGCCTTTATAGGATTTAATGCCCTGAACGAATGCGAGAAGGCCCTGCTGCACCGCTGCAAGCGCGATGGCGATGCGCTTTTCTACTGGGATTACGACCCCGTGTTTGTTGATAATCCACAACACGAGGCGGGTCTGTTTATCCGTAAAAACCTAACTCAGTTTCCCAACGCACTTCCTCGAAATGTGTTTGAAAGGGATAAACATTCGGACAAGAACATTAAAATGATTGCCGCACCGTCAACCGTGGCGCAAACCAAGCTGATTCCCCGAATTCTCAACCAAATGGTCCAATCAGGAGCCAAGCTCGATATATCATCGGCCATAGTTTTTCCGAAGGAAAACATACTGCTACCAGCGCTACAAGCAATCCCTCCTGATGTCGACTCGCTCAACATCACCATGGGTTATCCCATTAGAGAAACACCTGCCTATAGCCTTGCCGAGTTTTTGGTGAGATTACAGATTAACGCCCAGCAGAGCAGCGAGGGCGTAGTAAGGTACTACCATCGCGATGTACAGGCGGTACTCAATCATCCGTACATTAGGCTTTGTGAACCCCAGAAATCTATCGAAATCGTTTCGAACATCAAGCGAAGCAACCGCATCTACCCTAGGGACGAAGAGCTGAAACAATCGGAGCTGCTTAAGCAAATTTTCACCCTACAGCATGAGGACAAATCGATTGCAAGCTACCTGCTCGACACGTGCCATGCAGTAGCCAAAACTTTTGCAGCTAAGGCAAGGGATGAGGATAATCAGCAACTGCGTATCGACCTGGAGTTCCTTTTCTCGCTGCACAAAAGCTTAACGCGCATGGGGGGGGTGCTAGCAGAGGTTAACATAGATGTTTCGCACCGGGTATTTCTGCAGCTGCTTCGCAAGGTATTTACCCAAGAGCGGGTTTCATTCAGCGGCGAACCGCTGTCGGGGTTACAAATCATGGGGTTTTTGGAGACACGAGCGTTGGACTTCGAGAGCATCATCATCCTCTCGTTTAACGACGATGTGCTACCGGGTCGTAATCATCCCGTATCGTTCATCACGCCCTCGCTGCGGGTCGGATTTGGGCTTCCCGATTACAAGCATCACGATGCGGTGTATGCCTACTACTTTTACCGTTTACTCAACAGAGCCAAGAATGTTTACCTAGTTTATAGCAGCCGAGCCGAAGGATTATCGAGCGGAGAGAAAAGTCGGTTTGGGCTTCAGCTGGAGCTGGAGCAAATGGTGGGTGAAATTGAAACTATACCCGTTGGGTACAACCTATCGCTTACCCCGTCACTACCCATATCCATAGAGAAAACCGATGCGGTGCTAAATACCCTGACTAATAACCTAAACCGAAAAGGCAAGGGCATTACCCTGTCGCCTAGCGGATTAACCAGCTATATTACTTGCCCGCTTCGCTTCTACTTTCGCTACGTGGTGGGTATCGACGAGGAGGATGAGGTAACCGAGGAGGTTGGTGCTCTCGAGTTTGGAAGGATTATTCACAACACCATGGAGGAGCTTTACAAAGAGTTTACGGGGAAGTTGGTTACTCCTGAAATGATGGAAGCCTTAATAAGCAAAAAGCAACATATTGAGGACACGCTCGATATGGTTTTCAGCGAAATCTTTCTCAAGGATATTAACACCAAGGCCGATGGCCTATCGGGAAGGAACTTGCTTGCGCGCAACGCTATGCTGTACACCATCCAAAAGATGTTACACCTCGACACCCAACGAGCTCCATTCATGCTGGTAAGCCATGAGCAGGAGGTGTATATCAACCTAAACCTACCTAACCGTTCCACGGCAAGCCAGGTAAGGCTTGGCGGGTATATAGATCGGATAGAACAGAACAACAGCACAGTTTGGTCCATCGACTACAAAACGGGAAGGCACACCAACAAGGGCAAGTTTGAAACGATAGCTGACCTCTTTAACCCCGACAAGGTGGATAAGTGCAAGGAGATTTTTCAAACCTTTTGCTACAGCCTTGCGCTAACCGAACTTTATCCGGATAGCGCCATTAAGCCTGCGCTTTGGTTTGTTAAGGCTGCCAAAGCTGTTGATGATTTCGATATCATTCAATCAATTAACAGGAAACCCCACCCCGTAGAGGATTTCAGAGGATATAAGGAAGAGTTTAACGAGGGTTTGGTCAGGCTAGTTACTGAGATTTTCGACCCGCAGGTACCATTTACCCAAACCACCGATATCGACAAGTGCCGCACCTGCCCGTTTGTTGGGATATGTGGGAGAGAGTGAGAGTGAGAAAGTGACTAGAGTTCATAGAGTGACTAGAGTTTAGCACTTAAAGTCTCCTGTCTTCGATAATGCGACACCCAAATTGATGTTGGAATAATTACATAGCATTAATTTTAGTACATGACAAAAATATAAATATCTGAAAATCAGTAAAATAACCACAAAAATATTTGGATAAAACCCTGAATATAAGTATCTTACAACGAATTAGCACACCCTAATTGTAAGAAGTATGATACTCAGAGTTGAGGATAAAAGTAGTGAATTTATTTCCATTTTTCATGAACAGTCAGGTTGGAATCTGGCCCAAGTAAAGTTCTTTGTTTTAATTATTAGCGCGCTTTGTAAAGTTCAAACAGTTGGATTTGAGAAGCTAGCAACCGCTTTTGATAGCAACGCCAGCACAAGCTCCTCCCTTCGGAGAATACAGCGGTTTATGGCCAGCTACATACTCGATACGGATGTGATAGAAAGATTGATATTCAGACTGTTACCACATAAGCCGCCTTTCCGTTTGGCCATGGACAGGACGAACTGGAAGTTTGGACAGCAGAATATCGACGTGCTGATCCTTGCCGTTGTTTACCACGGGGTTGCATTCCCTTTGATGTTCAGTATGCTACCTAAGTTTGGCAACTCCAACACCGCAGAGCGAGTGGAGCTGCTCGAGCGGTTCATTCGACTTTTTGGTATCCAAGCGCTGGACTGCCTAACGGCTGACCGGGAGTTTGTAGGCGAAAAATGGATTAAGTACCTAAACGGCAACAACATCCGTTACCACATTCGCATTCGCGAGAACTTCTGGGTGCTGCAACCACACAACGGCAAGCTGGTCAAGGCAAACTGGTTGTTTGCCGACTTGCCGTTAAATGGCTGTCGGGTGAACCGCCGGATCCTGTACCTGAACAACCAGCTCTGCTACCTCTCAGCCTCAAAGGGTAAGAACAAGGAGGGAAAGCCAGAGCTGCAGGTTATTGCCTCGTTCAATAAACCTGAAGAGGCCCTTGAGGTTTACAAGGAACGGTGGCAGATCGAAACGGCTTTTAGGGCGCTGAAAACAAGCGGCTTTAATGTGGAAGATACCCACTTGACGGATATTGAAAGAATCGAAAAACTCTTCGCACTGGTAATTGTTGCTTTTACCTGGGCGTATTTGGTTGGGTTATATTTGCACACCTAGATTAAGCCAATTCCGATTAAAAGCATGGAAAAATGGCTAAAAGTTTATTCAAATATAAACTAGCCTACATCGCTTCGTCGTTGCTAAACGCTTTATTTCAGGACGATATAGGAATTTTTAGTTTTTTGTCATGTGCTTAGCATATTTTTATATGTTTGATTTTAATTGTTCTTCGATTGCATCTAAGCGGTCGTTGGCCAAATGCACCATCATTGTAACACGCACAAACGGCAATGCTAATAAAAGCAAGGCAATAGATATGATCAGGTTAAACGTGTCGAAGTTTACAATATTCCACACGATTCCGACTAAACCTATTAAGGCTGCAATAATTCCGCCCGGAATACCAAGCGGGCATCTGAGTTTTTTCGTTTTTTCCATTGTTTTAAATTTTAATTGATTAATATGTATTGAGTTTATTGATTAATTCTTGTTTTGTAGGCACACTTTTAAAAACGATTTCATTATTTATCAGCAACGTAGGTACCACATGGATTCCTAATTTCATTGATTTTACCATGCCCATTGGCCCGTTTGCCAACGTGGTTTTCATTTCAAACTTATCGCCAAAATCAGGCAAAACATCTTTTAGCATTTGCTTTAAGGTTTTGCAATTGGGGCATGTAAGTGTATAAAACATTTCTATCTTAATTTTTTCCATAACGTCTTCATATTTTTTTGGCTGTAAAATTAACAACAGGTTTTTCTTTGAAATTTAATTTTGAGTCTTTGCATATACATGTATAAACAATATATGTTGTAACACAATTTTAAAATATTTGTTCATAATAGCATAAAAAACACTTTTAAATTTATACTGTTATGTTGATTTGGGATTGTTTTTTTTTGCATTGGCGGTAACGGTTTCGGGCTTTGCGAAGTGGCGGATTTTCAGCACAAATGTTCATTAGAAGCACAAAGCTAAAATCTAGCACTAAACTGTCTTAGAAGCACTTAACCCGCCATTTTGCAAAACCCGTGTTATGCCTTCGTTGTTCTTTTTCATCAGGTCTTTCGTCTGTAATTCAAGTGATTTTACTATTGTTACGTCAGATTCAAAACCAAAAAGTCTGCTTATTCCTGTTTCTCTTGTTTGGATTAAGATTTTCATTTTATAGTCTTTGCCATAAGATGCCATTTCTAGTTTCTCAATTGCATCTTCTATTGTTTCATATTCTCCTTGAATTTTTACTGGAACTGGCATACCTTCAAAATGGTCTTTTAAAAATCCGTCAATTCCACTATTTCTCTGAACAGGAAAAGCATTGATGTTTTGTAAAATAGCTAGTTCTTTTTCTGTTTTCTCTTGATACTCGTTTGTTCCTTTGTTTAAAAGATTGGATTCTGAAATTACCATTTCTTCTAATCGAGAATTTGCAAGTTCAACAGCATCTTGTGATATGTCAATTCCGATAAATTGTCTTTTCAAAGATTTTGCAGAAACACAAGTTGTTCCGCTTCCACAAAATGGGTCGACAACCAAATCGCCTTCGTCTGTAACGATGTTTAAAATTTGATTGAGTAATAAAACTGGTTTTTGAGTTGGGTAGCCCGTTCTTTCTTTTGCTTTTGGGTTTAAATATGGAATTTCCCAAACGTCAGAAAGAGGAACACCTTTTTTCTCCTTGCCTAAAATCACATTTCCGTTTTCATCTTTTTTATAAACAGATTTTCCGTTTTCATCACGCTCTCGGTCTTGTAAAATTTGGTCAAGATTTGTTGTTGCTGAATAATCAGTATAAAGCGTATTGAATTTAAAATCTTGTGTTTTAGAGTAAAAGAAAATTACTTGGTGAGCATTTAACAATCCTTTTTTTGCATTAGACCATCTTTTGTATGACCAAATAATTTCACTTTGGAAGTTCTCACGTCCTAAAACCTTGTCCATCACAACTCTAATATTGTGCGATGCCGTTTTGTCGCAATGAAGAAATACACTTCCTGTGTTCTTCAATATTCTTTTTGATTCTAGTAAAACATTTTCAACTAGTTCTAAATACTCTTGAATAGAATTGTATTTGTCGTCAAATTCGTAAGTTTTAGAATTGTCTTTGTTCGTAAGACTATGTTTACGTTGTGTAAAAAAAGGTGGGTCAAAGTAAATCAAGTCAACTTTGTTGGCTTCAATTTCTTTGAGTCTTTCAACACAATTTCCGTGATAGATTTTATTAGTTTCCATTTTACTCACGATTTTTTAAATTTTTCAATGGTGTTCGTGATTTTCAATTCGGGTGTCCTTTCGTTAGCAATCTGTGTCAAAATAGCTTTTAGGTCAACTCCTGAATAAGCTTTTAAGTATTCCCAAGCTTCATCACCACCATAATATTCTCCTTCCACACCTGCATAAAGTGTTTTCAAAGTTTCTTGAATTCTAATTGCTTGGTCTCGTTGAGGATAATAGAACATTATCCTTATTGGTTTGTAACCGTGTTCTCTGATTACTTTAACTCTTGTATGTTCTTTTGTAATATGGTCTCCGTCCGTTGTTGCATCTCTCCATTTTACTTCAATAGCATCATTTCCATTTAGAAAATCAATTTCAAAAGTTTTTGGACGCTGTCCAATCGTATTTTCAATTTTGGTCTTTATGCCCTCGGGAAATTTGAAATTCAAACATAAAGTTGCTGCCTCTTCAAGAAATGAACCTGCATACTTATAAAGAAATCGTCCTGTGTTTTGATATTGGTCGATAAGTTGACCTTCTTGTAAGGAAATACCCAAAACACGATAAATAAGATAATGAGAGTTGTCGTCAGCCTTCATTTTTTCAGTTCTGGCTTCAATTTTCCCTTTCAAGTTGGCAGAATAAACTTCAGCTAAGTTCTTTATATTTTGTATTAATTCGTCCATTCGTTTTTGATATATAATTTGTTTCGCAAGTTACGAAATTTTGTTCGGTTACGGTCGTCCTACAATGAGGCATAACGGTTCTCAGCTATACGCAGGCAGGGAATTTTAACTACTGAACTTCCTACGAAGAACTGAACTTTAAATTTACCACTTTCCTGTCCTACGAAGCACGAAACCCCTGCTTGCGTATAGGTGATGTTATCGCTTCGGTGGTGTGTCCTGCGTTACCACAGGATACGAAGATATAAAAAGTTCTTTGAAGTGGTAACAGAACTTTGAGAGAGATGATAGGAGGTATCATTAAAATTCTTACGAGTAACTGCGGAGGTCAAGCGAACCGACTGGCTGGGTTACCCGAAGAGCGAATAGGATATCTGGTCTATCGGTAAAGGCTGTTCAGGCAGATTTATCAAACCGCCTTGAGGTGCTGCATTCCTGCCTACCGTCAGGCAGGTTCACGGTGTGGTACTGAGCGTCAAGGTTAAAGCAAAGTCAGGCGTTTATATGTCGAGGCTCTGTATGGTATGAACAGAGGAGTTGAGCGCAAGCGAACCGTTATCGAGGGGTCGTAAATAACCTTTACTGCGGTAAAATCAAGGAGGCTGCGGCTCCGCGAGACCGAGGGTAACAGCCAACCTGATGTACGGTTACACACCGCACGGCATAAAGACGGCAAGAACTCTGTTCGGGCTCTTTCAAGGAACAGGAGAAGCAATGCTGTAATGTTAAGCC
>JAVERU010000103.1:0-10583 GCA_034006965.1 Tenuifilaceae bacterium
CAGAAGTCAGAAGACAGAATTAACATGCTTCAACCTTCCAACTTCCCTGCCCGACTGCATCGTTCAGGCGGGGGTCTTCGGACTTCCGACCCTAAAATCATTCCACTAAAATTGCAGTAGTACCAAATTTAAGCAGCTTTAAGGAGTAAAGCTACAAGACTGCAATTAATACTCCAAAAGCGATTACGACTATCTTCACATTTTATACCCGCACCCTATATCATACCTGTTTAAATGGCGAAAGAACTCCTCTACATAACGAGGAGATTTTCCGTTTTCAATGGCAAAATATATTCTATCGCTAATTATTAGGAATTAGGTATTAGGAGCAATACCTGACTCACTCCATACTTAACATAATTATAATAAGTATAGGCTAAATAAGAATTTTGAGATAAGGGGTTTTTACGCTAAAACTGTTTAAAACCAATTATCTCCCTAACCTCCTTAATTGTTCGGGTTGCGCTTTCGCGAGCCTTCTCTGCTCCCATTTTGGCCACCTTGCGAAGGTAGTCGGTATCGGCCAAAATTGATTCTATTCGCGTGTAGAATGGCTCTGTGAATGCCACGATATCCTCGGCAAGCTGTTTTTTCATGTCGCCATAGCGAATTTCGCAGCTGTTGTACTTCTCGATGAAATACTGCAGGGTATCGGGTGATGAGACTACGCTCATAAGCGTGAACAGATTCTGAATGGGCTCGGGCTTGGGTTGGTTTGGCACAGTGGGACCACTATCGGTGACCGCTTTCATCACCTTCTTGCGAATGGTTTTTGGGTCATCGGAAAGATAAATGGCGTTGCCCTCCGACTTACCCATCTTACCGCTTCCATCGAGGCCGGGAATTTTTACTAGCTGCTCGCCAAAGTTATAGGCAATGGGTTCGGGAAAATACTCCACTTTATACAGCCTATTGAAACGGTTTGCAAATGTACGTGTCATCTCAAGATGCTGCTCCTGATCCTTACCCACGGGCACCTTATGAGCCTTATGAATAATTATATCGGCGGCCATGAGCGTTGGGTAGGTTAGTAGACCTGCATTCACGTTGTTGGCCTGATTGCGAATTTTATCCTTAAACGATGTGCAGCGCTCCAGCTCGCCCAGGTACGCGTTCATATTTAGAAGCAGGTAAAGCTCGGGTATTTCCGGAATATCGCTTTGCACGTATAGGGTAGCCACCTCGGGATCGAGACCACACGCTAGGTATTCTGCTAGCACCTGCTTTACCGATCCGTGAAGGTTCTCGGGTGTGGGATGTGTTGTGAGCGAATGATAATCGGCAATAAAGAAGTAGCATTTATTCTCATGCTGCATCTTTACAAAGTTTTTTAGGGCTCCAAAGTAGTTACCCAAATGGAGTTTCCCGGTCGACCTGATTCCGCTTACAACAATATCCATAGCAATTCTATTAATAAAATGATTTGCAAAGATAGCAAAGATTTAAAATGTGGAAATACTGCTTAGGCTTGGGTTAAGCCTTGTGCCCATAGCGAATTTGCTTGGCAAGCTCGGAGGCGAACACAAAATCGTTAAGCTCCTTGTTGTCGGAGCGCAAAATCTCCTCCTTTGATCCCTCCCACCATTTTTCGCCCTTATATATATACACAATGCTGTCGCCAATACCCATCACCGAGTTCATATCATGGGTATTTACAATGGTAGTAATACCATACTCCTCTGTTATCTCCTTGATTAGGTTATCGATAAGGATTGAGGTTTTGGGATCGAGGCCAGAGTTGGGCTCGTCGCAGAATAGGTATTTGGGATTGAGGGCAATGGCCCT
Organism: Tenuifilaceae bacterium; assembly: GCA_034006965.1. Classification (GTDB taxonomy): domain Bacteria; phylum Bacteroidota; class Bacteroidia; order Bacteroidales; family Tenuifilaceae; genus Perlabentimonas. The sequence goes on from JAVERU010000103.1 coordinate 1,786, forward strand.
GGCGATGGCCACCCTTTTCTTCATTCCGCCACTGAGCTCGGCGGGGTAAAGCTTATTGGTATTGTCCATATTGACCCGATGTAGACAGAAGTTAGCGCGATCCCTCTTCTCTTCGTCGGTAAAATTGGTAAACATATCTAGAGGATACATCACGTTCTCCTCAACGGTTGCGGAGTCGAATAGGGCAGCCCCCTGAAAAAGCATCCCCACTTGCTGGCGCAAAGCCTTTTTTTCGCGAAAATTTAGGTTGTTGAAGTCAATATCGTCATAATAGATTTCGCCTTCGTCCACATCATGCAGCCCTACTATAGATTTCATAAGTACAGTTTTCCCCGAACCACTCTGACCAATGATTAGGTTGGTTTTACCACTCTCAAAGGTTGCTGAAATATTCTTGAGTACCACCTGGTCGGAAAAAGACTTGGATAAATTTTTAACACGTATCATGACAGCAATAGTTGTGTTAAAATAAGATTAAACAATAGAATAACCACGCTGCTATAAACAACAGCTTTGGTGCTAGAACGCCCCACTTCAAGAGATCCGCCCGACACGTAGTACCCGTAGAACGCCGAAACGCTCGTAATGATAAAGGCAAAAACTATGGTTTTGATTACTCCGTAAACAATGTAGTATGGGATGAATGCGTAAAGTATTCCTTCGACATATTGCTGGGTGGTGATTACACCCGCTAGGTTGCCCACTATCCATCCTCCAATTATTCCCACCGCATTGCTCATTATGCAGAGAAAAGGATTGAAAAGCATTGCGGCAACAATTTTGGGCAGCACAAGATGACTTGCTGAGTTGACACCCATTATCTCTAGGGCATCTATTTGCTCGCTTATCCTCATGGTGCCAATTTCCGAAGCAATATTGCTGCCCACCTTGCCAGCCAGAATTAGAGCCACTATTGTTGATGAAAACTCTAGCAAAATGCTATCGCGGGCGGCAACCCCAATAAGGTAGTTTGGCAGCAATGGATTCTCGGTATTGTATGCTGTTTGAATGGTGATAACCGCACCCATAAAAAATGATATTATGGCAATTATACCAATGGAGTTTATCCCCAGCTTGTCAATCTCCTTTACCGTATCGCGATAAAAAATTTTCCACTTCTCTGGTTTTGCTATCACCTTTCCCATGAAAAGGATGTATCGGCCTATGATATGGAACAGCTGCATATGCTATTATTTTATACAAATGTAGTAATTTATGGCCAAATGTGCTTTCTATCTCTTGCCCTCAATTCTCTGCTATGCACAAACAACTGTGAATATGGTTAGAGAAAGTTAGCAGTATGTTAAAATTCTGTTAGCTTTTTGGTGGTTTAAATTTTAAATGTTTTTTTGGTTATCTGAACTTCTATTCACCTTAATAATTATTCCGAAAAATGAAATAGCAAACCATTAGATTTCGTAACCAATTATAAACCGATTTTCAACCGATAGGATGCCTGTTGAAATCTTTTTTTTTATTATCAACAAAGGGATACCAACACTTGTTGATAAAGTGTAGAATGACTTGGCTTTCACCGTTTGCATTTGTTAATGTTGTGTGAAAAGTTTGTTATCACACATTTAATAACGAATTTTGCAAGCAATACCGTTTTAACTTTTCAACGCTATTAACAGGATAACATCATCATTAGGTTTTAAAATTTATTAAAAGAAAAAAGATTATAATAATATGGCTGTTAATAAATCATCGAAAAACCTCGAAAAGGGTTTTATCGACTTACCAATCGACCAAAATATTAACCTTGTTGATGAAATTAACAGGTTGAAGAAGGAGAAGAATGCAGTAATTCTTGCGCATTTCTATCAAACCAACGATGTGCAGGATATTGCCGATTACATTGGAGATAGCTTGGGATTATCGCAAAAAGCTGCTGAGGTTACTGCGGACATAATCCTTTTTGCAGGGGTACACTTTATGGCCGAAACAGCAAAGATGCTTTCGCCCGACAAAAAGGTGCTAATCCCCGATTTGAATGCAGGATGTAGCTTAGCCGATTCATGCCCTCCTGATGAGTTTGAGCAGTTTGTCAAGGAACATCCCAATCATACAGTAATTACCTATGTAAATACAACTGCCGAGATTAAAGCTTTATCGGATGTTTGTTGTACTTCGAGTAATGCAGTGCATATTGTAGAAAGTTTCTCCAAAGATACCCCCTTACTATTTGCTCCCGATCGAAATTTAGGTAATTATATTAAACGAATTACTAACAGGGAGGATATGGTGGTATGGAATGGTGCTTGCCACGTGCATGAAGAGTTTTCGTTGGAGAGAATACTGGAACTTAAAAAGGAAAATCCAGAGGCCAAAATTATTTCGCATCCCGAATGCCAAAAACCTGTTCTCTTAGTTTCCGATTATGTTGGGTCAACCTCAGCATTGCTTAGCTATGTGCAAAAAGATGTTGGCAGTAAGTTTATTGTAGCAACCGAATGGGGAATTTTACATCAAATGCAAAAGGTATGTCCAGAAAAAATGTTTATAGCGGCTCCACCTAAGGATAGCACATGTGGTTGTAACGAGTGTTCATTTATGAAGCTTATTTCCTTAAAGAAGATTTATAACACGCTAAAATACGAATTGCCAGAGGTAGAACTTGATGAAGAGATTAGAAGAAAAGCAGTAAAACCAATTGAGCGAATGCTTGAAATTTCGAAAAAAATTGGTTTAATTTAATCCTTACATATAGGCAACATAGAAGCATGAGCGACCAAGATTTTTTGAGAGGAATAAAAGCAACAGATTCCGATAGAGAATTAGATAGAAAGGTTAGGCCCATTGAGTTTGAAGATTTCAGTGGTCAAGAAAAAGTAGTAGAGAATCTAAAGATATTTGTTAAGGCAGCAAAAATGAGGGGAGAAGCCCTAGATCATGTTTTGCTTCATGGCCCTCCAGGATTAGGAAAAACAACGCTTGCAAACATTATTGCACAGGAGCTGGGAGTAAGCTTAAAGATTACCAGTGGCCCTGTACTTGATAAACCAGCGGACTTAGCAGGATTGTTAACAAATTTGGAGAAGGGAGATGTACTTTTTATTGATGAAATACACAGGCTTAGCCCAATAGTAGAAGAGTATTTGTACTCGGCGATGGAGGATTACCGAATTGATATTCTTATTGATAAGGGGCCAAGTGCAAGAAGTATTCAAATACAGCTCGATCCCTTTACTTTAATTGGAGCAACAACCAGGAGTGGTTTGCTTACCAGCCCATTACGTGCTCGTTTTGGAATAAAATCGCTTTTGGAGTACTACGATGCTGATACCATTAAAAAGATAATAAAGCGTTCTGCTCACATACTAAATATTTACATTTCAGAGGAGGCAGCCCTCGAAATATCATTAAGGAGTAGAGGAACCCCTCGCATAGCAAATGCCCTTTTGCGAAGAGTAAGAGATTTTGCTCAAGTAAAGAGTGATGGAACAATAGATATAAACATTGCAAGAATTGCGCTAGATGCTCTAAGTATTGACAAGCGAGGACTAGATGAGATGGATAATAGAATACTTACAACTATTATTCATAAGTTTAATGGAGGACCTGTAGGAATTAGCACCATTGCAACTGCAGTAGGAGAGGATAGTGGCACCATTGAAGAGGTTTACGAACCCTTTTTAATAAAAGAAGGGTTTTTAAGTAGAACGCCACGAGGCAGAGAGGTAACGCCGCTTGCATTAAAACATTTAGGAATTGAAAATTTTGGAAAACAGGGTTTGCTGTTCTAGTGGAATGATTTGGCCAATTTTTTAAGATAAGGTTTGTCAATCAGCGTAATTTTTTTCCCTTCCATTGTAATAATTTTATCCGTTTTAAATTCCGAAAGTAAACGAATAACCGATTCGGTGGCTGTTCCAACAATATTAGCTAGTTCCTCTCTGGTGAGCAAAATATTGAGGTACCCTTCGGTAGCTACGCCGAAGGTTTCTTCTAGCCTTAGCAAAGCTTCGGCTAAGCGTTCGCGTACCGTTTTTTGCGCTATATCCTTAATAAAGCTATTTGCCTGATTCAGCTCTCGGCAAGTTAGCTGCATAAGTGATAAAGCGAATTCGCCATTGGTTTTAACTAAATGAATAATAACATTGGCTGGGATTTGACAAATTTCGGCTTCTTGTATAACCTCTGCCGTTGTGCAGGCTGGTTCGTTGCTCAGAGTTGAGCGGTAACCGGTAATATCTCCATTCCTTGCAAATGCAACAATTTGTTCTTTGCCATCGGAGCCAGTTTTGTATATTTTAAGTACACCTTTGTTTAGGCAGAAAACTCCTTGTATTCTACTTCCCTCCTTGTAAAGGATATCACCCTTTTTGAAAACATTACATGTTTTCTGATTCTCCAGAAAAACAGACTCTTCTTGATTCAACGTTTTGAAAAGTGAATTAGAAGATGCTGTACATCCCTTGCAGTTGTGTTTATCCTCCATGTTTCCCCGCTCCTTAATGAAATAAAACAATATTATGGTTAAATTCTTTCCAAACCAACTTTTTGGTTACTAAAGCACACTGCTGAATTGGTTTAAAAAGCGTAAATCATTTTCGAAATACATTCTTAAATCTTTCACTTGGTACTTAAGCATAGCTATCCGTTCGATACCCATACCGAATGCATAACCCGAATATTTTTTAGAATTGATATTGCAATTCTCCAATACATTCGGATCAACCGTACCGCAACCAAGAATTTCTAACCAGCCAGTATACTTACACACGCTACATCCTTTACCATTACACAAATTGCAGCTAACATCCATTTCGGCTGACGGTTCGGTAAAGGGAAAGTATGATGGGCGTAAGCGTATTTTTACATCTTTTCCAAAGAGCTCTTGTGCAAAGAAAAGCAACGTTTGTTTTAAATCGGCAAACGATACATTTTCATCTACATAAAGCCCTTCAACCTGATGAAATATACAATGTGCTCGTGCTGAAATGGCCTCGTTACGGAAAACCCTACCCGGGCAAATAACCCTTATTGGAGGTTTTTCCTTTTCCATGACTCTAATTTGAACCGAAGAAGTGTGCGTACGGAGAAGAATTTCGGGCTCACTTTTTACAAAAAATGTGTCCTGCATATCTCGAGCAGGATGCTCATCGGGAAAATTTAGCGAGCTGAAAACATGCCAATCATCCTCAATTTCTGGTCCCTCGGCAATGCTAAAACCAAGAGTTTTAAAAATATCAAAAAGTTCTTCCTTCACTAAAGAAATTGGGTGACGACTACCAAATTTTTGAGGATAACCAGGAAGCGAAAGATCATAATCGTACGTTTTGCCGCTCGATGTTTCTAACTCCTCCTTTAGATTGGCAATTTTATTAACAGCAAAATTTTTAAGGTCATTTATTAGCTTGCCAATCTCCCTTTTCTCTTCGTTCGGAATGGTTTTAAAATCAGAAAACAGCTCTGTTATCTTTCCCTTTTTGCCAAGCATTAAAACCCTAAAGTTCTCAAGATCCTTTAATGTGTTAGCTGTGTACTTTTCTACCTCCTGATTTAATTCTAAAATTTTACTCTTCATGTTTACCTATTTTTTTAAAACCTTTACCCTCATTCTTACATCCTTAATCGGTTTATCGGCAGGTCCTGTTTCAACAGCAGCAATCTTATCAATAACATCAAAACCATCTATTACTTCGCCGAAAACAGTGTAATCACCATCTAAATGAGGGGTGCCTCCAATTGTGGTATAAGCATCAATTTGTTCCTTTGAAAATTTATATGGTTCAAGATTATTAATCACAAGAGCAATTGTATCCTGCATCTCGGTGTATATTTTTGTAAAATCAGGATTTATTCCTTCATCCATGAGCCTATCTGCTTTATTCATAACCATTTCATTAATTTTTGAGTTGCGAATCATTTGGTTTTTCCTTTCGGCTTGCTTCTCAAGTTCATCCAGATTAAACACTTGTCCTTGGACAATATAAAACTGTGAACCCGAAGATTTTTTCTCGGGGTTCTGCGCATCTCCCATTCGAGCAGCCGCAAGTGCCCCCTTTTTATGGATTAGCTGAGGTACGAATTCAGCATCTATGGTGTACCCAGCATCATCTGATGTAGATTTTGAACTTTCTTTTGTTGATGGATCGCCTCCTTGTATCATAAAATTTTCTATTACTCTATGAAAAACTACACCATCATAAAAGCCTTCCTCGGCCAGCTTAATGAAATTATCGCGATGTTTTGGAGTTTCATTGTATAGTTTAAGCGTAATATCGCCCATATCTGTTTCAATTAGCACTACAGCTTCATCGCCCTTAATGTGTGATGACGATTTGCAGCCACCAAAGGTAGATAATATGGCCAATGCTATAACAGGTATCATTTGTTTAGCTTTAGTAAAATTCATAACGTAGTATTTTAAGAGTATTTAAATATCGCATAAAGAGCCGTAACGAATAAATTTTTATTTTTAGCTTTCAGAAAAATGGTTCGTACTATTAATACCTTTGGCAAAATTATTTGATTCGCTATAATGGTAATTATTGTGCTGAAAGTTTAATTGATTAATACAGCAAAATTAGGAAAAGGATTCTCTTTAACTATCAAATAATTTATTTTTTGTATAAATTTCCAGTAATGAAGATACTTGCTACATTTTTAATTTTTCTGATTCCTTTTTTATCTTCTGCGCAAAGGGTTGGTTTGGTTTTAAGCGGAGGAGGAGCCAAAGGGTTAGCGCACGTTGGTGTAATACAAGCACTAGAGGAAAACGGTGTACCCATTGACTATATAGCTGGTACAAGCATTGGAGCCATTATTGGAGGGATGTATGCAATTGGATATACTCCTGACCAGATGATTGACGAGTTTGAGTCGGAACAATTTTATCAATGGAGCAGAGGTATTATACCCGAGGAGTTCAAGTATTTTCATAAGAAGCCAGAACCGGATTCCAGAATGTTTACACTGTCCTTTAAGCACGAGGAGAATAAGCTTAAGCTAGTTTTACCTTCGTATTTTATTCCTACACACCAAATGGATATTGCATTTATGTCAATTTATGCACCGGCAGAAGCCAAAGCCAATAATAATTTCGATAGCTTAATGGTACCATTTAGAGCGGTTGGAGCTGATATATATAACAAGCAGGCTAGGGTTTTTCGTGATGGTAGTTTGAGCAATGCCATACGCGTTTCCATGACTTTTCCCTTCTATTTTAGGCCAATTGTTATTGATTCTCTGCCTCTTTTTGATGGAGGCATTTATAATAACTTTCCTTGGGACGTAATGCTGAACGATTTCAATCCAGATGTGATAATTGGCAGTAAGGTTTCGCAAAACTCCCCACTTCCAGGCGAAATGGATGCATTTTTACAGTTAGAACATATGATAATGCACATGACCGATTTTAACATACCCGACACGTTAGGTATTGTAATTGACTCAAACGTGGAGAATTTATCGCTACTCGATTTTAGCAAAAGTCGTGAAATAGCCCAGCAGGGCTATGATGCCACCATTAGCTTAATTGATAGCATTAAAAAGATGGTACCTCGCACTGTTAGTGTTAAAGATGTGTTAGTTAAACGACATAATTTCATCGTTGATCAGCCCGACTTAGTTTTCGACAAAATATCAGTGAATGGGTTAACGGAAAGCCAGCTAGAATACGTGGTTCGTTCAATCCGAAGTCAAAGTTCACCTACATCTTTTGATCACCTAAAGAGCGAGTATTTTAAATTTGTTTCGGATAGATATATTGATAGAATATTTCCAACTCCCATTTATAATAAGGAAACCAATTTATTTGATCTTGACCTTAATGTTACCCTTCAACCCGAGTTAGATTTGCACTTTGGAGGCAATATTTCATCGAGCAACTTGAACCAAGGATTTTTAGGTGTAGACTATAAGATGTTTAGAAAAAGTCCTACAGTGTTTAGTATTAATTCTTACTTTGGACGATTATACAGCAGTGCTCAGGCAAAGGTTAGACAGGATTATCCAACGAGGATTCCGTTTTACCTCCAGCTCTCAGGTGTTCTTAATAGGTTCGACTACTATGGATCTACAACCGAACCTTTCTTCGAGGATGTTAAACCACCTTATCTTATCAAAAAAGAGCGTTTTGCAAGATTTCAGTTTGGTTTTCCTACAAGTCCCAATTCACAAGTGAGCTTAAAAATAAATGCAGGCGAGAATGATTATGAGTATTACCAAGTTGATAATTTTAGGCTTAACGATTATCCCGATCATACCTTCCTTAACTTTTCGTCTGTTAATTTAAATTTCGAGAAAAACACTTTTACTCACCTAGTTTATCCGACAAAAGGGCAAAATATTGTTTTTCGACTTGGGTATGTAAATGCGCGCGAAGAGCATAAACCTGGAAGTACTAGCCAAACCACAGAGCAAGATTTCTTGTACCATGAATGGACATCGTTACGATTTATTGCACACAAGTATTATCAAATTACCCCCAAAAGGCTAACACTAGGTGGTTATTTTGATTTGACCTATACCGATAGACCCTTTTTTGTAAATTATTCATCAACCATACTTAGCTCGCCTGGTTTTAAACCAACTCCTCATAGCAATACTCAATTTTTTCAGTACTTTCATGCCGATAAATATATTGGAGTTGGTTTGCTTCCGGTGTTTAATATTTCAAATGATTTTTCTTTCCGAACAGAGTTCTACCTTTTTCAACCCTATAAAACAATTCTTAAGAACGATCAAGATTTTACACCTTACTATGATGAACCATTTAAAAATCGTTTCTTTATGAGTTCTGCTAGTTTAGTTTACCATACACCAATAGGACCATTAAGCGCATCATTGCA
>JAVERU010000003.1:0-56784 GCA_034006965.1 Tenuifilaceae bacterium
AACTGGATGAGAATGGCCAACGTATGGTAAACCCCGATGATCCAACACGATATATGCTGGAGTCGATTCCTTCAATTGCAGGTACCATCCTACCTTCGATTGGTATTATTGTTGAGTTTTAAACCTTCTGCTCATTCCAATACCTAAATTTGATTCATCAACACTAAATACGTACACAGATGAAAACTTTTAAAATACTTTCAGTAGCAGCCATAGCCATTACCCTAGCATCATGCAGTGGCACCACAAAACCTCAGCTTGAGGAAAAAACCGAAATCCTTCGAACTCAACCTTTCGAGGAGGGGAAACCAATTCAAATACATTTTCAAAAAGGCAAGGATTTCTACCATCCGCTCATAGTATTTTGGATTGAGGACACCGAGGGCAACTTCATAGAAACAATCTATGCATCGCAATCCATCGCCACAGGAACATTCCGCTTTGGCGAATCGGAGGGCAAAAACTGGAAACCTGGGGAGCGAAGAAGACCCGCAGCCCTTCCCTACTGGGGCCATAGACGCGGCATTAGGGCACCCGATGGGCTTTACCTTCCAACACCCCAGAGGCCTCTCCCCGATGCCGTAACAGGGGCAACTCCAAAAACTAACTTCACCATCAAATCGTTTGTAAGACCCGACCTTGAAAGGTTCAAAATATTTATGGAGATTAACCAAACATGGGATTGGAATCAGTACTGGCACAACAACCGATTTCCCGATGATGATGAGTACAAAACCAACTCCCAACCCGCATTGGTATTCATGGCCGAGGTAGATATGCTTAATTCGAAACCAACGTACGAGCTGAAGCCCATTGGACACAGCCATCCTTCGGGAAGTTCAGGTGAACTTTTCTCAGATATTAGCACTTTTACTACAGCATTGAACATTGCACAAAGGGTTTTTGTTACAATTGAGTAATCTTGACACGAGTACAACAATTTTGTAATTTGCAGGTATGGTTGCAGCCAAACAAAAACAAATACTAATTGCTGGAGCAACTGGCTTAATTGGGCAAGAGCTTGTTAGCGCCCTTTTAGCCATAGGCTATAAAATTGTTGTGCTCGCCCACTCGTCGTTACGAGATGCTCCGTGGGCAAACCACCCTTCGGTAAGCAGTATCGAATGGACAGGGATATTTACCAACTGGCTGGTGCGTGAGGTGGAAAAAAGTTACGCTGTTGTAAATTTGGCTGGACAAAACATTGCAGCCAAGCCCTGGACTCGGCGACGTAGGATGCAACTTATTCGGAGCCGGCTGGGAACAACCCGGGCACTTGCCAAGGCATGCCATTACGCCGAAAAACAACCCAAGGTTTTTGTGCAAGCCTCAGCTACTGGATACTACTCAACAGTATCAAAAGAAATCCAGACCGAAACTTCACCCAAAGGGCAGGGGTTTCTTGCTAGGCTCACCGCCGACTGGGAGATGGTTGCCCAGCATGAACTGCCAAGCAGTATTCGGCTCGTACTAATTCGTACTGGAGTAGTTCTCTCGAACAAAGGCGGAATGCTTCCCAAGCTCACACTGCCCATTAAGCTAATGGCGGGCGGTTGGTTTGGCACTGGAAATCAACCCGTTCCCTGGATTCACATACATGATGAGGTGAATGCCATAATCCACCTTATGCACACCGAGTCTGCCAGGGGCCCCTTTAACATTGTTGCACCACAAGCAGTAACACAAAAGGGGCTTGTTAAGGCAGTTGCCAAAAAGCTGAAGCGCGCTGCATGGGTCCCCATACCCGCACCGCTTATTAAACTACTCTTTGGCCAAATGGGGTACGAGCTGCTACTAAGCGGTAGCTTGGTTGACTCTTCAAAGCTTATCCAATCGGGTTACTCCTTCAAACACCCTACCCTCAGCATTGCGCTGGATAATCTATTTTAATACGATAAGCCTGTCAAAGCTAGCTTCAATTTTTTTGAGGTACATACTTCATAAAACATGCGAAAGTTGCGCTTATCTCCCTAGTGCAATTGAAGAAAAAAGTTACCTTTGTGGGTTGAGATTTTTTGTTTACCCATTACCACGCAAAGTTCTCATAATTCTTTGCAAAGAAAACATACACTATGGCTGATATTCAAAAGTTAAAGGATATTGCTACGCAGGTTCGTCGCGATGTGATCAGGATGGTTTACGCACCAGCAAGCGGTCATCCGGGAGGTGCTTTAGGCTGCGCCGATTTTTTTACTACACTCTACTTCGATGTGCTTAACGTTAAGCCCGAAGCTTTCACCATGGATGGTGAAGGTGAGGATATGTTTTTCCTTTCCAACGGTCACCTTTCCGCCGCTTGGTACAGCGTTTTAGCTCGCAGAGGGTTTTTCCCTGTTGATGAGCTGGGCACGTTCCGTCTTATTAACTCAAGACTACAAGGGCATCCTGCAACAGCTGAGCATCTGCCTGGCATTAGGGTTGCTTCGGGTTCACTTGGGCAAGGGCTATCGGTGGCTTGTGGCGCCGCCCTGGCAAAGAAATTGAACAACGACAATACCCTCGTTTTTACCCTACACGGCGATGGTGAACTTCAGGAGGGACAAATTTGGGAAGCAGCACTTTTTGCAGCCGCGAGAAAAATAGACAACCTAATTGCCACCATCGATTATAACGGACAGCAGATTGATGGCCCAGTAGATCAGATAATTTCGCTAGGCGATCTCCACGCCAAGTGGGAATCGTTTGGATGGCACGTTCTGGAGATGGACGGCCACAACTTCGAAAACATTATTGCAGTTTTAAACCAAGCCAAACAGCTAGCTGGGAAAGGCAAACCCATAGTTATCCTTATGAAAACCGAAATGGGAATGGGCGTTGACTACATGATGGGTTCTCATCACTGGCACGGCAAAGCACCCAACAAGGATGAGTTTGAAAAAGCCATGGCACAGCTACCCGAAACCCTTGGCGACTACTAGTAATTACTAATCATTAAATCACATAGGCTATGACAAATATTGTAGTAATAGCTCACGATGCGAAGAAACCCGAATTGGCCAAGTTCCTCGCAGAGCGCCTTGACTGGCTAAGGGGCGCAAACCTTATTGCAACAGGCAGAACGGCTGAGTTCATCGAATCGCAGGGTGTAAAATGTCTGCATATGAGCCCTGGCCAGTACGGTGGATATACTCAAATAACCGAAATGATTGAGAAGGGAGAGGTAGATATAGTTATTTTCCTGCGTGACCACAAGGTGGTTCAACAACACCATGAGGATATACGTAAGCTGCTTGAGGTATGCAACGTGAACAACATACCGCTTGCCACAAACTACGCCTCAGCAGAGCTGATCATCCTAGGCTTTATTAAGAAAGAAGCCACCGAGCGCATGCAACGCAAATAGCTTGAAGCCAACAATATTTGATATATTCTGAAATGTCCGCTGATGGACACAACATCATTATGTATGAAGAAATTTGAGAACACTGGAAATATCGATACCCGCTCGGGATTTGGAGAAGGACTTTACGAACTGGGCAAAACCAACCCAAAGGTGGTTGCACTCTGTGCCGACCTCATTGGCTCACTAAAGATGGGCAAGTTTATTGCCGAGCATCCTGAGCGCTTTTTCCAAACCGGGATAGCCGAAGCTAACATGATGGGCGTATCGGCAGGATTAGCCAACGGTGGTTACATCCCATTTGCAGGTACCTTTGCGGCCTTTGCAACGGGTAGAGTTTACGACCAGATTCGCCAAAGCATTGCCTACTCTAACAAGAATGTAAAGATTGCCTCCTCGCACGCAGGCCTTACCCTTGGTGAGGATGGCGCAACACACCAAATGCTCGAGGACATTGGCATGATGAAGGCATTGCCCAACATGACCGTTATTTCGCCTTGCGATTTTAACCAGACCAAGGCAGCCACCATAGCATCAGCCAAGTGGGACGGCCCTGTTTACCTTCGTTTTGGAAGGCCAGCGGTACCAAACTTCACTCATGCCGACCAAGAGTTTGTAATTGGGAAGGCCCAAAAACTTGTCGAAGGCACTGATGTTACCATATTTGCCACAGGTCACTTGGTTTGGAAATCGATTGAAGCAGCCGAAGCCCTTGAGGCAAAAGGAATATCGACAGAGGTAATTAACATTCATACCATCAAGCCACTCGATGTTGAGGCAATTATTGAGTCGGCTAAAAGGACAGGCGCTGTTGTTACCGCCGAGGAACATATGATGAACAATGGGCTAGGCGATAGCGTAGCTCAAGTGCTAGCCCGCCACTGCCCTACCCCCATTGAGTATGTTGCTGTTGACGACACGTTTGGCGAGAGTGGAAAACCTGAGGAACTCCTCATCAAGTATGGCTTAGGCCCCTCCAACATCGTTGCTGCTGCCAAAAAAGCAATCTCGAGAAAAGCCTAGCTATTACTGGGACACAAAATTCTTAGCCCACGAAATGACCCACCTGAGCGATAAGGAGCTACTTGAAATGTTTCGAACTAACGAAACACGTAGCTACGCTTTCAACCTTATCGTAAGGAAGTATCAGGAGCGCATCTATTGGCATATACGTAAGCTAGTGGTTCACCATGACGATTCGGATGATGTAATTCAAAACACATTCCTAAAGGTGTGGGCTGGCCTCGATGGGTTTAGGGAAGATTCGCAGCTATTCACTTGGCTTTACCGAATAGCAACCAACGAGGCCTTAACTTTTCTCAAGAAGAAAAAGAACAAGCACATGGTGCAACTCGACGATATAGAGCAGCAGTTTGCCTCATCGTTTGAGTCGAGCCCCCACATCAACGGGAGCGATATTCAGCTTAAGCTACAAAAGGCGATACTAACCTTGCCCGAAAAGCAACGGCTGGTTTTTAACATGAAGTATTTTGATGAGCTAAAGTACGAGGAGATATCTGAGATACTTGGCACGTCAGTGGGAGCGCTTAAAGCATCGTTTCACCATGCTGTAAAAAAAATTGAAAAATTTATTGAGGAAAGTTAAACCTTAAATAGCCCGTTACGTCAAAGCAGTTGAATGAGAGATTGAAAGATATGAAGGAGTTTGAAAACATAGACAAATTGCTAAAAAATGCCGGCAGGGAGTTACCCTACAGCGTGCCCGAGAATTACTTTGATAATCTACCCAATAGAATTCAGGAGCGATGCCTAGAGCAGTACGGATCTGCCCAGAAGTCGTCGTTCACCTCGATTTGGCAGCTGGTTAAGACCCAGCTATCGCTTGCCGCTGGTTTTGTGGTGATGGCAATAATTGCCTTTGCTGGTTACTACTACCTGCACCCAACCCCGCAAGATCAAGGATCGACTGGTAACGATTACATTCAGATTGTACAAAAGGACATCTACGAATTCGATCAGGGGGAAAGTGATCAGGATTCTGAGAAGGACAACCTAAGGGACGAAATGTTTAAATACCTTAACGAGGAGAACAACGATTACGTTACCCTTATGGAGAAGTACTAGCCACAAGCTATAAAACAAGAACGCCCCAGCATTGCAGCTGGGGCGTTCTTGTTTTGTGTCGACTAAAAGGGTAAATCGTTTGCAGCATCATCATCGAGCTGAGGAATATCTGGAGGTAGCTCATCTAAACTCGGCATGGTTGGTGGAGCATCGGCTCCGGACTGGCCAGCTGCGCCAAGTTTTTCGATACGCCATGCCTTTACATCGGTGTACCACTTGCCGTTAAACTCACGCGACTCAACATTAATCGATGCCTTAAGGCTCTCACCAATTGCTATAGAATCGATTTCGCGAGCCTTATCGCCCCATAGGGCAATGCATACCTTGCGGGGATACTGCTCCTGGGTTTCGAGTATAAACTCCTGCTTTACCCATTGACCATTACGCCCCTGCCCTGTTTGCTGAGGCAACTTTTCTACTAGTTTTCCTGATATCTCCATTGTAATTATTTTAAAAAGTAAGAGCCGGATGGGTTTTACACCACCCGACTCCTACCGCTTCATTATCGAATTCCTATGGGTACTACTCCTCGATTATATCGAGCAGTTCAACCTCAAAAATCAGCAAATCGTTAGGCTTAACGGGTCCACCTGGTCGAGGATTTGGGCCGTAGGCCAAGTTTGCAGGGATGTAGAAGATATACTTTGAGCCTACGCTCATCTTCTGAACACCAATAGTCCAACCTTTAATCACTTGGTTTAGCCTAAACTCAGCGGGGGATCCCCTTTCAACGCTAGAGTCGAAAACACTTCCGTCAATTTTAGTACCGTGGTAGTGTACCCTAACCTTTGAGGTGGCTTGGGGTTTGGGGCCATCTCCCTCAACTACCACCTTGTACTGTATGCCTGTAGAATCGACAATCACACCCTCTTTGGTGGCATTCTCCTCTAAAAACTTCTCGCCAGCAGCTAAATTCTCGCTTGCCTTGCGCTCACGCTCCTTGTTGAAGTATGAGTTAAGAAAGGCCATGGCCTCCTCGTTGGTCATCACGCCCTCTTTCCCCGAGAGGGCTTCCTCAATACCCTTGGCAACCGCAAGAACATTGATATTTTCCATATCGCTTTGCTTCATGCTAGCCGCAATATTAATACCCAACGCATAGCTCATGCTATCGGCATCGGTTTTAATGCTAACGCTAACTGTACTCTTCTGACAGCCCGACAGTAAAATGGCAACTGCTGCAACAGGGACTGCCAATAGTTTAAATAGTTTCATAAATTATGTGTTTAGATTTAGTATTCGTTCGGACTTGCGAAGATATGGAATTCTCGACCAACACGAAAAGAGTTATGACATTTTTTTGTTAACAAGTTTGAAAGATAAGGTTGCTTTACACAGCAACGCACCTAGCGTTTCCAGGCTCTAAGCATATGTTTCTTCCCGGGTGGTCCCTGGAGACGCTCCAGCTCAAAGCCTACATCCCTCAGCGTTCTTTTAACGGTGCCCTTAACCGAATAGGTTACCAAAATACCCCCTGCGGCCATTGCATTGAATATCTTATGAAACTGTTCTGCACTCCACATCTCGGGCTGATCGTCGGGAGCAAAGGCATCGAAATACACCAAATTATATTGCGTAGCGGGCAGCCATTGGGTAAAATCTTCGTTAATCTTTCTAACGGTAAAACCATCCTCAACGGTAAAGTCTTCACCCCATGGTGCATCGCAAGCAGCAAGCCACAACGCGGCTGAATTGGCTGGCAATTGCTGGGAGTAGTTAAGTAGCGTGTATTCCTCCTTGGCAAGCGGATGCAACTCGAGGGCATGATAAGTTATATCAGCACCTATCTCACGCCCCCTTTGCGCTGTGAGGGCAGCATTAAGTCCGGTGCCAAATCCCACCTCAAGCACGTTAACTTTCATTTGAGTTAGCGCCATAAGGCCAGCCTCAACAAATATGTGCATCGACTCAGATATTGCACCATGCAAGGAATGGTAGTGCGCACCATACTGAGCGGACAAGAGGGTGGAAGACCCATCGGCCGTTGTGAAATGGATTTTGCTATTTGTATTCATGCTGCAAAATTAGCATGCAATTGGGAAAAAATAACTTTGTGAAGTAATTTTGCATATTGATATAAAACAATCTCTATGCGGTTGGATGTTTATCTGGTTAACAACAATTACTTCCCATCGCGGGAGCAAGCAAAGTTCAACATTGCAAAAGGCAACGTGCTGATTAATGGCACACCTGCTAGCAAGCCATCGCAACCCATAAGCGAGCATGATGCAGTAAACCTTATCGTCGAGAATGCCATACCATTCGCCAGCCGAGGAGGGATGAAGTTAGAAAAGGCTTTGCAGCTTTTTTCTGTCGATTGCACCGATATCTCCGCCCTTGATGTGGGCGCCTCAACCGGTGGATTTACCGACTGCCTACTTAGGCATGGGGCAAGGCACGTATGCGCCATCGATGTGGGGACCAACCAGCTAGTCGCCTCGCTTAGGGACGACCCAAGGGTGGTGTCGATTGAAAACATGAACATTAAAGATTTGGATCCATCACAAATATCGCCCAACAAATTCGACCTAATCGTAGCCGATCTATCGTTCATCTCACTCAACAAGGTAGTTGAATACCTTCCAAAATTTTTAACAAACAACGGACAGATAGTTGCGCTAATAAAACCTCAGTTTGAGGTGGGACAAAACCAAATTGGGAAGGGTGGCGTAGTTAAAAACCCAAAAGCACATATTCATGCCCTTGAGGACATTGCTATAGCCTGGCAACAAGCTAACCTGCACCTTAGCACGCTCACCTACGCTCCAATTCACCAATCGACAAAGAACATTGAGTACCTTGCTTTGTTTACCCAGGTTTGGAACCCTTTCCCTGATTTCTCGAGAATTGTTAACGAAGCTTTTCACTCAAGAGGGAAATAAGCATACAGTATTAATGCATGATTGTTAAGCACAACATCAAATTTTTACTAACTTGCAGTACCAAAAGCACACCAAAACAGATTATTATAGAACTCTAACTTTTAACTAATTACAAAAATGAAAAAGCTAATTATGCTAACACTATCCGCAGGGCTGCTTTTCAGCGTGTTCTCCTGTAAGGAGGAGAATCCCCTGCTAGCCGATTTCAACACCCCATTTGGTGTTCCTCCATTCGAGCAGATTCAGGTTAAACATTTTGAGCCGGCATTCATTGAGGCCATGAGCCAACAGGTTAAGGCAATTGATGCAATTGTTAGCAACACCGAAGAGCCAACATTTGAGAACACTATTGTTGCCCTAGAGTATAGCGGCGCCAACTTGTCGAAGGTATTAAATGTATTTTACCCCCTTACTTCGGCAAACACAAACCAAGAAATACAAGCATTAGCTCAGAAGTTGGCCCCAATGCTAAGCCGTCACAGCGACGATATAAACCTAAACCCCGATCTTTTTAAAAGGATAAAGGCTGTATATGAAAATAAAGACAACCTTGAGCTTAACGAAGAGCAGGAAATGCTGCTGAGCAAAACCTACAAAAACTTTGTGAGAGGTGGAGCCAACCTGCCCGAGGAGAAGCAAGCTCGATTCCGTGAGATAAACGAGCAGCTATCGCAGCTCACCGTACAATTTGGCGATAACGTGCTGGCCGAAACCAACAGCTACCAAATGGTTATCGACAATAAGGACGATTTGGCCGGTCTGCCCGACGCCGTTATTTCTGCTGCTGCCGAGGCTGCAAAAAATGCTGAGATGGAGGGTAAATGGCTTTTCACGCTTCACAATCCCAGCTGGATTCCTTTCCTTCAGTACTCCGAGAAACGTGAGCTGCGCGAAAAGCTATTCACGGCCTACATCATGCGGGGTAACAACAACAACGACAACGACAACAAGCAGATTATTGAGCAGATTGTACCCCTTCGCCTGGAGCGCGCTCAGCTGCTGGGCTACCCATCGCATTCACACTTTATTCTCGAAGAGAATATGGCTAAGACCCCTGCCACTGTTAACGACTTTTTGGCCAGCCTTTGGGAGCCAGCCCTTAATCGGGCCAAAAGGGAAGCCTACGATATTCAAAAGATGATTGATGCCGAAAATGGGAACTTCCGCCTACAACCATGGGACTGGTGGTACTACGCCGAGAAGGTTCGGAAAGAGAAGTACGACCTTGATGAGAACATGCTAAAACCCTACTTCTCGCTTGAAGGTGTTAAAAAAGGGATTTTCCTGCTTACCGAAAAGCTTTATGGGTTACAATACGAGAAGCTTACCAACTTACCACTTTACCACAACGAGGCCGAGGCCTACGAGGTGAAGGAAGCCGATGGAAGCCACGTTGGAATCCTATATCTCGATTTTCACCCACGCGCCAGCAAGCGTGGCGGGGCATGGATGACTGAGTACCGCGGTCAGCATGTAACCAGGGATGGCCAGTTTGTGTCGCCAGTGGTGACCCTTGTCATGAATTTTACCCGTGCAACAGGCGATGCCCCTGCCCTACTTTCGCTCGATGAAGTCCAGACTTTCTTCCATGAGTTTGGACACGGTTTGCACGGCCTACTAGCCAAATCGACCTACCCAAGCCTAGCGGGCACCAATGTTTCGCGCGATTTTGTTGAGCTTCCCTCACAGATCATGGAGAACTGGAGCACCGATCCCGAATTCCTTAGGATGTATGCCTTCCACTACGAAACTGGCGAGGTAATCCCCGATGAGCTGATCACAAAGATGAAGGAAAGCAGATCGTTCAACCAAGGCTTTGGCACCACCGAGTTCCTTGCGGCTGCCATACTCGATATGGCCTACCACACACTCGAAGTAAAATCTGACATTGATGCTTTAGCATTTGAGAAGGATGCAATGAATAAAATTGGCTTAATTGATGAGATTATTCCTCGCTACCGCAGCACATATTTTCAGCACATCTTTAGCGGAGGATACAGCAGCGGATACTATAGCTACATATGGTCGGGTCAGCTAGATGCCGATGCCTATGAAGCATTCAAGGAGACTGGCGATATTTTTGATGCTGAAACGGCAAAACGCTTCCGTACTCTACTTGAAAAAGGAGGAACCAAAGACCCTGCAGAGCTATATAGAGATTTCCGTGGTGCCGACCCTAACCCTGAGGCATTACTAAGACAAAGAGGTTTGATATAAAGGAACAAAACACACGAAGGGGCTGTTGGTTTTAACAGCCCCTTTTTTTATCTTCTGAACGGCTGTCCGTTCATACAGATAAACTCTGCCATACCCCCGAGGGGGTTATATCGAAAATGCGCACTAACCCACAGCAGCTAAAAGCGCTTATTCCTTTGAGCGTAGCTTTAACCACACACATATCTATAGATGTATAGCAATCAAGCCGATAGATTAATACTGAGGATAAATCTTACAAGGTTATCAAACAAACTTAACACCATAGGGTTTTTCGATCAACTAAAAGTTTTGATTAACCAAATGCCTTTGTAATTTAGAGGAAGCAAACCGCTAAACTACAAATCATTTAATCCTAAAATTTATGGAAGAGATCACATCAATGATGCCATCAACAGACCTAGTTGTTGATTATGCAGTTACCTATGGTGGAAAAATTTTACTCGCCATTGCTACCCTAATAATTGGCCTTTGGCTTATAAGGAAGCTATCTAGAATGCTAAGACGTGTGTTTGAGAAGCGATCGTTCGACAAGTCGCTGCAAACATTTCTGGTTTCCTTTGTTGGCATTACGCTAAAAATACTTCTTGTAATCAGCGTTACTACCATGGTGGGAGTTCAAATGACATCATTCATTGCCCTACTAGGTGCTGCAGGATTGGCGTTTGGAATGGCCCTGTCGGGAACCTTACAGAACTTTGCTGGTGGAGTGATGATCCTAGTCCTTAAACCATTCAAGGTAGGTGACTTCATCGAGGCACAGGGATTTGCAGGCTCTGTTAAAGAGATTCAAATTTTCCACACCATACTTAACACACCCGACAAAAAGCAAATAGTTATACCCAACGGGGGTCTAAGTACTGGGGCGCTCATCAACTACTCTGCCGAACCAATCCGAAGAGTTGATTGGACATTTGGCATTGGCTATGCAGATGACATCGATAAGGCCAAAGCTATCATCAGCCAGGTAATTACTTCGGATGAAAGAGCGTTAAAGGATCCAGAACCATTTTTTGGCGTAATCTCTTTGGGTGACAGCTCAGTTGATATTGTTGCTCGTGTTTGGGTTGAAGCCGCAAACTACTGGCCGCTATTTTTTGCCATGAATGAGGCCGTAAAGAAAGAGTTCGACAAGCAGGGAATATCAATCCCATTCCCGCAACTAGATGCGCATATCCATCAAGCAAAATAAACACAAAATAATTAGCGAAAACCGAAAAGCTATTATTAGAGTAGATGAATTCAAATCTTTTGGCAATGAGAAAACTTGTAGGAATAATCATTCTATTCTTTGGAGTTAGCCTTATGGCAAGCGCTCAAATTAGCCCCAAAGCCCTAGGTTTGAGATTTGGTAGCGATGGCGCAATTAACGGAGCAGAACTTTCTTACCAAAAAAAGATGAGTGATGCTAATAGGGTTGAGCTAGATTTGGGTGCAGGTTTTAGCTCAAACCACAGCCGTATTGTTGCGTTGGGTATGTACCATTGGCATTGGAACATTCAGGATGGCTTTAACTGGTTTGTGGGCCCTGGTGTAGGCGTAGGCCTATACACGTACGACGATGCCGATGGCTATTTCAACATCGGGTTAGGTGGTCAAATTGGCATTGAGTACAACCTCAACACCCACGATATCCCCCTAATGGTTAGCCTCGATGCTAGGCCTATGTGGGATTTTCTTGGTAGCAACGCCGGATTTGGCTGGGGTGCTGCTCTGGGTATTCGCTACACATGGTAGCATATCAATCTAAATAAAAAAAGGCTGCTCGATATTGGGCAGCCTTTTCTATTTTCAATCCATCATTCTAGTGCAAGTGGTAACCCTGGCTACTCATCTCCATTGTGGTAAAATATCTATACTTCTCCTCATCCAAAGGATAATCCCAACACCCGAGGGTATGGTACTGGTGGCCACCAAAACCTGTTTTAAATCTATACAACCCATACATGGGATGAGCCGGATCGGGATTTGGTGCAATGCCAAACATATCGTACTCGGTACATCCTCTGCTTTTAGCAATACGCATAGCCTCCCATTGAATGGCGTAGGTGGCCATGTAGTTCCTATTCTCTGAGGTTGATGCCCCGTAAAGGTACGAGCCCCTATTTCCAGATATTACTAAGAACATAGCAGCTAATGCTAGGTTATCAACCTCTGCCACAAGCAGCATCACCTCAGCTGGCGAAAGAGTATTGGTTACCTCTGCCCTTAGCATAGAAGCAAAATAATCGATACTATGCAGGTAGATATTATTTCGCTGAGCTGTTTGGCTATACACATTGTACCACAGGTCAATCTGATCCATTCCTAATGCCCTAACCACAACGCCTTTGCGCTGCGAGAGCTTTATGTTGTAACGAGTTTTCGATTTCATCTGCGCCAGCAGTTCATCAGTCCCCAATTTCAAGTCGAGGAAAAGGGTGTTCGATGGAAGAATATTCGAGTAAGCCTTCTTCAGATTCCAGCTAATGGTATTAAAGTTAAACCTAAGCTCCTGCATTGCCACCTCGGGTGGGCCCAGCCACCATCCGTTATCATCAAAGTTATCTTCATCCTTTGCCCAAAACGACTCCCAGAACAGATCGTAACGAATTGCAATACATCCCTTTGGGAGATATGGGCGTAGACATTCCGAAAGCTCCTCAAGGAATGGCCCCTGATCTCCTTCCAACGGCTCAACCTCTGGCCCATAAGGCACATAAGCAATGCAGCTGTACCTATCGATGTTTTGTATAACCACTAGCACATCAGTAGCAACGCTAATGGGGTTATCCTGCGGCTGTAATGGTTTCGCTACTCTTGCCTTGTAATTAATTGCTAAGGAGTTTACCCCCATCAGCTTTTTCACATCATGCCAAAAGGTGGTTTGCTGAACAATAGGAGTCATATATAGCTCCTCAGGGCTTTTGTGCTTAACATCGGTAATCATAACAATAAAAGAATCATCACCAAGATGCCAGAACACCCTGATGATTAATGGTTCATAAAAAGGTTTGATTGTGGGCAAAGCTATCAAAAACAAGTCAGGATAACAAGCTAAACAATAGAACAATAATGTGTTTCACAATACCCAGCTGGCATAAAAAAGTGTTTTAGGACAACCCACCAACAGACACGCCTCAAAACGCCTATAGAAAGGGCAAATCGCACCAAGGAGGGGCAGCACAATTGAGGCAAACACAAAAAGTTATCAACAATGTGGTAAAAAGTGGGGGAATATGGTTGAAAGTGGAAATTTTTCACTTATTTTTACTTTTTGAAATACGAAATGGATATGACTTCTTTTATAGGCGATTACATATGCAAAGTTGACGAGAAGGGCCGATTGCTCTTCCCCTCTTCGCTGAAGAAGCAGAATAAGTCTGCCTCTCCCGATCGCTATGTAGCCAAGAAGGACATATTCGAGAACTGCCTTGTGCTATACACCATGGAGGAGTGGGAGCGTCAAAACGATTTGATTAGGCGTAACACCAACCCATACAACCGTGAGCACAGCAGGTTCTTAAGAGAATTCTACCGCGGTACGGCAGAACTCACGCTCGACTCCAACGGGCGGTTACTAATTCCCAAACGACTGCTTGATTCCATTCAAGCCAGCAAGGAGATCGCTCTTTCGGGGCAGGATAGCCGTATCGAGATATGGGCAAAAGATATTTACGAAGCCCATGAAACCAATGAGGATGCATTTGCAGAGCTAGCTGAAAAGATTTTAGGTTCAACACCTTTAAGCAACGAGTAATGGCGTATCACATACCAGTGCTGCTACACGAGAGCATTGAGGGCTTGAACATTGCACCCGATGGCACCTACCTCGACCTAACCTTTGGTGGTGGAGGGCATTCCCGCGAGATACTTAAGCACCTTTCAGCCAAAGGCAGGCTTATAGCATTCGATCAGGACGAGGAAGCATTTGCCAACACCATCGACGACAGCAGGTTTATGCTTATTCGAAGCAACTTCAGGTACTTCAGAAACTTTTTGAGATACCACAAGATTCATAAGGTTGATGGAATTCTGGCCGACCTAGGCGTATCATCTAAGCACTTCGACAGCCCCGACCGGGGCTTTTCGTTTAGGTTCGAGGGGCCACTGGATATGCGGATGAACCGAAACGCACCTCTTACTGCTGAGGTGGTAGTTAACACATACAACGAAAAGGTGCTGGCCAAAATACTTTCGCTATACGGCGAGCTAACCAATGCCAACAGGCTTGCAAAGGCCATTGCAAACGAACGGGAACACAGCCCAATCACTACAGTTGAGCAGCTAGCCGATTTGGTTAGCCCAATGTTTCCACCGCAGCAAAAAAACAAAATGCTGGCAAAGGTATTCCAGGCCATCCGCATTGAGGTAAACCGCGAGATGGAAACGCTAAGGCAAATGCTCCTTCAGGTAGGGCAAACCCTCACAACCGAAGGCAGGTTGGTAGTAATTGCATACCATTCACTTGAGGATAGGCTAGTGAAAAATTATATACGAAGCGGAAACTTTGAGGGTGAGGTGGAAAAAGATTTTTATGGCAATGTGATATCAACATTTGAACAGCTAAACCGAAAGGTAATTGTGCCTAGCGAAGAGGAGATATTGAGAAACCCACGATCGAGAAGTGCAAAACTTAGAATTGCAAGGAAGAAATGAGCGAGAACAAGGAACGCATAGAGTTTATCGACGCACAACCTCAACCTAAAGATTCAAAAAAAAGAGGTGTGCTTAACCTGCTTGATGGAAGCATCCTAAGCAAGGATAATGTTACAAGTCAAATTCCCTACATCCTATTCCTTGCATTTATTGCGCTCATATACATTGGCAATCGCTACCGATACGAAAAGCTTGTTCGTGAAGGACAAAAGCTACAGGTTGAATTAAAAAACCTAAGGGCAGAGTCCATCACTACAGCAGCTCAGCTTATGCATATCAGCAAGCAAAGCCAAGTAGCCCGGATGGTCCAAGAGAAAGGCTTAGGTTTAGAGGAATCTGTTGTTCCTCCTAAAAAAATTAAAGCCAAACTATAAAAACAGCGGTATTTACATGTCTGTAAAAAAGGAAATACTATTTAGGTTCGCATTGGTATACGTACTGTTTGGTATACTAGGCGCCACCATTGTGGGCAAAATAGTATACATCCAGTTTGTCGAGGGATCGGACCTTAGGGCCCAGGCAAGAACAATTACCTACAGAGATATCACCATTGAGCCCAACCGTGGCGACATATGCGCAATTGATGGTAGGCTCCTGGCCACATCTGTGCCCTACTTCGAGATTAGAATGGATTTGCGAGCAGCCGGGCTTACCGATGAACTTTTCTATGCAAACATTGATAGCTTATCCATTAAGCTATCGAGAATATTCCGCGACAAATCGCACTACTCATACAAATCGGAGCTGGTTAATGCCCGTAAATTTGCCAGAAACAACAGGTACTACCCCATTGGCTCGCGGCTAGTAAACTACCTGGAGCTACAGGAGATAAAACAATTCCCATTATTTAATCTTCCGCCCAACAGGGGTGGCTTCATTCCAGTACAGGTAAATCAGCGAATTAAACCACACTCGAGCTTAGCCTCCCGAACCATTGGCGTAGTTAACGAGAACGGTGTGGCAGTTGGCATAGAGGGTGCTTACGACCATATCCTAAGAGGGAAAGCGGGCGTTACCACACGCCAACGGGGGAGTGGTAACATATGGATGGATGTGAGCAGTGCAGTGCAAATTGAACCCGAAGATGGGATGGACGTAATAACCACGCTTGACGTTACCCTACAAGATGTTGCCGAGAAAGCCTTAAGGGCACAGCTCGGCAAGCATGATGCTGAGCATGGCTCAGTAATCCTAATGGAGGTTGCTACGGGCGATATTAGAGCCATTGCAAACCTTAAGAAAAACAACAACACATACAGCGAAGTGTTTAACTACGCCATTGGCGAAAGCGCAGAGCCAGGCTCAACCTTTAAAATTGCATCGCTAATAGCGCTAATTGAAGATGGGTTCGTCAACCTTGAAGACACTATCGACACAGGCAAAGGCAGCGTTCAGTATTACGACAAGTGGATAAACGACTCCAAGCAGGGTGGTTATGGAAGAATCTCTGTTAAGGAAATCTTCGAATACTCATCTAACGTAGGGGTAACTGAACTTGTAACTAAGCATTACAGGGGCAAGGAGCAGCAGTTTATCGATAGGCTTTACGCCATGAACCTTAACCAACCCCTAGGTATACCCATTAAAGGCGAGGCCAGTCCATACATTAAGTACCCAGGCGATAAGCTTTGGTCGGGCATTTCGTTGCCCATGATGAGCATAGGCTACGAGGTGCAGCTAACCCCTTTGCAAACCCTAACCCTTTACAATGCCATTGCGAACAACGGAAGAATGGTTAAACCTAAATTTATCCATTCCATAAGGCAGCACGGAAGCACCGAAAGGGTTTTCAAAACCGAGGTTATCAACCCATCTATATGCTCCAAGAGAACGCTAGCCAAGGTTCGCGAAGTTCTTGAAGGGGTTGTTGAGAACGGAACAGCTCGCAACCTACGTAACGCAAACTTTAAAATTGCAGGCAAAACCGGAACTGCTCAAATTGCCCAGGGCACATCGGGATACCGGTCGGCAGCTGGCGTTAGCCACCAAGCATCGTTTGTTGGATACTTCCCTGCTGAAAACCCAAAGTTCTCATGCATCGTTGTGGTTAACTCACCCTCACGGAGTGTATACTATGGGAACCTTGTTGCAGGGCCCATATTTAAAGAAATAGCCGACAAGGTTTACGCTACCAACCCCGACTGGTTCCCTGAGGTTAGCACAAGACCTCAACTGGTAGAACTACCAGAATCGAAAAGCGGCTACAAGCCGCTCCTCAAGGATGTTTTCGCAAGCTTAAAAATACCTGTAACCGATGAGGCTCCAAGCTACGTGTGGGCAAACACTCAAAGGAACGACGAGTCGATTGAGCTACAGCACCGAAGCATTATGCCCAACCTAGTGCCCAACGTGGTGGGCATGAGCCTACAGGATGCCATATACCTTTTGGAGAATAGCGGCCTTAGGGTTACGGTAAGCGGCAGAGGAACTGTGCGAAGCCAATCGATACTACCCGGAACAAGGGTTCGGCATGGCGAAATAATAACGTTAGAAATGAGCATTGGATAGCATGAGAATACTATCAGACATACTACCAAGGGATTTAAAGGCCGAAATAATTGGCCCCGAGAATGTGGGTGTCTCAAATATTACATTCGACTCTAGGGCTGTTACCCCCAACAGCATGTTTGTTGCCATTAGGGGTACGCAGGTAGATGGGCATAGCTACATCGAGGGTGCAATTGAGAAAGGAGCTTCGGTGGTAGTATGCGAAACAATTCCTGAAACATCTACTCCAGGCGTAACATACATTAGGGTAACAGAATCTGCCCAAGCCCTTGGACGCATTTCGGCTGCATATTTCGATTACCCTTCTCGAAAGCTTAAGCTGATTGGGGTAACCGGCACTAACGGAAAAACCACAACGGTGACGCTCCTCTCGCGATTAGTAAACGCTATGTGTGGCAAGGCCGGCCTAATATCCACAGTGCAAAATCAGATTGGCAACACCGTACTACCCAGCACCCACACCACCCCCGATGCCATAGAGCTAAACAGGCTACTTTGCCAGATGGTTGACGAGGGATGCACCCATTGCTTTATGGAGGTTAGCTCACACGCCGTGGTTCAGAAGCGAATTGAAGGGTTAGATTTTGCAGGGGCAGTATTCACCAACATCACCCACGATCATTTGGATTACCACAAAACCTTTGGCGAGTACATCAAGGCGAAAAAAACCTTCTTCGACAACCTTTCCACCAGCGCATTTGCGCTAATCAATGTTGATGATCGCAACGGGCGGATTATGGCTCAGAACACAAGCGCTAAGGTTCACACCTACTCCATGAGGAGTATGGCCAACTATCGCTGTAAAATTATTGAGCAGCAACCACAGGGAATGCTTCTAAATATCGACAACATTGAGGTGTGGACTCGATTGATTGGAAAATTTAACGCCTACAACCTGCTGGCAGTTTACGCTACAGCCCAGCTACTTGGCTACGAGCAGCAGGAAGCCCTTACGGCAATAAGTAGTATGGGGCCAGTAAACGGGCGGTTTGAAAACCTAATTGCACCCAACGGCGTAATTGCTGTGGTCGATTACGCACATACCCCCGATGCTCTAGAGAACGTAATATCAACAATTAACCAGATACGTACCGAGGGCAACAGGCTAATCACAGTGGTTGGTGCTGGCGGAAATAGAGATAAGGCCAAGAGACCCATCATGGCCCAGGTGGCCATTCAGGGTAGCGATCTGGTGGTGCTCACAGCCGATAACCCGCGAACCGAAGATCCAGCCCAAATCATTAACGACATGAAAGCTGGAGTTGAACCCGCAAGCGTAGGCAAAGTGCTAACCATAATGGATAGACGCGAGGCTATTCGAACCGCCTGCCTTCTGGCATCGCCAAACGATGTGGTGCTAGTGGCGGGCAAAGGCCATGAAACCTATCAGGAGATAAACGGTATACGACATCATTTTGACGATAAAGAGGAGATATCGGAAATTTTTAAAACCCTACAGGTATGATATACTACCTAGCACAATGGCTTAGCAAGCTAGATATTCCTGGAATGGGGATGTTTCAATACATCTCTTTCCGTTCGGGAATGGCGGTAATCACCTCGTTACTCATTTCGCTACTCATTGGCAAAAGGCTTATCCGCTACCTACAGCGCAAGCAAATTGGCGAAGAGGTTCGTAACCTTGGCCTAGAGGGACAACTCCAGAAAAAGGGCACACCCACCATGGGTGGGCTTATCATTCTGCTATCCATCATTGTTCCGGTATTGCTGTTTGCCAATATCAAAAATATTTACATTATAGTGATGCTGGTCTCGACCCTATGGCTAGGTCTTGTGGGGTTTATCGATGACTACATCAAGGTATTCAAAAAGCATAAGGAGGGACTTTCTGGAAAGCTCAAGATTCTGGGTCAGGTTTCGTTGGGGCTATTTGTTGGGCTAACCATGTACCTTAGTCCCGATATTGTTGTTAGGGAAAAAATTCAACCTCAAAAAAGCCAAATACAAGCTGAGATAAGCGCTGACGGAGCAGCCAGCAGGCCAACGCTAACCCCAAATCAGAAAACCACAAAAACCACCATTCCATTCTTTAAGGATAACGAGTTCGACTATGAGTTTCTAATCCCCGTAAAGGGACCATGGGCCCAAAAGTTGGCCTGGGTTGTTTTTGTGATTATGGTAATATTTGTGGTTACAGCCGTGTCGAACGGAGCGAACCTTACCGATGGCCTCGACGGCTTGGCAACAGGGGTAAGCGCCATTATGGGAACCACCCTTGGGGTGTTTGCCTACCTGTCGGGTAACGTAATTTACGCCGAGTACCTTAACATAATGTACATCCCCGATTCTGGAGAGTTGGTAATTTTTATGGCAGCGTTTATTGGAGCAGCCATTGGGTTCCTGTGGTACAATAGCTACCCAGCACAAGTTTTCATGGGCGATACCGGCAGCCTTGCCATTGGAGGCATTATTGCCGTGTTTGCCATCCTGATCCGGAAAGAATTGCTAATCCCAATCCTGTGCGGTGTCTTCTTTGTCGAAACGCTTTCGGTAATGATTCAGGTGAGCTACTTTAAGCATACTAAGCGAAGGTACGGCGTTGGACGCAGGGTTTTCCTCATGGCTCCGCTACATCATCATTACCAAAAAAAAGGGTTTCCTGAGGCAAAAATCGTTACCCGATTTTGGATAGTTACCCTGCTACTAGCAATATTCACTGTGGTTACTCTTAAAATCCGATAGCTATGGAGAGAGTCGATATAAAAAAAAGGGTTGTTGTTTTGGGAGGCGGCGAAAGCGGTGTAGGGGCCGCTGTGCTTGCCGCAAAGCAGGGATTTGAGGTTTTTCTATCCGACTCAGGCAAGATTAAACCAAGGTACAAGGACATACTCCACAAGTACAAAGTGCCATGGGAGGAAAACAACCACACCACTGAACTTATAATAAATGCAAAAGAAGTAATAAAATCGCCCGGCATACCAGAGCGTGTTCCCATTGTACAGGAGATAATTAGGAAAGGTATTCCGGTGATATCCGAGATTGAATTTGCCGGGCGCTACACCAACGCAAAAAAAATATGCATAACGGGCAGTAATGGAAAAACCACTACCACCACGCTTATCTACCATATGCTTAAGCTGGCGGGCTTAAACGTAGGGCTTGCAGGTAATGTGGGGCAAAGTTTTGCCCTACAGGTAGCTGAGCAAAACTACGATTACTATGTGATTGAGCTAAGCAGCTTTCAGCTGGATGGGATGTACACCTTTAAGGCTGACATTGCCATCCTACTTAACATATCGCCCGACCATCTAGACAGGTACGATTACAAGATGGAGAACTACGTGAAGTCGAAATTTAGGATTACCCAAAACCTATCGGAAGATGAGTGTTTCATCTTTTGCTCCGATAACGATGTTACAACCGAGCATCTCAAGGAGATTGTGGTGAAGGCTGAGATGCTTCCCTTCTCGCAGGAGAAAAAGGAGGACCAAACAGCATACCTAATCGATCAGCTAATGCACATCAACTACCACAACAGCGATTTCGACGTTTCCATTGATGAGCTATCTCTTAAAGGACGCCACAACGTGTATAACTCCATGGCCGCAGGCATTACTGGCCATGTGCTTAACATCCGAAAGGATATAATTCGCGAAAGCCTACTCTCTTTCAAGGGGGTTGAGCATAGGCTCGAACCCGTTTTTAAGGTTAGGGGAGTGCAATACATAAACGACTCCAAGGCCACCAACGTGAACTCGGCTTGGTACGCACTGGAGTGCATGAAGTCACCCGTGGTTTGGATAGCAGGCGGACAGGATAAGGGCAACGACTACACAGAGCTATTTGCCCTGGTAAAGGAAAAGGTAAAAGCCATAGTGTGCCTTGGTGTCGACAACGCCAAGCTACACCAAACATTTGGCGAAATGGTGCCCGTTATGGTAGATGCTAAATCGGCCAGCGAAGCCGTGCTGCAGGCATACAATCTTTCGGAGCCAGGCGATGTTGTGTTGCTATCCCCAGCTTGTGCCAGCTTCGATCTGTTTGAAAACTACGAGGACAGAGGACGACAATTTAAAGATGCAGTTAGAAACTTGTAGAATTTAATATCGATATGGAGAAATTTTTCAGACGATACTTTAAGGGCGACAGGGTGATATGGTTGATAGTAGTTCTACTATCAATAGTATCGCTACTGGCAGTGTACAGCTCCACAGGTTCGCTTGCATATCGTTATCAGGGTGGCAACACAGCTTACTACTTCATCAAACAATTTAGTTTCTTGGGAGCAGGACTGGCCGTGATATTCCTAATACACTTAATACCCTACAAAGTATACTCTCCCCTAGGGCCTCTTTTGCTGTACATCGCCATACCGCTGCTCTTAATTACTCTGCTTTTCGGAACCAGCATCAATCAGGCTTCCCGATGGCTCGAAATTCCAGGGCTAGGAGTTACCATTCAAACATCGGACTTTGCCAAGCTGGCTCTCATAATATACGTTGCCCGAATGCTATCGCTTAGGCAAAACAACCTAAACGATATTAAAAAAACGTTCTTTCCCATAGCCATCCCAGTGGTTATTGTATGCTTACTCATACTACCAGCCAACTTCTCAACAGCCGCAATGGTAGGAGTTGCCTGCTGGCTAATGCTTTTTATTGGACGGATAAACATGAGGCATCTACTGGGCTTTACAGGTCTCGGAGTTGTTGTAATTGGACTTTTCATATTCATCGCACTGAAAACCAATACGGTTAGCAGGGTAGAGACTTGGAAAAATAGGATTGAGAACTACTCATCCGAAGAGGGAGGTGACAACTACCAAGCATTACAATCGAAAATTGCGATTGCAACGGGAGGTCTCGTTGGCAAAGGGCCTGGGAACAGCACTCAGCGGAACTTGTTACCACACCCCTACTCCGATTTTATTTATGCAATTATAATTGAAGAGTATGGTATTGTTGGCGGGGTGGTAGTATTGCTACTCTACCTTATCTTACTATACCGAGCAGGAATAATAATAAAAAAGGCAAGGCGCACCTTCCCTGCCTTTTTAGCCATGGGGTTAACATTAATACTGGTATTACAGGCCATGATTAACATGGCTGTTGCCGTGAATTTAATCCCAGTTACAGGTCAGCCCTTACCCCTGGTAAGTATGGGAGGAACATCTGTACTATTTACCAGCGCATCGTTTGGCATTTTGCTTAGCATTAGCCGAAGTCAAAACAAGGAGGAACTATTCGATGGAGAAGAAGCACCTAAAGGCGATTATTAGCGGTGGCGGGACAGGGGGGCATATCTTCCCTGCCATCTCAATAGCCAATGCGCTAAGGGAAATTATTCCTGAGGTTGAGATTCTGTTTGTTGGTGCCGAAGGCAAAATGGAGATGGAGAAGGTTCCAGCAGCAGGTTACAATATCGTGGGGCTACCCGTTGTAGGTTTTCACCGCAAGCTAACCCTAAGAAATTTGGCCTTTCCGTTCAAGCTAATCCGAAGCTTACAGAAAGCCAAAAGAGTGGTGAAAGGTTTTAATCCGGATGTTGTGGTGGGTGTAGGTGGATATGCCAGCGGGCCCGTGCTACGTATTGCCCAACAGCTGGGTATCCCAACGCTAATTCAGGAGCAAAACTCGTTTGCTGGGGTAACCAATAAGCTGCTGGCCAAAAAGGCAAAAGCCATTTGCGTAGCATACGAGGGAATGGATAGGTATTTCCCCATCGAAAAAATTATACTTACAGGGAACCCCATACGTCAGGGACTAGGGAATATACTACCCAAAACCGATGAGGCACACAGCTTTTTCGATGTGCCAAAGGGCAATAAGGTAGTGCTGGTTGTTGGCGGAAGCCTTGGGGCACGGTCGATTAACCACAGCATTTTGGGCGATATCGACAAGTTTATTGAGGCAAAAGGAGTGACACTAATTTGGCAAACGGGCAAGCTCTACATTGAGGATATTAAAGGAAGGATGAAGGGCAAAACCACCGAGAACATTAAGGTTTTTGATTT
This sequence comes from Tenuifilaceae bacterium, assembly GCA_034006965.1. Classification (GTDB taxonomy): domain Bacteria; phylum Bacteroidota; class Bacteroidia; order Bacteroidales; family Tenuifilaceae; genus Perlabentimonas. Next base: position 23,642 of record JAVERU010000003.1, read on the forward strand.
TATAAACCGAATGGACTTGGCCTACTCCATTGCCGACCTGGTGATATCGAGGGCGGGTGCATGCACCATTTCGGAGCTTTGCATGGTGGGCAAGCCAGCCATACTTGTTCCATCACCCAACGTGGCCGAGGATCATCAAACCATGAACGCTCAGGCGTTGGCAACTCGCGATGCGGCTATCCTTGTAAAAGATAGCGATGCTCCACAAAGGCTTGCGAAAGAAGCCCTCGACGTAATAACCGATGACAAAAGGCTAGACACACTTAGTATCAACATAAAAAAAATGGCATTACCAAATGCTGCCAACGATATTGCAACAAAAGTGATTGAGGTGGCAGATTACAACCCGTAAGCAGCTGTTTACATCTTTATAATAACTTTATTTCTAACTGCTTGCAGAAACATAAATTGTAACAAAACTTTGTAATTAGAATGGATCAGCTTGACAACATAAGGCGCGTTTACTTTATAGGAATTGGCGGCATTGGCATGAGCGCCCTTGCACGATATTTCAATCACAGAGGCCTTACTGTTGCTGGTTACGACTGCACCCCTTCACCCCTAACAGAGGAGCTGCAAAGGGAAAGTATTGCCATTAGCTTCGAGGATAGCATCACAAGCATTCCCAGCGAATTCGTAAACTCACCCGACCAAACACTAGTTGTATATACCCCTGCTGTTCCAAACACCCATAGCCAGCTGAAGTACTTCGAGTACAACGGCTATACCCTAATGAAAAGAGCCAAGGCGCTTGGACTTATCACGAACAAATACAACACAGCAGCGGTTGCCGGCACGCATGGCAAAACCAGCACCTCAACCCTTTTGGCACATCTAATGAAACAAACCCCACAGGGATGCAATGCTTTTCTGGGGGGTATATCAAAAAACTTCAACAGCAATCTGGTACTAGCCAGCAAGGGCTCAATGCGTATGGTTGTGGAGGCCGATGAGTTCGACAGAAGCTTTCTACACCTCACCCCGCAGCTAGCCATAATCACATCAATAGATTCGGATCACCTAGACATATACAAAACTCACGAAGAGGTGGAAAAGGGCTTTTCCGATTTTGTTGCTAACATAACACCAAACGGCGTTCTGATTGTCAAGAAAGGACTTGAGCACATTGCAAAAAGCAATAAGAATATTAATGTATACACCTACTCGGCAAGCGAGAAAGCCGATTTTTACGCCCAGAACACTAAGGGAAGCAGCGGACATTACAAGTTTGACCTAGCTACTCCTCTTGGAATTATCGAGGGTATTGAACTAGGTGTGCTTGGGCGATACAACGTGGAGAACGCCATTGCAGCCGCTGCAGCAGCAACCATATGGGGTATCGATTCAGCAGAGCTCAAACAGGGTTTAAAAACATTCAAGGGAATTGCTCGCAGGTTCGACCTGCAGTACCAAGGGAAAGCTATATACATTGACGATTACGCACACCATCCAGAGGAGCTAAATGCTGCCATAGGATCTATTAAGGAGATGTTTCCCAGGAGGCACATTACAGGTGTTTTTCAGCCCCACCTTTACACCCGAACGAGAGATTTTGCGCCCCAATTTGCCCAAAGCCTTAGCCAGCTCGATGAGGTTATTCTACTCGATATATATCCCGCAAGGGAGCTCCCCATCGCAGGAGTAACCTCCGAAATTATTTTCAATGCAATCGGCACGCCAAGAAAACATCTTTTAAAATTGAGCGAACTGCAGGATCACCTCAGAAGTAGCAAAATTGACGTTATCATAACAATGGGTGCTGGCAATATCGACAGGGAGGTGCCCAAAATTGTGAGCCTGCTTAAAGAAAGGGAGGGGAAGTGACATGAAGAGGTGGAAAGCTGCATTATGGAATTTCATTAAGTGGATGCTTTTAGGGACTTACCTTATTGTGGCCCTATCGTTTGTCAACAACAAATCGGGGATGGTTACATGCACCGAGATAAACATAAACATTGCCGATAGCCTGAGCAATGCCTTTGTTACCAAAGCCGATGTGCTTAAAACCATCGAACGTGAGCACTCAAACCTTATAGGTATACCCCTTTCGATGATAAACACATATGAAATTGAGCAGCAGCTAAGGAGTATGCAAGCGGTTAAAAATGCAGAGGTATACAAAACATTGAACGGGAATATCTCCATAGACATTGAGCAACGAAAGCCAATTGTGCGAATAATAAATGGGCAAGGGCAAAGCTACTACATCGATGTGGAGGGCAAAACCTTGCCCCTATCGAGCAAATTCACATCGCACGTTTTGGTTGTAAATGGTAATATCTCGGAGCCATTTAAAGTTGAGCCTAACATTGACATTACTAAATGGGACAGGGAAGGCAAGGGGAGCGAATCTCCTCTTATTGCCCGCCTATTTAATTTTGCCCGGTTTGTTACCAACGACCCCTTTTGGCGAGCGCAGATCACACAAATTTATGTTGATAGCCCCCACAACATAGAGCTTATCCCAAGGGTTGGCCCACATACCGTTATTCTGGGATCGCTTGATGATTACGAAACCAAGCTAGCCAAGCTCAAACTTTTTTACGAAAGAGCCCTTCCCGAGGAGGGGTGGAACAAGTACAAGGAGATTAACCTAAAGTATAAGAATCAAATAGTATGTACAAAACGATAATATTATGGCACAACATCACGAGTATGTAGCAGCAATAGACCTTGGCACAACCAAGGTTGTTACAATTATTGGGAAAAAAAGTCCCAACGGAAAACTTCAAATAGTATCGCACAGCAAGGCGCAATCAACAGGTATAAAGCGCGGTATGGTGCTAAACATCGAGGAAACGGTAGCCTCAATTCAACGTACCGTGGAGGATGTGCAGCTAAAATCAGGCATTATATTCAACGATGTGTACGTTGGCATTGCTGGCCAGCATATTCGAAGTGTGAAAAACCGTGGAAGCATAAACCTCAACTCCATCGATGAGATCATCACAATCGACAACGTAAACGATCTTATCGAGGATATGTATAAATTCCCAACCGATATTGGCGAAGAGATTCTGCATGTACTTCCCCAAAGCTTTATTGTTGATAACGAAGGAGGGATAAAAAACCCCATTGGGATGTCGGGCAAAAGGCTCGAAGCAAATTTCCATATCGTAATTGGGCAAACAGCTTCGGCAAAAAACATCGAGAAATGCGTAAACCGTGTCGATCTTGTGGTTAACGAGCTGATACTAGAGCCCATTGCTTCGGCCGAGGCTGTGCTTACCGAGGACGAGAAGGAGGCTGGCGTTGTGCTTGTTGATATTGGAGGCGGAACCACCGATGTGGCTGTGTACTTCGATGGCATCATTCGCCACACAGCAGTAATCCCCTTTGGTGGCAACGTAATAACCAACGACATCAAGGAGGGATGCTCCATCCTACTTCGCCAGGCCGAGCAGCTTAAGGTGCAATTTGGCTCTGCCCTTGGCGACATTGCCCCCGAGGACAAAATAGTGACCATACCTGGCATTAGCGGTCGTGAGCCCAAAGAGATATCGTTCAAGAGCCTAGCCTACATTATCCAGAGCCGAATGGAGGAGATAATTGATTACGTAGCATTTGAAGTAGAAAACTCTGGCTATGCCGATAAGCTTAGCGCAGGCATTGTGCTTACCGGAGGCGGAGCTCTGCTCAGACACCTATCGCAGCTGGTGAAGTTTAAAACAGGTTTCGATGTACGTATCGGTTACCCCAACGAGCACCTCACCTCCGATGCCGATGAGGAGATAAACTCCCCCACCTACTCCACCTCAATAGGGCTAGTACTAAAGGGGTTCGAGCAGCTTGACACCTGCAAGAGAATGGATAAGGAGAACAAAGCAAAGGGGAACGATGAGGCGCAAAGCGAGATTGAACCAAAAGATATCAAGAAGAATAATCTTCTCGATAGATTCAAGAGAAAATTCACCGAGATTTTCGAGGAGAATGACACCGTGATGTAAACCATTCCGGAGCTAAGGAGTTTTACAAGAAAAGACAATACATAAAACACCACATCGCCATGAGTGAGGAGCTAATACCATTCGATTTGCCAACCTTTAAAAAGTCAATTATAAAGGTAATTGGCGTAGGAGGAGGCGGAAGCAATGCCGTAAACCATATGTTTAAGCTGGGCATCAAGGATGTTGATTTTGTGGTTTGCAACACCGATGGACAAGCGCTAGAGAACAGCCCTGTTCAAAATAAGATTCAGCTCGGATCGTCGCTAACAGAAGGACGTGGCGCCGGCAACAAACCCGAGATCGGGAAGGAGGCTGCCATTGAGAACATTCAGGATGTGATTGACGTGCTATCCGACGGCACCAAAATGGTGTTTGTAACAGCGGGCATGGGTGGTGGTACCGGAACAGGAGCTGCCCCAATCATTGCTAAGGCAGCCAAGGAGCTGGGACTTCTCACCGTGGCCATTGTAACCATTCCCTTTCGCAATGAGGGGAAACGCCGCATAGCCCAAGCCATGGAGGGCATTGAGGAGCTGGAAAAGCATGTAGACTCACTCCTGGTGATTAACAACGAGAAGATTCGGGAAATTTATGGCGACCTTAGAATATCCGAAGCTTTCTCACGAGCCGATGATGTGCTGGCCATTGCGGCCAAGGGTATAGCCGAAATCATCACCGTGCATGGCTATATCAACGTCGACTTTGCCGATGTTGAAACGGTTATGACCAACAGCGGTGTGGCCATCATGGGATCGGCCATGGCATCGGGCGAGAACAGAGCAATACAGGCCGTGGAAGAGGCACTCTCATCGCCACTACTGAACAACAACGACATATCGGGTGCTCGAAACATCTTGCTAAACATCACCTCGGGTATGCATGAAATTACCATGGATGAGGTTGGGCAGATTACTGACTACATCCAGGCAGCAGCAGGTGAGGATGCCGACCTTATATGGGGTAACGGAACCGACGACAGGCTTGAGGAGAAGCTAAACGTAACCATCATTGCAACAGGGTTTGGCACCAATAGTATCCCCGAGCTTTACGCCCGCAAAAAGAAAGTAGATGTTATACCTTTAGATGGAGAGGAGTCTACCAACAGGGAGGTTAAGCAGCCTCTTTTCGAGATAAAAGAGAAACCTGCAGCACCGCCCAAAAGAGAAAAGGCCAAAACTGACAAGTACCAGAGGGTTATTGAATTTGATTTAACCCAGGACGATAAGATGTACAACCTGAAACCAGAACCCAGCACCGATGAGGAGCTCGACTTTCAAGTTTCAACAGCTACCTCTAAGCCAACCGAAACGAAGCAAACAGGCAAGGGGCAGGTAATGAGGTCGGAACCCACCCCCCTACCCACCAAGGATAATTTCGACCAAATGGAGAAAATCCCTGCCTACAAGCGCAAGAACATCAAGATTGACAACGCAACGCTATCAAAAAAATCAAATGTATCGCGCTTCACGCTTAACCAGGAGGAAGGTGATATCTTCCTGAGAAATGACAATGCGTATCTACACGACAACGTGGACTAGCACCCAAACCATCTTCATCAAAAAAAATGTATAGTATGTCACTAGAAGAACGCATAAATCAAGAGATAAAGGCAGCAATGATTGCCAAGGCCAAGGTAAGGCTTGAAGCTTTAAGGTCAGTTAAAAGCGCCATTCTTCTTGCCAAAACCGAAAAGGGTGGTGCCAATGCACTATCCGAAGAGGCCGAACTAAAGCTGCTTCAGAAGCAGGCAAAACAGCGTAAGGATTCTGCAGCAATTTATCAGCAGCAGAACCGCCCCGAGCTGGCAGAGAAGGAACTGGCCGAGGCTGCCGTAATTGAGGAGTTCCTGCCCAGCAAGCTCACAGACGATGAGCTTGCTGCAGAGGTAAAAACCATAATCGAATCGGTTGGTGCAAAAGGGCCACAGGATATGGGCAGGGTAATGGGGGTTGCTACCAAAACCCTAGCGGGTAAAGCCGAGGGCAAATCGATAGCCAGCAAGGTAAAGGAGCTACTGCAAGGTAGCTAAACCTTAAAAAAACAAGGGAGAAGAAATGGCATATGGCTCCCACCCAGCACAAATAGGTGAAAAATGCCATGCCCAAAGGGTATATCACGCCTGATGTAAAAGAAAATCCGCGGCGAGTAGGTTACTGCACCCCACCAGCAAGAACACGAGCACTTTGGTGGGCAAATTGCGCACCATGGGGCCAATGGCAGTAATGAACATCCACCCCATTGCGCCATGAAGGATTGCCAAAATATTTCGCCATCGGTGTTTGTAGAAACCAAACCTTAAACACTATACCTGCAATGGCCAGTCCCCATATAATACCAAACAGCACACACCCTAAAGGCCCCCTTATGGCAACTAGGGTAAATGGGGTGTAGGTTGCAGCAATAAGAACATATATTGAGGAATGATCGAAGGTGTTGAGGTGGTATTTACGTCGCACATTCTTCTCGCAATGGAAAAGGGTTGAGGCAAGATATAGCGTAATCATTCCTGCACCAAAAATGCTATAGCTTACAATACGCCAAGCATCGCCATACATTGCTGCAAGGACAACCACTAAGGCAGTGCATGCAATGGCGATGATGACCCCTACTCCATGGGGTGCGCTACTAAAAATCTCTTCGTGGATTTTGCGCTTACTCGATTTCATCCTCTAAAAACCTATTAACGCTAACTAGCAAAAAATTAGGAGGGTACACTACTATGTGTACCCTCCTAAGCATTTCAGTAGGACAACACCCTAAATACCTACAATAGTAAACCCAACCCTTCGGTTCTGGGCACGTCCTTCAGCTGTTCTGTTGCTCGCCTTGGGCTTAGAGAAACCGTAACCTTTTGACACAACCCTCTGGGGCGAAACACCGTTGCTAATTACATATTCGGCAACAGACCTAGCCCTTTCTTCCGAAATTCGTTGGTTCACCTCAGCAGAGCCAACATTATCGGTGTGCCCTCCAATCTCAACCCTAACATTGGGGTACTCATTAAGGAATTCAATAAGCGCGCTCAGCGACCTGTACGATTCGGGCTTAAGGTTTGCCCTACCTGTTTCAAAGTAAATATTCTCAATATCTACCGACTGCCCCACCTCAATAGGTGTAACATAGAAGTTACGAGTAATCTTGGTCATTGGGGCAGCACTGGTGAGGTCAACGGGCTCAAACCGGTTATAGAAATTCATTACGCTCGGTGTAAGGTCGTAATTGTAACCTATTGGTAACCTTAGGGTGTAAGCAGCGTTAGCTTCATCGTACACAAAGGCTGGGGTTTCCACACCATTTACCCTAAGCTTTACATGGTATCCCGCCTCAAGCTGCTTTCCGGTTTTTGTGTTGATAATTTTTCCGCTCAGGGTTACCATATTGGCATCAAGCCGCTCGGCATATAAATTTTGCGACACAGATGCAAAACGAGTGTACTTTGTTAAATCAATGGGGTTGTCAATCACCCTGTAGTCCTTTGCCTGCACCCCAATCACGTAGTTCCTACCATAGGGTAAACGCAGCACGTAATCGCCTGAAACGGGATCTATCGAAACAGAATCTGCTACCTCTCCATCAATTACGATCTGGGGATTAGACTCATATGTAATTGGTGTAAGCGAATTATTATCTAAAACTTTCCCCTTTAGCTCAACCCAAGGATGGGGCGAAACAAGGAGAGTAACTTCGTGCTCTACAAACGAAAGCTCTTCGGTTACATCAACCACCTCAGTTGATGAGGAGAAATTGTCGACCACAGCCTTGAACCGATACTCCTGCCCCAGAGGGAGCAGCGCCTGGAATGAGCTGGAGAACTGATCGAAAACAACCGAATCGGATGGCAGGCCATTGATTAAAACCATTGGATTATGGCTTGTCGGTATTATCTCATGGGTTTGCGAATCGACAATCTTACCCTTTACCTGAACAAACGGAATGGACGAGAAGAACAGGTTAAGCTTCACCTCGCCATACTCTCTAACATCGGTTAAATCCATATGGGCAGATATACCATTCCACCCCTCCATTTCGGGTTGGATGGAGTATGCCTGTCCTAGCGGCAGCATCATTTCATACGATGCAGATCCCCTATCAAGGTTCAAACCATCAAACTCCTCGCCGTTTACCAGAATGTTATAATCCTTTTCGGCGAGCATAAGGGTTTGGTCTGCCTGGTTAAGAATTAAACCCGTAACCTTGAGGAATGGGCGCTCTTCAAAAATTTTGACCCTAAAGATATCGGATTTACCGTAGGAGTTTGTGGTGGAGCTATAGTAGGCCCAACTCTCGTTGGCATTCATTTTAAAATACGACTCCCAATTGGGTGAGTTAATGGTATCGGTAACGGGCAGTGGAGCGCTCCAGCGCCTATACTCATCATCGGCACGTTCGGCATAGAAAATATTGTTATTACCCCGACCCGCAGTATAATCTGCTGAGAAATACACCCTATTCTTATCGGCAGTAAGGTATGGCGCCTCAATAGTACGAGGATCCATCGCGTTATCCTCACCACCGCTCACCGAACGGGGACGTGTGTACACATTATCCTTTGCCCTGCGCGACACATACATCGAAAGCCTCCGGCTATTGGGGTAGGTTGAGAAAGTGATAAAAAGCAGCTCCCGGTCGGGTGTCATAAAGGCCGATACGGTTTTACCCTTATTCAAGCGGGCAAAGGCTTTTACCTTAATGGGGCGAGGCGTGCTCCACTCGTTCTCGCCAAGGTGCTCAACAACTGAAAAACCACGACTAACCCACTGCTTGCCCGACCGATTATATTGGCCAAGAATAAGGTAGGACTTCCCATCGTCGAGTGCTGAAAGGATGGCATTGTACTGACCTACATTAACCTTGTTGGGCAATCTGGATGCTTTACCCCAGGTGCCATCTTCCTGCATTTTTGAAAACCAAATATCTTGGCTATCGCTTGGGCCAAACCTATTCTCCGGATGATTTACCCTACTAAAAAAAAGCGTTTGCCCATCCCATGATACCACAGGATTTATCTCGGAATGCTCAGTATTCACGTTTTTTCCTAGATTTTCTGGTTCAAATGATGTTTGAGCTTTAGCCAAACATACAGTTGCAAGCAGAGCTAGGGCAAAAATTATTTTCGAAAATAATCTATTCATGGCAATGAACAATCTTATTTATAAAACATTACGTTACTTGTAGGGTAACCCTTGTGGGGTTTTAACCCTTCCAAACACCAAGTTAACGCCTACACGGAGATTGATGTTGGTAAATGTTAACGGATCGACCAAAGGAGCGTATAGGTTATCGGCTAACATGTAGATTTGGAATGGGCCGGGCTTAACCATTAAACCAAGCCCTATGTTGGAGAGCGTTCGCTGATTCAATGATGCCGATAAGGCTACATCGAAAACTCTACCCACTCCCTGGGTAATACCCACGGTAAAGGCAGGGTAGAACCTCCGGTTAACCACTGCGTAGAGATTAACCCCCACGTGTGTTCGTTGAGCCAGCTGGTACGTTGCCGACAGGTAGAATTTTGGGTGTAGCCAAGTACGGTAGGAGAACTCAAAATCTTCCTGGGTATCGAAGTTGTCAAGAAAATCTTGAATTAGCGTATCGCCCGGCACCTCGTTACCAGCTAGGGCCTCAGCCAGAAGATCGAGCCCCCTAAACTCATGCTGCCCCTTTAAGCTATATGCCTTTGTGCTATCACTCCATGAAATGAACCCCAGGTCGCTAAATGCAAAGGTAAAGGTTGTTCGCGAATCGTACTTATACGAAACTGCTCCGCTAAGGGCAAACCCAGGATTCCGAAAACGGGTGAGATAGTTTGCTGCGTAATTATCTTCTAAAAAATTTCTAAGGTCAGCAAAGCTGCCAATGCTAATGTCATCGGAAGTTTTAAATAAATCGAAATTGATATTTGTTAATGAATCGCCCGGCAAGCCAGATGTTTTGAGGGTAGCATTGGAGTTAACGCCCAGCGCGTACATATCATCCTCAACTGAAATCTCAAGCCTTTCGGGGTTAAGATACATGTTGGTAAGCCCGTGCAGCAAGCTCACCCTACCACCAAAAGTCCATTTCCCCCATTCAGTTGATGCTCCAAGGGTGTGCTCACGATATAACGATCCGTTTAGCCCAAGAGGGGTAAAATCCATGCTGCTCTCACCGGGTTGAACATTCCCCTCAACCAGCATGCTAACCATCGACTTAGGGTAGAATAACGATACCTCATGGTTTTGCCTTATGCCATACCAAACATCCCAATTCTGCACTCTTAGCTTAATGTGAAATAGGTCAATATCGGCATTGGCAAACAGCATATTTCTCTTGCGCAGCTGGCCATCGAGCTTATCGGGAATTATTCGCAAGGTGTTCCCTTCGATATTAAGGAAGCAGTAGGGCACAAACCCATTATGTATCACCTGGAATTGCAACGAGGATAACGCTGGCAAGCCAATGCTTACCGAATGTTCTGATCGTACAGCAGGGTTGAGGTACGTATTCTGGAACACATTGTTCATGAATGGCAGTGTGAGCTCCGACTGGGCATTAACCCCCATACCTCCTGATAGCATTAGAATTACAACAACTATTCGTTTCACAACCTATTTGTATAAAGTTATAGAATCAGTAGCCTTATTTATAGTTATACTCTACACATCTGGAGATATCACCAGATCGAATTTCACAGAGATTTGTACGGCAAGGTTCTGCGATACTTTAAACAGGACCTCTTGCTGTTCACTTGTTCCTGTGTCGAGATGCAAGAGCAGCTGAAGCTTATCGGCTTTAGAAATTTTACCATACTTCTCTTTCGACAGCTTCACGCTGGTAAACTTCTCTGATGCTTCTATTGGATTGCCCTGGCTATCGATACTGGGGCTAAGAATAATATTCTCGGTCATAACATAGTTGAAGAGCGAATCTATAACTTCACCCTGCTCGCTAAATACTACCTGTAGCCCAAAGGTTAAAGGAATTTCATTAGTGGTTTTCATGAGCATCTCCACGGTGTAGTCAAACTCCTCGATGTCAATGGAAATATCTGAATCAGGATCGCTTTCAAAAACGCTATCGATATCGGGGAACGAAAAATCGAACATATCGTGCACAAAGGTTAAACCTTCGATACTTCCCTCAAGGGGTATTTCAATATCAAAATTCATCTTGATGGAGCTAGTATCCTGAACATAGAAGCTATGCAGGTCATCGAAAGAGTCAACAAAGTCGCCCAGATAAAACGTGCCCCCAACCGACATTTTGCTGGGAGCAAAAGGCAGTACTTCGTCAATATTTGAGTTTTGGCCATTCAACACATACGACCCGACCACCCATGGGCTTGCATGGGTTGCAAATGGTAGGTAATTTTTACTACCTGCTCCAATAAGAAATGTGTTATCGGGGGGATTGGTTACATTCTCAAGAAAAAGCTCCGTATCCTCTTTAGCAAACCTAAACTGACTAATCTCTATCGATCCGGGCATACCATACGAGAGGCCTATCCCAAGCTCTAGGGTAGGATTCGAAAGATACAACTTTCCATCGGCAATCTGCGAAAAGACGTCAAATTCCACTTCCTGTGCCGGAATATCAACTACTTGACGAATTAGCCCGGTGTAGCTCTTGAAGTCGATTGAAGAAAACCTTATATTTGTTGTAAGCTGCCCCGTAGACACTCCAGCAGAATGCACCTCGATGGCATAGAAAAAGGTATTGTATCTTATGCTACCTGGCGAGTCAGGATCTTCACCGCTTAGGCTCAGCACCGCATCTGACAAGTCGACCGTATGGACAGACCGATAGGGGTTGCCACTCCAATCGGGAACAAACTCCATGCTATCGGGATTTTGAGGATTGGTGAGCGAATGCAACACAAGCCTCACATCCACATCGTCGCCCAGGAAGTCTCGCTCAAACTCAATGGTTAAACTACCAGCCTTTAGCTCGATGGATTTGACCTCTGACTCACTCTCCAAGGTTGTATAGTCTGGGAAGTAAAAGTCATACGAATCAGAGCTAGGTAGAATTGGGAGGACACTGGAGAAATCTTTGTCGGGCACGCTAAAAGAGTTAAGGTCTACCCCAAAATCCATTTCCTGCGAAAACTTCAGAAAGATAAGGTCATCTCTCACCTCAATAAATTCGGATGAATCTACAGCGCTTAGCAAATCGACAATGGAAATGGTTGAGTTTATCAGCGGGAAACCAAAGGCTGGTGCTATGGGCTCAACGGCTATATTATCAATATTCTCAAAATCATCTAAATAGCACCCACCCAAACAAGAGGCAACCAGCGCAACAACCACTATGGATTTAAACTTTTTCACAGCTACTAGAAATTATGATTAACACTTTAAATATAAGCAATATTTCACACCCTGAATATAGGTGAAGCAATTGGAATGGATACGATAATTGTACATACTACAGCATTCAAATATATTGCAAAAATGATGCTAAAGCAAATATAAGAAAAACACTCGTGTGTTAACAACACTTTGGTGTAGTTTATTGCAACAATCATCACATCTAACAAGTTTTTCGTCAACACATTGCTACTATAAAGATTAAAGTTAACTATTTTTACCTGCTTGCTTACGCCCAATAAGCGCCACTATGGCCCCCACTTTATTTATGTAGCTAGGGTCTCAAAATGGTTAATGATTTACAGGATTACCAACACGTAATGTTTTTTTTTATATATTTAGCGTTGAATAGATGTATGTAACTCTTTTTTGCTTGGCATTTTCAAAAATCAGTAATGCAGTACATTAGGATTGCTTGTTGATTTTTGCTTTTACAAATTATATTAAACCAACAAGGCATGAACCTAGCCAATCGTCTTTTATCTCTTCTACTGCTAGCCCCAAAAAACAAACACGACAAGGATCAACCTGGCAAAATGCAATTGGTTAGCATTACCAGCACCCTAGCTACCATTTTTTTCAGCGTCCTCACAATGGTATTATTTTTAACATCCCCAATCAGCCTAGGCATTGGTTTCCTTGTTACCACAATAGCTCTTGTAACGCTCCATCTTCTAATCGCTAGGAACATCCTCACCGTAGAGCTTAAGCAGGTATATGTTGCAGTTGCTGGCTTTGCACTAGTTTTTCTGCTAGTCTCCTCGGAGAACTCAACCATTGGAATACTCAGCTTTTGTATCCTGCCCCTAATTTCGGTTGGCATACTTGGCCATAACAAGGGAGGTCTATTTGCCTCCATTTTTGGAATTCTTTACCTTGCAACCCTCCTTATTCCCTTTGGCTTTTTAAACAGCTTAGCTGAAATTCCTTTTAGCTCAAAGGTAGTTGGCTCTGTTGTATACCTTTTAGTATTGATCTTTATAACTCTTATCGACCTAATTAGGGAAAATGTAAACAACCAAAAGGAGAAGCAGCTTCTCGACCAGAATAGCTCATTAAAGCTTAAAGAAGATTTTATTGCAAACCTATCGCATCAGATTCGTACACCTTTAAACAACATTATGGTGGTGGCCAACATTCTCGAAAACATGAGCACCGACGAGAAGCAAAAGGATATGATTGACACCATACACGCATCGACCAACAATTTGGTGAACGTTGTGAATAGCATGGTGGAAATATCAAATGTTGATATTAAAGAACGGGGCAGCATCAATATCAACTTCAACTTATACAGCACCATAAACAGCACCATAAAGCTGTTCTCCACCCAAAATGCTAACCAAACCACATTCTCTCTTAAGCTTGATGACTCCATACCCCAAAACCTAATTGGTGATCCGGTAAGAATTAAGCAAATATTCCTCAATCTAATTGAGAGCATCCTCAAAAACAGAAGTAGCAGCAAGGCAAACGTAACCATTAAGGTTACCAAGGTTAAAGAAATTCAAGATCGCATTGAGCTTAACATTGAGGTAAGCAGCAATAAGCCTATACTCCTCCCCCTAAACGAGGGGCACAACCTTTTTGTCACCAACGAATCGTCTCTCACCTCGGCCAGCACACAAATGTACATCGACTTGCTCGAACTTTCGATTACCCAGAAGCTGATTGAAAGCAATGGCGGCAAGCTGAAAATCAACCTTAGCGCTGAGGATGCAGCATTCTCGTTCCCATACACGCTCAACAAAATATCGCCTGAAACGGAGGTGGCACCACAAAAGGCTACACCTGTTGTACCTACCGAGTTGGAGGTATCTGCCGACACACCTTCACCCAAGGCGGTAGAGCTAGAGAATGCCAACGTTTTACTTGTTGAAGACAACCTCATTAACCAAAAGATAGTTGTGCTTAGCCTCAAAAAGTTGGTTAAGAATATAGATATTGCCAACAATGGCAAGGAGGCTCTCGACAAGTTTGGCACAAGCCGATTCGATATAATTCTAATGGACATACAGATGCCCATAATGAATGGCATTGTGGCTACCAAAAAGATTAGAGAGGTTGAGTCTAGCTCAAATTCACATACCCCAATCATTGCCATTACAGCCAACGCATTGCTGGGCGACAAGGAGGAGTGCCTAGCCGCGGGGATGGATGACTACATCAGCAAGCCATTCCAAATTGAGGTATTGATTCAGAAGATGAAAAATTTACTGAAATAGAGGTTTCGCCTCGCACTCCGAAGCGCCAAACACATAGGAGTCGATCACCATTAGCTCTTGAGCCACCTTGGAACCGCTAAAGCCCACCAGATCGGTGTAGCTAATAAGCCTTGCGTAGTACCTTGTGTTCATAATTGCAATCGGCAGGTAGGACCAATGCCACTTTTCCATTTCGTAACCACTTCTTTCGAATTCGCACTTGCTGGTATAGGCTTGGCAAAACCCAAAGCGCATGGCGTTCTGTGTTAGCCACGTGTACTCCTTTAGCCCACGGCCGCTCTCAAAGTACGCGCTATTCAAACTATTGATGTCGATATCGGTCCCCCAATGATGGCGAGAGGTCCCTGGCATTGCGCTGTATCTCAGTATATCAATCGCCTTTTGCTGATCTGTTTGGTGCCTACCCCCCAATGCCCACTTTTGCTCCCATATTCTCTTCTGATATTCAAACGATCGGGCTGCCGATAGAATCTTAAGATCTACCCCATCGGCTTTGGCTGCTTCATGCATCTGCACAAAGGCTGCATAGGTATTCTTCTCAACAAATAGTTCTCTATAAGTGTATTGAGGGTTAGCTCTCACGAAATTTGAATCGGCACTGTAATCCACTTTACCCAAAAGCAAATTCTTGATATACAGGGTATCAATGGCGGCACCCAAGGATTTCCCTACATCACCACATGGGATGCGAGGCTGTTGAAAACCAGCGCCAAGCACCAAGGCAAGCAGCAGTAGGGGTTTAGCAAGTAACCTAATGAGGGTGGCAATGGTTTTCATACTGCGATACAAACGCTAAAGGAGTCGCTCCATCATTACAGCTCGGGCTTGATCCCAATGATAAGGATATCGTCAACCTGTTCAAGGTTCCCCATCCACTCGTTTATACTGCCCAACAGGTACTTGCGTTGGATGTCGAGAGGATACTTATGAATATTGAGCAGGAGGTGACGGAAGCGACGAAACTTATACTTCTTACCCTCTGGACCACCAAACTGGTCAACATACCCATCGGTAAAAAGGTAGATCATATCCTCGGGTTGAATTGGAATAAGGTGGCTGTTAAACAACGGTTTATCCAAGTTGCCCCCCGTGCCCACCGAGAAGCGATCGCCCTTAACCTCAATAATCTTGCTGTCGCGTATAAGGTACAGGTTGCTGAATGCTCCTGCAAACTGAAGGACACTCTGCTCTTTATCGATTACACAAAACGAAACGTCCATACCATCCTTTACGGTGGAACTTTCATCGCCACCTTTAGAGAAGGTATCGTGTACACCTTTATCAAGTCGGTTTAAAATCTCGGCGGCATCATTTATCCCCATTACATTGGTTATGTTCCTCAGGAGTTCGACCCCAATAATGGACATAAAAGCGCCTGGCACTCCATGCCCAGTGCAGTCGATAGCGGCTACAAAAATTTTATTCTCGGTTTCGTTAATCCAGTAAAAGTCTCCACTTACAATATCCTTAGGCCTATACAAGATGAAGGACTCGGGCAAGATTTGCTTAAAATGAGCCTCCGTGGGGATTAATGCCTCCTGGATACGCTTGGCGTAATTTATGCTATCGGTTATGCTTTTGTTCTGTATTACCAGGGCCTCCTTCTGCTTCTCAACCTCCAACATGGTATGCTCTCGCTCGCGAAGCAGCCTACTAGTTCGCCTAAGGTTTCTTGTCCTTGCACGCAAGAAAAGGATGATTGACAAAACAAAAATGGCTCCGTACATCCAATAGGCTACCCTCGATTTCCAGAAATCAGTTTTCACCACAATTCGCAACGACACACCCTCATCGTTCCATACATTATCGCAGTTTGCACCTTTCACCCTAAAGGTATATACACCCTCCCTAAGGTTCGAAAAAGTTGCCGATCGTTTTGTCCCAAGGTTTATCCATTCATCTTCGAGCCCCTCGAGCTTATACATGAACGTATTCTTGTGCGGATGGGTAAAGTCCAGCGCAGCAAACTCAATATTAACAAGGGAATAGCCTTGTTGAACCACAATCTCGTCTCTTCCAATAATGGAAACTTCATGCTGTCCGCCGGGCCCAATGAACTCCATAGAAGTTAGCACAATAGGTGGAATGCTTGGGTTTGGTACTATTGAATCGGGGTGAAAAGCGTTGAAGCCACGAATGCCCCCAAAGAAAAGTTCCCCGGTTGATGACTTGTGACTTGCGCCAACATTAAACTCGAAGCTCTGCAAACCATCGCTAACAGAGTAGGATGTTATCTGCTCTGTTTCAGGATTCAGCTTGGCTATGCCCCAGTTTGTGCTCACCCATATATTACCCTGATTATCCTCCTCGATGGCATATATCAAGTTGTTTGGTAAGCCACTTGACTCGGTGTAAAGGTCGAAATGGTTTGTTGTTTTATTTAACTTGTGCAGTCCGGAGGGCGTACCAACCCATAAGTAACCTTGGGAGTCGAGCCTAAGCGATACAATATCGTTTGATATTAATCCCCCGGCTTGGTACTTGCCCTCTCTCGTGAAACGTTGTATGGCAAGGGTGTTAAGATCTACTTTATTTAAGCCATTGAACGTACCTACCCACAGGTTATCTCCATCAACCTCAATACAGTGAATCTCACCAGATGATAGCGAAAGGGAGTCGTTGGGTAGATGGTAAAAACTGTCGATAGACTTATAATTAAACCGATGTAAGCCCAAACGGGTAGCAAACCATACATTCCCCATTCCATCCTCCCTTATGGCATAAACCCTATTCTCGGCAAATATACTATCAGCATCTACGTTGTGCTGGTTAAAAAAATCAACAAAGGTTCTACTGCTGGGGTTGAATTGTTGAACCCCACTCCTGGTGCCAATAAGAATGGCGCCATCCTGGAGTTGCTGGACCACATGCACAAAATCGTTGGCAATAGTATGTGGGTATTTTTGGCTTCGAGAATAGTATGAGGTAACCCTATTGGCCCTCCGATCGAACAGATGAAGACCTGTACCCCAAGTACCTACCCATACTAAGTTGCCATCATCAAAAAGCGAAGCAATGGTATTGTTGGCAAAAAGGTTTTCACCGTTTGGGTCTTTAGCATAGCTCCTAAACTTTTGGTTCTTCATATCCCACTTCACCAATCCAGCCTGGGTGCCCACCCAAAGTATTTGAGCATTGTCCTCGATTATTGTATGTACAATTGATGAATACAACTCGCTTCCTTTGGCATATTTTACATACGCGGTAACTTCACCCGTGGTGTAGTTGAACCTATTTAACCCCAACTCTGTGCCAATGAAGAGCTGGCCATTTTTGTCAACATAGAGAACATTTACATTCCAACTCTGATTGCCAGATGTTGTTGAACTTAAATATCTGACAAACCCATTAGATTCGGGAAGAAACCTATTAATACCCTTTGATGTTCCTATCCACAAATTGTTATCATGATCCTCTACTATGCTGGTAACCCTATTGCTGCTAATGGATTGTGAGTTCTTGGGGTCGTGATAATATCGGGTGAAATCGCCTTTTTCCCTATCGAATAAGAGAAGCCCATCCTTTGTACCTACCCAAAAACGATTCTCACTATCCTCGTAGATAGAAAAGTCGTTCACATCGGAGTAAAATGTGAAATGATCGGAATAGTGTGGATACCTGATGAATGAGTTGGAGGTGCGATCGTACTTGTCGAGTGACTCAAGCGTTTTAACCCAAATATCGCCTTGCTTATCCTTATATACTTCAAATACCCTGTCGGCACTTAGTGTTTTTGGGTTATCGGGGGAGTGATAAAAATTTGTAAACGACTCTTCGCTTCTATTGAGAAGGCTAAGGCCACGCCAGGTGCCAATCCATAGGTTACCATCATTATCCTCTGCAATGGAAAGTATGCTATTGTTGCTAAGCGAGTTCTCGTTGAGTGGGTTGTTGCGGTATGCTTTAAAAGAGTACCCATCGTACCTATTAAGACCATCCTGCGTACCTATCCATAGGAAGCCATACGAGTCGAGCAAAAGGCTGGTAATATTCGACTGTGATAAGCCGCTCTCGATGTTAAAGGTTTCAACTTGGATTACCCTTTCTCCAGATATAGCTGCAAAAGGTAGCAACACGACTATAATCGTGGCCAACAGAATCTTGTATAGCAGTCTTTTTGTCATTAAAACAAATGGCTTACCAATAAAGATACTAAAGGATTTCTGTATTGAATCATTCCTTGTTGCATATTGAGAAATCAAGCAGAAGTAAACTTAACGAAAGCTCGGCCAACCAGATATATCCAATTTCCAATATCGGCTAAGGGCACAAGTACGCTAAGTGTCATCAAGGGTTTAGTTGTTATTTCGTGTGAAGATACAAAAAATGGGCTCATCCCCATAAGGAGTGAGCCCATTTTTTAGGTGATATGAATTACTTCAAAAATTTGAAGCTTTTACCGAGGTAACGAGCCGATGACCCAAGCATCTCTTCAATTCTGAGCAGCTGATTGTACTTAGCAATCCTATCAG
This sequence comes from Tenuifilaceae bacterium, assembly GCA_034006965.1. Lineage (GTDB taxonomy): Bacteria > Bacteroidota > Bacteroidia > Bacteroidales > Tenuifilaceae > Perlabentimonas. The sequence continues at coordinate 42,634 of JAVERU010000003.1, forward strand.
AGCGCGATGCCGAACCGGTTTTAATTTGGCCAGTATTCAGGGCTACGGCTAGGTGAGCAATGGTAGTATCCTCTGTCTCACCGGATCGATGGCTCATAACTGAAGTCATGGAGTTAACATCGGCCAAGCGCACCGCATTGATAGTTTCAGTTAGTGTCCCTATCTGGTTTACCTTAATAAGGATACTGTTGGCCGCTTGCTCATCAATTCCACGCTGAAGGCGCTTAACGTTAGTAACGAACAGGTCGTCACCAACAATCTGTATCTTATCCCCAAGGGTTTGGGTCATGAGTTTCCATCCATCCCAATCGTCTTCGCCCATTCCATCCTCAATGGAAACGATGGGATACTTGCTAACCCAATCCTTCCAGTAGTCAACCATTTGGGCCGATGTGAGCTTGTCGCCAGTTGACTTATGAAGGTGATACACCTTCTCCTCTGGCAGGTAATACTCCGATGATGCAGGGTCGAGGGCGAGGTAAATATCTTCGCCTGGGCGGTATCCTGCATTTTCAATTGCTTGAAGGATCACGGTAATAGCCTCCTCGTTAGACTTGAGGTTTGGAGCAAACCCACCCTCATCGCCTACGTTCGTTGAGTAGCCTTGCTTCTTAAGTACGGCCTTTAGGTGATGGAACACCTCGGCACCCATTCTTAAGCCCTCTGAAAATGAGGGAGCGCCAAAGGGCATGACCATAAACTCTTGGAAATCGATGCTGTTATCGGCGTGTGATCCTCCATTCAGAATGTTCATCATTGGCACGGGCAAAGTGCAAGCATTTACGCCCCCAATGTAACGGAATAGCGGTTGCTGCGTAACCTGAGCTGCTGCATGAGCTACTGCCATTGATACGCCAAGTATTGCATTAGCGCCAAGGTTTGCTTTATTATCTGATCCGTCAAGCTTTATAAGAGTCTCATCTATTTGCTGCTGCTCTAACACGTGCATACCAACAATTTCCTCAGAAATTGTAGTGTTCACATTCTCTACTGCTCGTAGTACGCTTTTGCCAAGGTATCTGCTACTATCGCCATCGCGTAGTTCAACCGCCTCATGAACACCTGTTGATGCACCGCTAGGAACGGCGGCTCTTCCGAAATATCCGCTTTCAGTTAGCACGTCCACCTCAACGGTGGGATTTCCTCTGGAGTCGAGGATCTGCCTTGCATGTACATTTACAATTTGTCCCATTTTATTATCATTTAAAAGTTAAAAAACTTGGATAAAATTAGCTAAAAAAAAGGGATTTAGCAGCTGAGCCAATCCCTTTTCCAACATCTCTTATGCCAGAGGACTACTTCTCTACATCCTCTTTTGTATCGGCCTCGTTTTCATTCGCTGTTTCAGCAGCCTTTGTCTCTTCATACTTCACCTCGGCTTTGGGTGTTTCTGCGTCCTCAGCTTTAGGTTCTTCCTTTGCTTTAGCGGCCACTGGAGCTTTTGCCTTAGTGGCAGGTTGGGCATCATCCGATGCTTTTGCCTTTCCTCTTCTGGTGCGCTTAGCAGCAGGTTTCTCCGCTTTTTGCTCAGAGGTGTAAGTTGTATTGTAATCAACCAGCTCGATAATACACATCTCTGCACTATCGCCCAAGCGTGTTCCTGTCTTTAGTATCCTTGTGTAACCGCCTGGTCTTTCTGCTACTTTAACCGATACTTCACGGAAAAGTTCAGTTACTGCATGCTTATCCTTTAGTGAGGCAAACACAGTTCTACGAGAGTGGGTAGTATCGCTCTTACTCTTAGTAATTAGGGGCTCAACGTAAGTTTTTAGCGCTTTAGCCTTGGCTACAGTGGTCTTAATGCGTTTATGCTTAATTAATGACACGGCCATATTGGCAAGCATAGCCTTACGGTGAGATGCTGTACGTCCCAGATGATTTCCTTTTTTATTGTGTCTCATCGCAATTATTCCTTGTCAAGTTTGTACTTTGAAATTTCCATACCGAAAGATAGGTTCATTGCATCTAGCAGATCTTCGAGCTCAGTAAGCGATTTCTTACCAAAGTTCCTAAATTTCAGCAGGTCGTTTTTGTTGAACCTTACCAGGTCGCCAAGTGTTTCAACATCGGCAGCTTTTAGGCAATTAAGCGCTCTAACCGATAGGTCAAGGTCAACAAGTTTGGTTTTGAGCAGCTGACGCATATGCAGCACTTCCTCATCAAACTCATCGTTTGCAAACTTATCGTCTGCATCTAATGTGATCTTCTCGTCAGAGAAAAGCATGAAGTGGTAGATGAGAATTTTTGCTGCCTCCTTCAGGGCATCCTTTGGATGGATGCTTCCATCAGTTTGGATTTCGAGCACTAACTTTTCGTAGTCAGTCTTCTGCTCAACCCTATAGTTTTCAACATCGAACTTCACATTCTTGATGGGGGTATGGATGGAGTCAATAGGTATCACACCAAACTCTACATCCTCCACTTTGTTCTCCTCAGCGGGGACGTATCCTCTGCCTTTGTTGATGGTAACTTGAATTTCAAGCTTCACATCGGGCTCCATCCTACAGATCACGAAATCGGGATTTAGCACCTTGAAGCCAGTGAGGAAATTCGATAGGAACCCGGCCTTAAACTCATTTTGACCAGAAATTGATATGGTAACCTTCTCATCTTCTACATCCTCAACAATGCGCTTAAGCCTAATTTGTTTCAGGTTAAGGATTATCTCAGGAACATCTTCGATTACTCCAGGTATAACGGAGAATTCGTGGTCTACACCAGATATCTTGATTGATGTGATGGCGTACCCCTCTAACGACGAAAGTAGAATTCGGCGAAGGGCGTTTCCCACAGTTATTCCATAGCCTGGCTCAAGAGGACGAAACTCAAACCTACCAAGAGTATCGGTAGACTCAAGCATTATTACCTTATCGGGTTTTTGAAATGCCAGAATTGCCATTCGGTTTAGTTTTTACTTGGAGTATAGTTCAACAATTAGCTGTTCCTTGATATTCTCAGGAATATCTGAACGCTCAGGATTGTTCATAAATTTGCCTACTAGCTGATCGCCATCCCACTCAAGCCATGAGTACTTTGATGAGCGGTTTGTCGCTAATGACTCCGTTACTACTTCTAATGATTTTGATTTCTCACGAACGCCTACCAGATCGCCAGGTCTAAGTGTGTAAGAGGGGATATTTACCACCTTGCCATTCACGGTGATGTGCCTATGCGATACCAGCTGACGGGCGCTAGCGCGCGTTGGGGCAATTCCCAGTCGATACACTACGTTATCGAGCCTCGACTCGAGTAGCTGGAGAAGGATTTCACCTGTAACCCCAGGCATATTCGATGCCTTTTTGAATGTATTGGCAAATTGCTTCTCTAATATCCCATAGGTGAACTTCGCTTTCTGCTTCTCTTGAAGCTGAATGCCATATTCAGATACTTTCTTACGCTTCTTGTTTATGCCATGCATTCCTGGGGGGTAGTTCTTCTTTTCAAGAACTTTATCTGGCCCAAAAATGGGTTCCCCAAATTTTCGTGCAATTTTAGTGGTTGGTCCAGTATATCTTGCCATTCCTCAATTGTTTTTAAAATTGTATATTACTACCAAATTATTATACCCTGCGCCTTTTGGGAGGACGACAACCATTATGGGGTAGTGGAGTAACGTCAACTATTTCGGTTACCTCAATTCCAGCGGAATGTATAGTACGAATAGCCGACTCACGGCCAGAGCCAGGGCCCTTTACGTACACTTTCACCTTGCGAAGTCCTAAATCGTAAGCCACTTTGGCGCAATCGCCAGCTGCGGTTTGCGCTGCGTAGGGGGTATTCTTTTTGGAACCCCTGAATCCCATTTTTCCAGCGGATGACCATGATATAACCTGGCCAGTGCTGTTGGTAAGGGTAACAATGATATTGTTGAATGAGGAGTGAACATGCGCCTGTCCTACTGCTTCAACTTTTACAACTTTCTTTTTAGCTGATCCTGTTTTCTTTGCCATAACCTATGATCTATTTAGTCGCTTTCTTCTTGTTGGCAACGGTTTTCTTGCGGCCCTTACGGGTTCTAGCATTATTCTTGGTGCTTTGACCTCTAACAGGCAAGCCAATACGGTGGCGAATACCGCGGTAGCAACCAATATCCATCAACCGTTTAATGTTAAGCTGAACCATCGAACGCAGTTCACCTTCCACCTTATACTTCTCGTTAAGTATTGAGCGGATATCATTAATATTCTCATCAGTCCAATCCTTAACCTGGGTGTTAACATCAACACCAGCGGCCTCTAGGATTTTGCGTGCGGTGCTTCGCCCAATACCATAGATATAGGTTAGCGCTACTTCGCCTCGCTTGTTTTTGGGTAAATCAACACCTACTATACGTGCCATATTTTCTCCTTAAAAAAATTAGGGTACAAAGTTAATAAATTATCCTTGGCGTTGTTTAAACTTCGGATTTTTTTTGTTAATCACGTACAAACGCCCTTTGCGCTTAACGATTTTGCAATCGTCGCTGCGTTTTTTAACTGAAGCTCTTACTTTCATCGCAACTACTTATTATCGGTTAATTACTTATAACGGAACGTAATGCGCCCTTTTGATAAATCGTAGGGTGACATCTCAACCTTCACCTTATCGCCCGGAAGAATTTTGATGTAATGCATACGCATTTTGCCCGAGATATGGGCAGTGATAACGTGTCCATTATCCAACTCTACCCGAAACATTGCGTTCGATAGGGCTTCTATTATTGTTCCGTCTTTCTCTATGGCAGGTTGTTTGGCCATAATTCAAATTAAGTTTGTAATAACTTGTAAACTTCTTCAATATGCTTAAACGTTGAAAGCACCTGTGGCTCTCCTTTGCGAACTACAACTGTTAGCTCATAGTGGGCCGAAGGTTTATGGTCGTAAGTTTTTATGGTCCAGCCATCTGCCTCCTGGTAAACATGCTTTGTTCCAATGTTGATCATTGGCTCAATACAAATCACCATACCCTCTACCAATTTTGAACCGCGACCTTTGCTCCCATAGTTAGGCACCTCGGGCTTTTCATGCATATTACGCCCCAATCCATGGCCTACTAGCTCGCGAACAACTGAAAATCCATTGCTCTCGGCATGTACTTGTACAGCATTGGAAATATCTCCAACACGGTTACCATGAGTGGCTTGCTTTATGCCTTGGTAAAGACTTTCCTCGGTTACTTGGAGCAATTTTTTTATCTCCGTTGACACCTCACCTACTGCAAAAGTGTAAGCTGAGTCGCCGTAAAAACCTTGATACTTTGTTCCGCAATCAACGGAAACTATGTCACCATCCTTGAGCTCATCATTGGACGGAATTCCGTGAACCACAGCGTCGTTAACTGAGGTACAAAGGGTATTCGGGAAACCGTTATACCCGAGGAACCCAGGCTCTGCTCCGTGATCACGAATAAACTCTTCGGCTACCCTGTCGAGGGCTAGCGTAGTAACCCCAGGCCTAATCCTTCGGGCTATTTCCGCCAGAGTTTTCGAAACCAAATCGGCATTAAACCTAAGTATCTCTATTTCCTCTTCCGTCCTAGTAATTGGCATTATGCAAAGATCGTTTACAATGGGTTCTACATTCCAGATTTACCTTTTATTCTGCCGGTTTTCATCAAACCATCGTAGTGGCGCATGAGCAAGTGGCTCTCTATTTGCTGAAGAGTATCGAGCACTACGCCCACCATAATGAGCAGCGATGTACCTCCAAAGAATTGAGCCATTTGATTGTTTACACCAAGAATCATAGCGAAGGCAGGAAGAATTGCGATAAGGGCAAGGAATATGGAACCGGGCAGGGTAATCTTCGACATGATTGAGTCGAGGAATTCCACTGTTTTCTTTCCAGGCTTAACTCCAGGTATAAACCCACCATTCTTCTTCATATCCTCAGCCATTTGGTTAGGATTGATGGTAACAGCAGTATAAAAGTAAGTGAACGCAATGATTAGTAGGGCAAACGTGAAATTGTACCAAAAACCAGTAAAATCTGAAAAAGCAGCCGCTATACCAGTAGTGGTTTCTGTATCGAAGCTTGCCAACATCATTGGAAGAAACATTAGCGCTTGAGCAAAAATTATGGGCATTACTCCTGCCGAGTTCACCTTAAGCGGGATATACTGCCTAACGCCACCATACTGCTTATTGCCTACAATACGTTTAGCGTACTGCACAGGAATTTTTCGTGTTCCTTGCACAAGCAAGATGGAGAACATGAAAACAACAAACAGGATAATCATTTCGACCAAGAACATAACAAGACCACCGGACAACTCCTCGGAACGCTGGAAAAATTCAGCAACCAAGGCAAATGGTAGCCTTGCAATAATACCAACCATAATTATTAATGAAATACCATTCCCTATTCCCTTGTCGGTAATCTTTTCACCAAGCCACATGACGAACATAGTACCTGAGATGAGAATAATTGTTGAAGAAATGGTAAAGTACACACCTTTAAGTGCAAATGCCGTGGCAGGTAGCTGCGCATGAAGATTCGCTAGGTATGTGGGAGCCTGAATAATCAGAATGATAACGGTAAGATAACGTGTAATCTGGTTTATCTTACGCCGGCCACTTTCGCCTTCTTTCTGCAAACGCTGAAAGTAGGGAATAGCGATACCCAGCAGCTGCACCACGATTGAGGCTGAGATGTAGGGCATGATCCCCAAGGCAAATATTGATGCGTTGCTAAACGCACCCCCCGAGAACATGTCTAACAGCCCCATAATACCATCAGCTGTTTGGTTTTTCAGGGCGCCAAGCTGAGCGGGGTCAATACCTGGGAGCACCACGAAGCTTCCTAAACGATAAATAAGCAAAATACCCAAAGTGTAGAGGATTCGATTTCTCAAGTCCTCTATCTTAAAGATATTCTTTAATGTTTCAAAAAAAGATTTCATCAAGTTATAGTTTTACGGCTGTTCCTTGCACTGCTTCAATTGCCTCTACAGCTTTCTTTGAGAAAGCATGTGCTTTCACCTCAAGCTTTGAGGTGATCGTTCCGTTCCCCAAAATCTTAACCAAGTCCTTTTTAGCAATAAGACCTGCATCGATAAGGGTTTGAACATCAATTGAAGTGATGTTGTGCTTGTCGGCCAGTGTTTGTATAACATCAATGTTGATTGCTTTATACTCTTTGCGGAACGGATTTTTGAAACCAAATTTGGGCAAACGACGCTGTAGTGGCATCTGTCCACCTTCAAATCCAATCTTTTTGGAGTAACCCGAGCGCGACTTGGCGCCCTTGTGCCCCCTTGTTGAGGTGCCGCCGTGGCCAGATCCGGTTCCACGCCCAATGCGTTTTTCCTTGTGGGTTGCTCCTTTGGCGGGCTTTAGATTATGCAATTCCATATCTTATAACCATTATTAGGTTTCTAAATCACTATTGTTCTACTCGAACAAGGTGTTTAACTTTTTCAATCATCCCAAGTGTTTCTGGGGTACCTTCGCGTTCAACGCTGTGGTTGATCCTTCGTAGTCCAAGCGATTCAAGGCATGCCTTCTGACGCTTCGACGAGCCAATCTTGCTCTTTATCTGTGTGATTTTTACTTTTGCCATAACTCCGAATTCTAACCGTTAAACACTTTATTCAAATCTACTCCGCGAACTGCAGCAACGGCATAGGCATCACGCATCTCGAGCAATGCGGCAACAGTAGCTTTCACCAAGTTGTGGGGGTTTGATGATCCTTTGGACTTGGCAAGAACGTCAGTTACACCAACACTCTCAAGCACAGCCCTCATCGCACCTCCAGCTACAACCCCTGTACCATGGGTTGCTGGTTTCATGAATACGCGAGCGCCACCATACTTAGCCGACTGCTCATGAGGAATGGTGCCCTTGAAGATAGGAACTTTAACTAGGTTCTTCTTGGCATCCTCAATCCCTTTGGAGATAGCTGAGGTCACCTCACCAGCTTTTCCTAGCCCAAAACCTACGATACCATTCTCGTCTCCAACCACCACGATGGCAGAGAAGCTGAAGGTTCTACCCCCCTTGGTAACCTTGGTTACGCGCTGTATTGAAACCAACCTATCTTTTAGCTCAAGGTCAGCAGTCTTTACTTTACGAATACTTGTATTTGTTGACATCGCTTCTTAGAATTTAAGACCTCCTTCTCTTGCAGCATCGGCCAACGCTTTAACGCGGCCATGGTAAAGGTATCCGTTGCGATCGAACACAACAGCGCTAACACCCTTTTCAATGGCTTTCTCAGCGGCCAGTTTGCCTACAAGGCGGGCTTGTTCGGTTTTTGTAATGTTTGCTTTTTCAGCAATTTCTTTCACTCGTGAGGAAGCAGATGCTAGGGTAACGCCGTTTACGTCGTCGATAACCTGCACGCTAATCTGCTTGTTGCTCCGATAAACGGACATCCTGGGTTTTTCAGGAGTTCCGTGGACACGCTTACGAATCCTCATCTTTATCTTGAGCCTTCTCTCTTGTTTCTTTAGAGCCATACTACATTAACTATTAACAGGTTATACACTAGCTGACTTACCAGACTTCTTGCGCACCACTTCACCCACAAAGCGAATACCTTTGCCTTTGTATGGTTCGGGCTTACGTAACGAACGGATCTTAGCAGCTACAACACCTAAAAGTTGCTTATCAGCACTCTTGAGGGTTATAATTGGGTTGCTTCTACGCTCCGATTTGGCCTCAACAGAAACCTCCTTGGGGAGCATAAAATGAATATCATGTGAGAATCCAAGGCTAAGCTCGAGAACTTGCCCCTTTGCTTCGGCCTTAAAGCCAACCCCAACGAGCTCTTGCTGTACAGTCCAACCTTCCGATACACCTACCACCATATTGTTGATCAACGAACGGTACAGGCCGTGCATTGAGCGGTGGCGTTTCTGATCGGTTGGCCTAGTTAGGGTAACTGTGTCTCCCTCCACATTAACGGTGATATCAGGGTCAATAGCCTGACTCAGCTCGCCTAGAGGGCCTTTCACGCTCACCACATTATCGGAGCCAACGTTTATCGTCACTCCCTTGGGTAAGTTTACAGGTTTTTTTCCAATCCTAGACATTTCAATTGAATTAATTAATTAGTAAACGTAGCAAAGCACTTCGCCTCCAACTTTTTGGACACGAGCTTCTTTATCGCTCATAACTCCCTTTGAAGTTGATAGAATGGCAATACCCAGTCCGTTAAGTACTCGGGGCAACTCCTCAACACCAACGTATCTACGAAGGCCTGGACGGCTAATTCGCTCGAGGTGCTTAATGGCATTCTTCTTGCTCTCGGGGTGATATTTAAGTGCTATCTTGATAATACCCTGCTTGTTATCCTCCTCCAGTTTATAGTTTAGGATATAACCTTTATCGAAAAGGATTTTGGTCATCTCCAACTTAACCTTAGAGGCAGGTATCTCAACGATCCGATGATTTGCCATAGCGGCATTTCTAATTCGGGTCAAATAATCTGCAATGGGATCAGTAACCATTTCTGTGTTGTGTTTATGTAATTACCAACTAGCTTTCTTTACACCGGGGATTAGCCCTTTTGAAGCCAACTCTCTAAAGGTAATACGGCTAATACCGAATTGACGCATATAGCCACGGGGTCGACCAGTAACCGAGCAGCGGTTACGCTGACGGATTGGATTCGCATTGCGGGGCAATTTCTGCAGCGCTTCCCAGTCGCCATCGGCTTTAAGCTTAGCACGCTTCTCAGCGTACTTAGCGGCCATTCTAGCACGCTTTACCTCTCTGGCCTTCATTGATTCTTTTGCCATACCCTAGTTCTTTTTAGCGTTTTTAAACGGAATACCGAACTCACGAAGTAGCGCGTAGGCCTCCTCATCGGTATTCGATGAAGTTACAAAGGTTATCTCTAACCCGAGGATCTTGTTGATCTTGTCAATATCGATCTCAGGGAAGATGATGTGCTCTTGGATTCCAAGGCTATAGTTTCCACGGCCATCGAATTTATCGTTAACTCCTTTGAAGTCGCGGATACGAGGCAGTGAAACAGAGATTAGCCTTTCGAGGAATTCATACATCCTTTCACGGCGAAGGGTAACCTTGGTTCCGATGGGCATCATCTTACGTAGCTTAAAGTTACTGATGTCCTTGCGCGAAACGGTTTGCATTGCCTTCTGACCAGCTATTATGGTAAGCTCTTCTTGAGCTTGCTCGATAAGCTTTTTGTCGGCCACAGCCTGTCCTACACCCTGGTTGATTACAATCTTCTGCAGCTTTGGAACCTGCATTACGGTTTTGTAACCAAACTCTTTGGTTAGGTTAGGGATGATCTCCTCGTGGTATTTTTTCTTGAGGTTTGGTACGTATTCCATTACTTAATCTCCTCCCCTGATTTTTTAGAGTAACGAACTAGTTTACCACTCTCGTTCTCGCGGCGTCCTATCCTTGTGGGCTTGCCTGAGGCAGGATCAACCAGCATTAGATTTGAGATGTGGATGGGAGCTTCCTTCTTGATAATTCCTCCCTGAGGATGCTTGGCGTTGGGCTTGGTGTGGCGAGAGATGATATTCACCCCCTCAACGATGGCACGCTCTTGCTTAACGAGCACCTCTAACACCTTACCTTGCTTGCCTTTGTATTCGCCAGCATTAACGAATACCATATCCCCTTTCTTTACGTGTAATTTCTTATTCATCGTGATAACGATTTAATCAGATTACAATACTTCGGGTGCCAAGGATACGATCTTCATGTACTTGTCACGAAGTTCTCTTGCCACGGGGCCAAATATACGGGTTCCGCGAATCTCACCCTGATTGTTCAAGAGTACGCAGGCGTTATCGTCGAAACGAATGTAGCTTCCATCGGCACGTCTAATCTCCTTCTTGGTTCTAACAATAACGGCTTTGGTAACGGTACCCTTCTTAACATCTCCGCTAGGCAGCGCGCTTTTTACGGTAACAACAATCTTGTCGCCAATGCGAGCGTAGCGCTTGCCGGTTCCGCCGAGCACGCGGATGCAAAGAACCTCTTTGGCACCGCTATTATCGGCTACTAGTAGTCTACTTTCTTGCTGTATCATGGCTATTTAGCTCTTTCAATGATTTCTACTAACCTCCAGCACTTGGTTTTGCTCAAGGGCCGGGTCTCCATTATCCGAACGGTATCGCCAACGTTGCAAGTGTTTTGCTCATCGTGGGCATAGAACTTGGTGGTTCTATTCACAAACTTGCCATAGATTGGGTGCTTAACCTTGCGCTTTACGGCTACAACAATTGATTTCTCCATCTTGTTGCTAACCACTAGCCCAATCCTTTCTTTTCTTAAGTTTCGATTATTTTCCATTGTTGAAAGATGGCTTTACTGTTTCTGACTAGTACGCTCGGTGAGAATGGTTTTCATTCTAGCGATAGTTTTACGCATCTCGTTAATCTTCATAGGATTATCGAGGGGTGAAACCGCATGGTTCATTCTCAACTTCTGTAGTTGAGCTTCGAAGGTCTCAATGCGCTCTTCTATCTCCTTAACTGTAAGTTCTCTTATCTCAGTTGCTTTCATTTCTCAACTAGTTTTCAGTTTCGGTAAAATCACGGCGTACAATAAACTTGGTAGTAACAGGCAGTTTCTGCGCTGCAAGGCGTAGAGCCTCCTTGGCTACCTCGTAAGGAACTCCCTCGGCTTCAATGATGATGCGGCCGGGAGTTACAGGAGCTACAAATCCCTCTGGAGCACCTTTACCTTTACCCATACGCACTTCGGCGGGTTTTTTGGTAATGGGCTTATCGGGGAAAATGCGTATCCAAATCTGGCCTTCACGTTTCATGTAACGTGTCACGGCCTGACGGGCAGCTTCAATTTGCCTTCCAGTGATCCACATGGTTTCAAGTGACTTGATTCCAAAGGAACCGAATGCAAGCTGATTTCCGCGCTGAGCATTGCCCTTCATGCGGCCTTTCTGCTGCCTTCTAAATTTAGTTTTCTTTGGCTGTAACATTTTCTAAAATCTATTAAATGCTATTAACTACTTCTTTTTCTTGCGAGTGTTGGCACCACGGGGGGGTCTGTTGCCACGGGGAGGTGCACTAGGTGCGCTTTTCCCTACGTTTGGCGACAGATCAGGCTTCCCGTAAACCTCACCATTGCAAATCCAAACCTTAATGCCAATCAAACCTACCTTGGTTAATGCCTCGCCTAGTGCATAGTCAATGTCAGCACGGAACGTGTGTAGAGGGATTCTGCCCTCCTTATAGGTCTCGGAGCGTGCCATTTCAGCGCCGCCCAAACGGCCGGAGATTTGCACTTTAATGCCCTCTGCTCCCATACGAATGGTAGACGCAATTGCCATCTTAATAGCTCGGCGATACGAGATGCGTCCTTCAACCTGGCGGGCAATGTTTCCAGCCACGATGTTAGCATCAAGCTCTGGGCGCTTAATCTCAAAGATATTGATCTGTATCTCCTTATTGGTGATATTCTTAAGCTCTTCCTTAAGCTTGTCTACCTCTTGTCCGCCTTTTCCGATAATAATACCGGGACGAGCTGTATGTACGGTAACGGTAATCAGCTTGAGCGTACGCTCAATTACGATCTTAGATACACTTGCCTTGGCTAAACGAGCATTAAGGTACTCGCGTATCTTGCTGTCCTCCATTAGCTTTTGAGCATAATGGTTTCCGCCGTACCAGTTAGAATCCCATCCCTTGATGATTCCTAACCTGTTGCCTATTGGATTAACTTTCTGTCCCATTTAGCTCTGTGTGTTTTGAGTATCGTTAGTAACTGCGCTGTCTAGTACAACGGTAACATGGTTTGAACGCTTCCTGATTCTGTGGGCACGCCCTTGGGGAGCGGTTCTGATTCGCTTCAGCATCTTACCTTCGTCAACAAAAATTTCCTTAACGAATAGGTTGGCGTCTTCGATACGAACGCCCTCGTTCTTTGCCTGCCAGTTAGCCACAGCCGAGAGGATTAACTTCTCAACTTTGTGTGCAGACTCCTTGGGGGTAAACCTAAGGATATCGAGAGCATTGTTAACCTGCTTTCCCCTAACCAAATCAACAACTAAGCGCATCTTGCGAGGAGATGTAGGGTTGTTACGCAGGATGGCGTAAGCTTTATTCCTTTTCTCCTCCTTGATTTTTTCTGCTCTTATACGTTTTCTTGCACCCATTATTTCTTGGTTTAAGATCTAATTACTATTTCTTCTTATTGCCGGCATGGCCACGGAATGTGCGGGTGGGGGCAAACTCACCTAGCTTGTGCCCAACCATATTCTCGGTAACATATACAGGGATAAACTTATTCCCGTTGTGTACGGCTACTGTGTGGCCTACAAAGTCCGGCGATATCATAGATGCTCTAGACCAGGTTTTAACAACCTGCTTCTTGCTGGATGCGTTCAAATCTGTGATACGCTTTTCCAACTTGTACTCTATGTATGGACCTTTTTTTAATGAACGACTCATAGTTTAACGCTTTTCAAGTTACTTTTTCCTACGTTCAACGATAAACTTGCTCGACTGATTTTTCTTGGAGCGAGTTTTATAACCCTTCGCTGGGATACCTTTGCGTGAGCGTGGATGTCCTCCTGATGAACGTCCTTCACCACCACCCATTGGGTGATCGACAGGGTTCATAACAACACCACGAACGCGAGGACGACGGCCTAACCAGCGTGAGCGACCAGCTTTACCCGAGCGGGTAAGGGCATGATCCGAGTTGGATACCGTACCTACAGTCGCCTTGCAAGAGGTTAGCACCATTCTAATTTCACTGCTGGGCAGCTTAAGAACGGCATACTTACCTTCGCGAGCTAGGAGCTGAGCATAGGAGCCTGCACTACGAGCCATAATACCTCCTTGCCCTGGCTTTAGCTCAATGTTATGAACTAGGGTACCAAGGGGTATATCCGACAAGTACAATGTGTTGCCTAATTCAGGGGCAACGTCTTTACCCGACATAATGGTCTGGCCTACCTGGAGGCCAGCGGGTGCAATGATATAGCGTTTTTCGCCATCGGCATATACAACCAATGCAATGCGAGCAGAACGATTGGGATCGTACTCAATGGTCTTCACAACAGCAGCCACACCGTCGCGATCGCGCGCAAAGTCAATTATCCTGTAACGACGCTTGTGCCCACCTCCCATATAACGCATTGTCATACGGCCGGAGTTGTTCCGTCCGCCTGACTTTTTAAGGGGGGCCAACAAGGATTTCTCAGGTGAAGAGGTTGTAATGT
>JAVERU010000104.1:0-10473 GCA_034006965.1 Tenuifilaceae bacterium
GAGCCTTTGCGAATTATCCCCAGCAGCTCATCAACCTCAGATTTTGTAAGTTTGATCCTGTAATGTACCATATCTGCAGATTATTTTCTGCAAATATAATCAATAACTTAAAAAATACGTCATAATACACCTAACATAACACTAGTAGCTTGAGCGGGAATAGGGCCAATTGTATGTGCGAAACGCCTGATGGAACCCTGTGGTTTGGAACTGACAGCGGCCTTAACCGTTTTGATTCTGTTAATGATAGCTTTTATCGATATTACCACAACCCTAATACAAGGAACAGCCTTAGCGGCAATTTTATTAAGAGTATGATTGCCAATGATGACGGAACAATATGGATTGCTATACACGGTGGCGGATTAAACCATTTCGACCCCAAAACCAATACGTTTAGGCGATATACCCACAATTCATCCGACGAAACGAGCATTAGCGATGATAAGGCGGATTGCTTATTAAAGGATTCCAATGGAAACCTCTGGGTCGGAACCTATGAGGGAGGGCTAAATCTGTTTAATCCAGAAACAGGTGAGTTTACCCATTACACGAACGATCCTAATAACGATTATAGCATAAGCAGTAATCGAATTGAGTACCTGTTTGAAGATTACTCAAAGGTTCTATGGATTGGAACCCGAGGTGGAGGCTTGAGCAGAATCGATTTAAAACCAAGGAAATTCAATAACATAAGGCACAACCCAACAGCCAAGCATAGTTTACCTCAGCATAATATTATGGCTATTAGTAGCGATAGTAAGGGTAGCATTTGGATTGGAACCGATGGCGGTGGATTGATGCAGTTTAACTCAGATAATGAACAGTTTTACCATTTTACAAATATTCCTGGGAACGAAAATAGTTTGAGTAACAATAGGGTATGGTCACTTCATGTGGATTCGAATGATGTTATATGGGCTGGAACGTATCAGGGAGGGTTAAACAGAATAGAGAGGCGGGGGAGTGAATTGTACTTCAAGAATTTTGTAAATAACCCCAGCAAAGAATCAAGCCTAAGTAGCAATCAAATTAACTATATTTTTCAGGACCAAGGGGGCCAGCTATGGTTTGGAACTGCTCAGGGCTTGAACAAGCTGGTTGGAGATGAATCAAATTTTAATTTCAAGTCATACAAGCATAGTCCATTTAATTATGCATTTAAGACTAACGATAACTATGTTAATTCAATTATACAGGATAAGCAGGGTAAGATTTGGGTAGGTTCGTATCAAAGTGGTTTGTATGAGTTTGACCCTAAAAAGGAGGTGTTTAACCATTTTGTACCCAATATTGACGACTCACTTAATTTTCTGAAAACGCTTAACCTTATGACTCTTTTCTGCGATAGCCACGGCGACATATGGATTGGAACAGAATCAAGGGGGTTGCTGAAGCTGGATATGGAAAACAGGTTGACTGAGCAACATCCTAACAACCAAGAATTAAAGAAAAGTACCATTATTGGAATGGTTGAGGATGATTACAAAAATTTATGGATTGTTACCACTAGCTTGTTGTATAGGTATTCGCTTAGCGATAGTAGCTTTATCCCCTTTTCATACGATGATGGTATCGAGGTCAATGGGTTTAACCGGAATTCATTCCATAAAAGTTCTGATGGGAAGCTTTACTTTGGCGGGAATGCAGCCCTAACATATTTTCATCCAAAACAGGTTACAAAAAATCCATATATTCCCAAGGTTACAATCACTGATTTTAAGATCTTGTCAGAATCAATCTGGGAAAATTCTTTAATTCCGTTTGTGCATAATCTGCATATCGACAATAGAGTAACCCTTACGCATAAGGATTACCTTTTTTCCATCGAGTTTGCATCGTTGGATTTTACTAATCCTCAAAAAAATCGATTTACCTATACCCTCGAAGGGTTTAGTAATGAATGGATTGAGATAGGAAACGATAATTCAGTAACATTCACCAACCTTAACCCTGGAAAGTACACATTTAAGGTTAAAGGGAGCAATAACGATCTGGTTTGGAACGAAGAACCTGTTGAACTCCAAATACATATTGTACCACCATTTTGGAAAAGAGCCTGGTTTATTGTTGCGCAAACAGTAGTTCTTGTTCTTTTAATTCTTTTGTACATAAGATATAGAACTTATCGGCTAAGGAAGGATAAGTCCGTTTTAGAAAGTAGGGTTAAAGATAGAACTAAAGAGCTACACGATAAGAACAGGCAGTTAGAATCAGCTCTTGAAAAATTGAAAAGCACACAGATACAGCTTATTCAATCAGAAAAAATGGCCACAATTGGTGTACTTACATCAGGAATCTCGCATGAGATAAATAATCCCTTAAACTTTATACATGGAGGCGTTACCATACTTGAGAAGTATGTGAATGAGAATTTACAATCACACCAAAAGGAAATAATACCATTGGTAGATATGATTGTTGAGGGTGTGGTTAGGGTTACTAATATTATTCAAACATTGGATCAGTTTAGTAGAGAAAACGATAGCTATGCAAACATATGTGATGTTCATAGCATAATTAACAATTGCCTTTTGATGCTCAGGCAACGATTTGCTGATAGAATAACTGTAAAAACAAATTATGCTAGAGAATTACCCCCAATTCGGGGTAATGAGGGCCGATTGCATCAAATGTTTTTCAATATTCTGTTCAATGCAAACCAGTCTATCGAAAACAATGGGGAAATCTCCATATCAACCAAGGTAGATCAAAACGATATAAAGATTGAGATAGCCGATTCTGGATGCGGAATTAGAAAGGATTTAATCTCAAAAATTACCGATCCATTTTTCACCACCAAGGAGCCTGGCGAAGGGGTCGGCCTTGGCCTATCATTGGTTTATGCCATTGTGAAGGAACATAGGGGTGAAATTAGATTCGAATCGGAGGAGCATAAAGGTACAACGGTTTTGCTAAATCTTCCCATCGAAGCCAACAGGAATGGATAAGGCGTTATAAAAAATTGACTCGTACGCTACCACCCACCCTAAGGCTCAGCAATTCAGCGGCGTAGCCATTGCGTATGGCAACCTCCAGCAGATTGGCGGAGTTGAACAGGGCGAGCAGTTCGCCGGCATCAACCTGGTTGTAGCCCGTGCTTAGCTTCACTATTTTATTATGATTGCTTTGGACGAAGATGTTGTAGCTTCGGTTTTGCCCTACCCTTTCGAATAGGCTCTTGGAGATGTTGGTAATGGCGTTTTGGTATGAATCGATGTAGATAATGCTGCCAGTTATCACCGATTCGTCGATGGTGGCCTTGAAGGTAATGCGCTTGTCAAAATCGGTTACGGTGCTGCCCAGCTTACTCAGCATTATGTTTTGAACTGCCTTTACGTATGCTGGTAACGATGCAAAGCTGCCATCGGGGGCAAAGGGAACCTCGTATGTACTCTCGGGGGTATCGTTAAAAAGTAACCCAATAATGCCATTGTCGGGGGTAACAAAGAAGTGATCTTGCCATTTGCTAATTAGAATGCGAGAGGTAACGCTAGCCTCACTGTTCACCATGATAAGATGAATACTACCCTTTGGGAAGTAGCTAAAGCTATTTTTTACCACAAAGGCTGCGCTGTGGATATTAAAGCTGGCCACGCTGTGCGATACATCCACCACCTTGAGCTGGGGTAGCGCCGATAAAAGGCTACCCTTGAGCATGCCCAGGTAGTAATCGTGCTGGCCCCAATCGGTTGTAAGCGTGACAAATGGTATGTTACTGGTCGTTTCCTGCATCCAAAGTTATAAAGGAACAAAATTGGCTAAAAAAAAGCATTACCCGAAATTTATATACAGTCTTTTTGGGGGAGCAGAATAGCGATGAGACTTTTAAATCTAACAAATTTAGGTGTAGTTGCATTGTGCTTGTTCGAAAAATTGTATTTTGCGAGTTTGATTCGAATGATCAATTCATTACTTTTAGCCAACACTCAAATAGTTGGACGATGCGACAGCGCCTAAGCTATATCCTGATTTGTTTTGTGCTTTTGGGTTGGCAAGCAACCCATGCTCAAATTAAAGATATTGGTTTGCCTAACATTGTAAACCATAGTAAAAGCGTATACAATGCTAGCACTCAGAACTGGAGTATCACCCAGAGCAGTAAAGGGTTTATATATTTTGGAAATAACGATGGTGTACTTGAGTATAATGGTACAGGCTGGAATGTTTTTCCTGTACTTAGCATCCGAAAGTAAGAAATTTAAAAATGCCCTCAGAATCCCCCCTATTTTGAGGGTAACAAAAAACTTTAAAATGATGGGCCTCTTCAGGCGAAACAAAAATAACAAAAAGCCCCTCATGCGATTTAGTTCCCCGCTGGCTATTCGATAGCTGCACTCGTACCTACCCAACGGATAGAGGATGCAGCAAGTACAAGACGTACGACCAGCTTGTTGCCCTAACTTTCGGACAGCTTAATAAGCGTCAGCACCTAAGCGATATGTCGGCTGGGATTGGTGTGAGCGAAGCATTCATAGAGGGCCTGAATCTCAGGCAGAGCGCTGCTCGGTTCACCATGAGCGATGGCAACAAAAAGCGGAACTGGCAGGTGTTTGAGAGTATGCGCTACCGCCTGTTGAGCCGCTACAAGACGGTTCTGAAAAAGCATCACAACCCGCATATCATCAAGGAGATCAAAGGCAAAAGCGTGAAGCTGATATACAGCGCTGTTATATCGCTGTGCCTGGCCATGTTTGGCTGGGCAAAGTTTCGGACAGCAAGGGGCGGGGTTAAGCTGCATGCAGCTTGGGACGACATGCTGTAGATTCCCGAGGTAGTCAACATCAGCGAGGCCAAGGTTTATGACCGCTATGGGTTTGAGCAGCTGGTTTTTCCTAAGGACACCATAATCGTTGAGGACAGAGCGTATTTCGACCTCACGCTTACGTGTGCAATGAGGTTCGAGAAGGAGCCAGAAAAGTAACCAGCAAAAAGCAACGGGAACTTATTTTCTGGATAACTCGTTTTTTTTAGCGTACTCAGTGGGGTTTCATAGGTTTTTTGCTTGTTTTCGAAAAGTTTCGGATGCTAGTGTTCAATTTTGACATAGCCTATTGATCTAGTGATAAATCTGTTGTTTTCTCGAAATCTTACATAACGACCTGCTATATAGCAATTGTGATCATTTTAGGCAACACATTGAGTATCCATTAAATTAAACATATGTACAAATATTGTCTTCTTCGGTTATAATTGGTAAATCCTTAGAGGTAGAATGGATGGTGCGTTTAGTATGTAGTCAGTTTTTGTTTATTGGTTTAGTCGAGATCTTTAAGCTAAAATTCATAATAAGAGCCAATTGATCAACAACTCGGAACACCGTAAGGCTAAGCTTAAGGAGTTAATACTAAAGATTCATGCCGGTTGCTCGCAGGGCGCGACATCCGTAAGGAGTTAATGCAGTCAATCAGCTAAATTCCGATATTTGTACTACGGTATTGCGGTTGGGGGATTTTTACAGAAAGATCTTTATCAGCAAAAAGTATGTGATAACGAGTGTGCTCTATAGGATCAACCCAAATATCCAAAATAATCAGCTATCTTAGCCTTCGAATATTTTGGTAACCTAACTCTATCAAGCCAATGGAGACAGGTGATGTAAAATCCCTAGAAATAGTTGTTTTTGGAGCGGGTAATGTGGCCACTCAGCTAGCTAAGGCCCTCGACTCGCTGGGTCATCGTATTGTTCAAATTGTGGGGCGCTCGGAGGGCAATGCCAGGGAGCTGGCTAATGCTTTGCACACTGAGTATACGGTGGATATCTCAAAGCTCAATCGCCAGGCCGATGTATACATCCTTGCAGTTCCCGATTCGGCCATTGTTGAGCTGGCTAATAATGTTGGCAAGCTAGATGGATTTGTGTTTCATACCAGCGGTAGCACGCCAATGCAAGTGCTTGAGCCCTTAACAAACAGATATGGTGTGTTTTACCCTTTCCAAACATTTACCAAGGGGAGGGAGGCTAACCTTTCAGGAGTACCCTTTTGTCTGGAAGCAAACAGCTCCGAGGGGTACCATGTAATGTTTCAGCTAGCCAAATCGCTTGGCGGCGAACCTCTTGAGATGACGAGTAAGCAGCGACAGATGCTACATTTGGCAGGTGTTTTTTCATGCAACTTTGTTAATCATATGCTGGCCATTGCGCAGCAGCTGGCAGAGGAGAATAGCTTCGACTTTAAACTTCTTAAGCCACTCATTGTCGAAACCATTGAGAAAGCCCTACAGGGCGATCCTCTGGGCTCTCAAACTGGCCCCGCCGTTAGGGGCGACTCCGAAACCATTAAGAAGCATGTTGCGCTCCTTAGCCTTATTGACGATGATTTGCGCGATCTGTACCTAGCGATAAGCACAAGCATCTTAAATCTAAAACAAGCAAACGAATAGATACTTTATCATTTTATGAAGAATTTTAAGGAACAGCTCCATAACGTAAAAGCTTTTGCATTCGATGTGGATGGTGTTTTTACCGATGGAATGGTTGTTATTCATCCCTCGGGCGAGTTGTTGAGAACTTCCAATACCCGCGATGGATATGCCGTAAACAAGGCCATTCAGCAGGGTTATCCAGTGGCTATCATCTCGGGTGGAATGAGTGAGTCGGTACGCGAGCGATTCCGTGGATTGGGTGTAACCGATATATACCTTGGTAGTACCGATAAGGTGGAAGACCTTGAGGATTTTAGGTTTAAGTACGGGTTGGAGCTCTCCGATATACTATTTATGGGCGACGATTTGCCCGATTACGAAGCCATGACCCGCGTAGGATTCCCTACATGCCCTGCCGATGCAGCCACTGAGATTATCGAAATCTCGACCTATATTTCAAATTTTGGTGGAGGAAAAGGGTGCGTAAGGGATGTAATTGAGCAGGTGCTCAAGCTAAAAGGGGTTTGGTTAAACGATAAAAACTTTAAGCTGTAGTAGTATGTTACGAAATGTACTTCGTCTTGTTCGCATTAAAAATCTTGTCATTGTGGTGCTTACCATGTACGCCATGCGGTTCTTTGTAATGCAACCCTTATTGGCTACTAAGCAGATGGACCTACAGCTTGGCGAGCTACTCTTTATGTTGCTTGTTCTTTCAACGGTACTTATTACAGCCGCAGGATATGTTATAAACGACTATTTCGATACCCGCACCGACCTGATTAATAGGCCTAACACGGTAATTGTAGGTAGGGATTTATCGAGGCGTTTTGCCATTATTATGCACTGGTGTTTTAATATTATGGGTGTGCTAATGGGCGTTGTGGTTGCATTTGCAATTGGTAAACCTCTCCTTACATTGGTATTTCTGTTTGTACCGGGCTTACTTTGGTTCTACTCAACCTCATACAAGCGTCAGTTTCTAACGGGCAATATCTTGGTGGCAACGCTAACTGCAATCGTTCCGCTTATGCCTTTACTTTTCGAGATGCCGTTGCTCTATGCTACCTATTGGCAGCAGTTCGCATTATCGTCGTCGGTTTTTAACGAGATAATTTACTGGGTGGTAGGGTACGGAATCTTTGCTTTTATCCTAACCCTTTTCCGTGAGATTGTTAAGGATATTGAGGATGTTGAGGGTGATAATGAGTTTGGGCGTCGTAGCTTGCCCGTTGTGCTGGGAACCAATATGGCTCGTAACATCGCGGCGGCCATCCTTATGTTCACCATTGTGGTGTTGGCCTACCTTTTTGGTGCCTACTTAAACTACCTAGCCAATGGGAAGTTCGATTACTTTACCTTTTCATACATGATTGTTGGATTGGTTATCCCAATTTTCATACTAATTATCAAACTCCTTTCGGCCAGCTCAAAGTTAGACTACCACTGGGTTAGCAACTTCTCCAAAATAGTAATGCTCATTGGTATCTTGTACACCATACCCTTTCGGTTTCTGGTTGTGTAGTGTTTTATCCTAGTTTCGCTTTCACTTATCTGGCAAGGCTTACATTTTGCCCGATAATATTTTAGTTCATTAAATAGCTATTTCTTTATGATAAGTTTCGATAGATTCACTTTGGATAATGGTTTACGGTTAATTGTACATAACGATCCATCAACCCCGCTAGTTTCGGTTAATCTTCTTTACAATGTGGGGTCAAAGCATGAAGATCCCAACCGCACGGGCTTCGCTCATCTGTTCGAGCACCTGATGTTTGGAGGTTCTGTAAACGTACCAAGCCTCGATGATCCAATTGAACTTGCCAGTGGCGAGAACAATGCATTCACCAGCAGCGATATCACCAACTATTACATAACCCTGCCCAAGCAGAATATCGAAACAGCCTTCTGGCTCGAAAGCGATAGGATGTTAAGCCTAGCCTTTTCGCAGCAAAGCCTCGATGTGCAGAAAAGCGTGGTGGTGGAGGAGTTCAACCAGCGATACCTAAACCAACCCTACGGCGATGTATGGCTTCTGCTTCGCCCCTTGGCGTACAGGGTGCATCCCTACCAATGGCCAACCATTGGGAAAGAACCAGCGCACATAACCGATGCAACGCTCGATGAGGTTAAGGCCTTTTTCTTCAACCATTACGCGCCCAACAACGCCATTCTATGTGTGGCTGGCGACTGCGATTTGGAGCAGGTTGAGGCCTTATCGAGCAAGTGGTTTGGGTCTATTCCGCGGCGAGATATTAGCGCAAAGGTATTACCTAAAGAGCCTGCTCAGGAAGGGCAACGCCGGTTAGAGGTTAAGCGCAACGTTCCGTTCGATTCCATTTACATTGCCTACCATATGTGCCACAAGCTGCATCCCGACTATGCCACCACCGATTTGATTAGCGATATACTGGCCAACGGAAAGTCATCGCGCCTGTTCCAAAGCCTAGTCAAGCGCCAAAACATTTTCAGTAGTATCGATGCGTTTATAACGGGCGATATTGACGAGGGGCTTTTTGTTATTACTGGACGGCCTGCCGATGGTGTAAACCTATTGCAGGCAGAGGAGGCAATTTATACCGAACTTAGCAGCTTGGTTGATGAACAAGTCGAGAACTATGAGCTGAATAAGGTTCTGAATCGATTCGAGTCAACGTTCACTTTTGGTCTTACCAGCACAACCGAAAAGGCAATGAACCTTTGCTACAACGAGCTGCTGGGCGATGCAGGTTTGCTTAACCGTACTGTAGATACATATCGTAGAATTAGCCCTCAGGATATTCAGCGTGTTGCTCGCTCACTTTTTCGTAAGGAGAACTCATCAGTATTACATTATTATGCTGAACAAAATAAGCAATAAATAGGAATAAAAGACATATAGAATAATCAAAATATAGTTTTGTTATGATAAACCGTACAATTGCACCCCCCATATACTTAACCGATGGTATAAATTTTCCCAAACCCAGCTGCATTGAGCTACCCAATGGTAGCAAGTTGCTTATTATTAACGAGGGCGATGTGGAGGTATGCCGGCTTGACATTATCTTCAATGCGGGGTCTCGATATCAGCAGCGTAAGCTGGTTGCCATGGGCACCATGTCGCTTATGGCCGAAGGAACAGCAAGTAAATCGTCGCAGGAAATATCCGAATATTTCGACTTTTGGGGTTCGTTTATAGGCATTAGTGCCGATAAGGATTTTGCCAAGGCCACTGCCTACTCGCTTACCAAATATCTACCCCAAACGCTTCAGATGCTCGAGGAGGTGGTGAAGCAACCCTCATTCCCCGAGGCCGAACTGGATGTATGGAGGCGTAGGGGTAAGCAATCGCTAACCGTTGAAATGGACAAAACATCAACCCTGGCTCGAATGGAGTTTTTTAAAACCATCTTTGGTGCTGAGCATCCCTACGGAGCGTATGCAGTACCCGGCGATTACGATGGGTTAAGCCGTATCGATATGGTCAATTACCATAAAAGCCATATCGGTTCTCAGGGCGCTACCATTATCCTATCGGGCAAGCTCTCCGATGTTGAGATTAATGCTGTAACCAAGCACTTTGGCGAAACGATTTGGGGACGCTCCAACGTGAATAGGAGTAATAGCCTTAGTGATGCTGAGTTGGGCTCAAAGCAGGTGTTTGTTCCAAAACAAGGTGCCTTGCAGTCGGCCGTAAGGATGGGGCGGGAGCTATTTAACCGTTCGCATCCCGACTACCCCGACCTAACCGTGGCGAATACTATTCTTGGAGGATATTTCGGATCGAGGCTGATGAAGAATATCCGCGAGGAAAAGGGTTATACCTATGGTATTGGTTCGTACCTACTTACTTTTCGAGATAGCGGTGCGTTTGTAATTTCTACAGAGGTAGGCGCAGGGTATACACAGCAAACGCTTCATGAGATACGCAACGAGCTGAATAGGTTGATATCGGAGCCTGTGCCCGAAGATGAGCTGGACAGGGTTCGGAGCTACCTGTTAGGCGAAGCCCTACGAAGCCTTAACGGCCCCTTTGCCATTGCCGATAATATCATGAGCCTACACAACTTCAATAACCTCGACTACGATTTCTACAATAGGCTAATGACCTCGATTAGAACCATT
>JAVERU010000105.1:0-10459 GCA_034006965.1 Tenuifilaceae bacterium
TAAGATGTCCAAGCTTCTTAACATCCTCTTCTTTCCTGAGCAGACTAGGTAAAAACCTCTGGTTCAGCAATGTCCCACCCGACTTACTTTGATCGATCTTGCTAAGCGATTTGATTACTGCCGATGGCCCGTGCGTGTCGGCACCATGCGAGGGCGATGTTCCATCGGAAATGGCCTTGCCAGCCAAACGCCCGTTGGGCGTTGCACCCAACACCTTGCCAAAATACACGTGACAGGTAGTAGAGAGCATATTCATATGGTACTTACCTCCAGGCTTAATATTAGGTTTTCCATCAATGGTCTCGAACAGATCATTATATACTTGAACCGCTATGGAATCGGCATAGTCGTGGTCGTTACCAAAGAAAGGGGTGCGATTCATTATGGTTTGACGCATAACCTCTTCGCCCTCAAAATTTTTCTTTAATGCGGAAAGAATGTGATCCATAGAAAAATTCTGCTCTTCGTACACGTGTTTTTTCAGCGCAGCCAAGCTATCGGTAATAGTACCTAATCCACAGCACTGAATGTAGCTGGTGTTGTAGCGGGGCCCTCCATCGTAGTAGTCGCGCCCCTTGCTGATGCAATCGTCAATTACAACCGACAGGAACGGCGCAGGGGCATACTTAGCAAACATACGGTCGATGTAGTTACTAACCCGCATTTTCTGATCGACAATATAACGTAGCTGCTTAACAAAAGCGCTGTATAGCTCATCAAACGATTTAAAGTCCTGCGGATTACCAGTTTCAATGCTTACCCTTTTGCCTGTTAAAGGGTCGATGCCATTATTTAGAGTCACCTCAAGAATTTTGGGAACGTTTAAATAGCCCGTAAGCAGGTATGCTTCCTTGCCAAATGCCCCCACCTCGATACAACCACTACACCCACCCTCGCGGGCATCCTTCAAATCCTTTCCTTGGCGAAGCATCTCCAGGATATAAACATCGGGGTTAAACACCGACGGAAAACCGTGCCCCTGCCGAATTACCCGTAGTGCAGCATGCAGAAACCTGTCGGGTGTTTTGGCGCTTATATGCACAGAATTTCCAGGTTGTAGGATATGTAGTTCCTCGGCCACCTCGAGCATAATATACGATAACTCGCTTGTTCCATCGGAGCCATTTGGCTTTACACCACCTAGATTGATGTTAGTAAAATCGTTGTACGTTCCGCTTTCGCGGGCTGTGATTCCAACCTTTGGAGGTGCAGGATGGTTGTTCACCTTTATCCAAAAGCACGAAATTAGCTCCTTTGCCTCATCGCGTGTAATAGTGCCTTTTGCAATTTCCTCCTCGTAGAATGGCGTTAGGTGCTGGTCGAAATGGCCTGGATTCATGGCATCCCAGCCATTAAGCTCGGTTATGGTTCCCAGATGAACAAACCAATACATCTGTATGGCTTCCCATAAGTTGCGGGGAGCATGAGCTGGAACCCAACGGCACACCTCGGCAATGCGTTGCAGCTCTTTAACTCTTTGTGGATTTTTTTCGCGAGTTGCCAGCTGCTCGGCAAGTTGGGCATGGCGCTCTGCAAATACAATTACGGCATCGCACGATATGCTCATGGCCTTCCACTGCTCGGCCTTATCGGTTGCATCGGGATCGGGTAAATAGTCAAGGTTGGCAATGTTTTCCTCAATCTCCTTTTTGAAATCGAGCATTCCCTTACGATAAATCTTTCCATCGAGCGCAGTATGTCCCGGTGCTCGCTGCTCCATGAACTCGGTAAACAATCCGGCTTCGTATGCAGCCCGCCATTCGCTGGGCACATGGCTAAAAATTCTTTCACGCTGAGTTTTCCCCTGCCAGTATGGAATCACCTCTTTCTCGTAAAGGTCAATATCTTGTTGACTAATGGTATATCGCTGAAGCTCACGCGTGTTTAGCACGTGCAAATCCTCAACGCTATGGCATGTAAGCTCGGGAAACGTACAAACACTTTTGGGCTTTGGCCCACGCTCGCCCACAATAAGCTCATCATCGCCTATGTAAATGGTTTTTCGCTTGCAATGATCCAGAAAGTTTAACGCTCGTAACACTGGGATAGAGTACTTTCCGTAGTTTTCTTTATAAAACTCGGTTTCGTGCAAAGCCCTTTCAATTGAGAGGGAGGGCTGCTTTTCAACGCTTAGCTGACGTAGTTTTTGAATACGTTCGTTCATTCCCGGGCCAATTCTGTTGGCCGATTGGCCTTTAAAATTACTCTCAGTGGAAGCTAACCTCTCTGGTTTAGCGCTATGGGGTATAATCTTCTCAAACATGCTCTAGCTCTTTGAAGGTTAATACAAGAAATTGATTGGTATTGAAATAAATGTGCAAACGCATCATTCCCTGATGGAAAAGAATAGAAAGACGGGAAATGTAGTGAGAAGTGATTTAGCAAATCCAGCAAGCGTAGAGCCCCTTGCCGTTGTTGTGGTATAACGTTGATATAGATTTGCTATTAGCCATTAGAATGGTATATAGTAAATGCAAACATAAGCTTAAAAAGGCATAATGTCAATGATTTTTGTCAGGCAAATTTTAGAGTCACACATCATTGCAAGAAAAGGCTCTCAAATTTTATAGCTTGAAAAGTGTATTCATTAAAAAGAATAATGATTGTCCGCTATGATACCTAAAGCCTTAGCGTCATTGCGAACCACGAAGTGCTCGATGAATTCAAAGCCTCGTACTCTGAGGATTGAAGCAATCTATAATAATTTGAATAACAAACGATTGCTTTGTTGCATAAAACGCTCCCTGCCATTGCCCTGCCATTGCCTGCAGGCAATGGCAGGGCAAAAGCAGGCTCTGAATGAGGCTACATATTTAATTTAGCCTTTAGGTATATTTACGGATAATCATTAAAAATAATCATTGTTGTCCGGGGAAATTAATGCTACAAAATAAAATCCTTCACTCCACTGCGTTACGCCTGCTTGCCAGCCATAGCCGTCAAGCTAAGCAATTTTCAATACCCTCGTAGAGCCTGCCTGAATGACGCAGTCAGGCAGGAAGGGAGACCACGAAGTAGCAGCGAAGCTAAATCTTTAAAAGGTTTACCAGACACTACTGAAAAATTATTGCAAAATCTTATTCACTTCTAAAAAAAGTTCTTAATATTGCACACAGAAAAAAGACAAGATGACTAAACATTGCTCATACTACAGCTACTACTTTTACTTCTTTAGCAATAAAGGGGCTTAGCAGTAGTATGGACTAAAAACAGAAAACAAAACCATAAAATACTGGAAAGCCCCGCAAAAGCGGTGCTTTTTTCGTTTTAATCAGAACCAAAAGAAACAAATAACAAAATGCACACTTTCAGCAATTCATATTTTGGCTTCTATTTTTACTACTACCAAAGCAATTGGGAGCCAAAATATCTGTGTGCATAAATCAACAATAAAAATAAGGTTTAACAGATAAGGCTTCCAAAACGGGAGCCTTTTTTATTTAAGTAAGCTATGAAAAGAATTGCAATACAAGGGTACCAGGGAGCATTCCACCAGGAAGCAGCCGAAAACTATTTTGGTAAAGGAATAAGCTTAGCTGAGTGCGAAACGTTCGAATTACTGGTTGAGTCGGTTAAGAACGGGCAAGCCAACTCCGGCATAATGGCCGTTGAGAATTCACTTGTGGGATGTATTCTCCCCAATTTTGTTCTACTGCGCGAATCGGGGCTAAACGTTATTGGAGAGGTTTACCTCAGGATATCGCAAAACCTTATGGCACTGCCAAACCAATCGATTTTAGATTTAGATAAGGTTGAGTCGCACGCTATGGCCATTGCACAGTGTAAGCCATTCTTCAAATCGTACCCAAACATTCAACTTGTTGAGAGCTTAGATACTGCTCTGAGCGCAAAGCAAATTGCTGAGAATAACTTAGCTGGAGTTGGAACAATAGGCAGTTCTCTTGCTGCTTCACTATATGGCTTGGAGGTTTTAGCCCCATCCATCGAGACGAACAAGGTGAATTTTACAAGATTTTTGGTTATTAGTCCTGTTGATAACCCAATTACCAACAATGGTGCAATTAAGGCAACCATTGCATTCACGGCAAAGCATACGCCGGGGGGGTTGGCAGCGCTATTATCACCCTTGGCCAATGAGGGCGTTAACCTTACAATGCTTCACTCACTACCAATGGTTGGGTCGGCATGGGAGTACATCTTCCACGCCGACTTATGCTATCGGAGCATAGAACACGCCCGTAAATCGATGATTTGGCTATCGAAGCAGGTATCGCAGCTATGGGTAATGGGGGTTTACCCCGCACAATCTCAGCATAGCAATCACAATATCACTTTAAACTAATTGAAAAAATGGCAACAATCACCTTAATTGGAACTGGATTAATTGGCTGCTCCTTTGGACTGGCACTTCGCAAACAGGGTCATTTTGTAATTGGATGCGATAAAAGTCAAAATAACCTAATACTAGCCAAAGAGCTTAAGGCTATTGACGCTACAAGCAGATCTTTCACCCATTCAATCATCCAATCAAACATTATAGTTCTTGCCACACCCGTTGATCATATTCTTAGCGTCTTACCTCAGATTCTTGATAATCTCCCCAGCAATGCAGTGGTAATAGACACAGGTTCAACCAAGATGGCAATCTGTAATAGTGTCAAGAATCACCCAAGACGAAGCGCCTTTGTGGCAGCACACCCTATGGCAGGAAGCGAGCAGTCGGGACCAGAAGCAGCAAAAGCAAATCTTTTTGATAACAAAAGGGTAGCCATTTGCGAATCGGAGTTATCGAACCAAGCCTCAGTATCAAAGGCTATTGAGCTATTCGAATCGGTTGGACTTGAGCCTGTTTTTATGTCGCCTGAGCAGCACGACTCATCCGTTGCGCTGGTTTCACACTTACCACAAATTCTGGCGTACGCCTTTGCCTCTTTACCTGAGCTTGCAGATGAAAACTCAAAGGATTGGGCAAGAGTAGCATCCAGCGGGTTCGACACCTCAACCCGATTGGCATCTAGCGCAGCAGAAGTTTGGCTACCAATACTTTTACAAAATAGCAATTTTGTTGTTGATGCGCTTCGCTCGCTAGGGCAAAGCATCGATCTACTTGCTGATAGCCTCAGCAATAGCAACATCAATTCACTTCGAGCCCAAATGGAGCGCGCAAGAAAAACCCGGGCTACGTTTGAAAGTAAGCAAAAGAGTAAATCGGAAAATTTTGAATTAATATCTCTAACAAAATAAACCTATGAAAACGGAGGTTCAAGTAACAACCAAAGAGAAAAGGATTAGCAGTATCCTTGAGGAATCGGGCAGAATAATCATTGCAGGGCCATGCAGCGCCGAATCGCAGGACCAAGTAATTGAAACCGCAAAGGCTCTTGCAGCCGATGGCCGAGTGCATTACCTTAGGGCTGGTATCTGGAAGCCCCGAACTAGCCCTGGATCATTCGAAGGCGTTGGAACCATCGGCTTCCAATGGCTAAATCAAGCCAGAGCTATAACCGGATTACCCATTGCAACGGAGGTTGGATCGGAACGCCACGTGTACGAAGCGCTAAAGCACGGGGTTGATATGCTTTGGATTGGCGCCCGCACGGTGAGCAACCCGTTCACCATCCAGGAAATTGCCGATGCTATGCGGGGAGTTGATATTCCCATCATGGTAAAAAATCCTCTTAGTCCCGATATCAATCTTTGGGAGGGTGCAATAAATAGGTTTGCTCGTTCTGGAGTTTCTCAAATTGGGGCTGTACACCGTGGCTTCACACACTCTGGTAAATCGGCTCTACGTAACCATCCAAACTGGAGCATTCCCATGATGCTGCGCGAACGGCTACCCGACATTCCAATTATCTGCGACCCTAGCCACATTGCAGGGAATAAGGATCTAGTCTCATCTATTGCCCAAAGGGCAATGGAATCGGGTTTCAATGGGCTTATGGTTGAGGTTCATCCAAATCCTCATCTGGCCCTCAGCGATTCAGCACAGCAACTCCTGCCTAATCAGTTCGCATCGATGCTCGATAGGCTATTCGATATATCGAACCTGCAAAATCCAGAGGAACTTCTTTCTGAACTGCGGCTTGAGGTGGATATACTGGATGAGCAGCTAGTAAGCGCGCTTGCCAGCAGAATGAAGCTGGTTAAGCACATAGCTAACATTAAGAAGGATAGAGGTTTGGAGGTACTTCAACCCACCCGATGGGAAAGTATTATCAACAGAATAAGCCTCTTAGCAGACGAGCAGGGACTAAGACCATCATTTGTACGCAGGCTATTCAATAGTATCCATAAGGAATCGTGCACTTTTCAGCAGGAACAATTAATGCAATCGGCGGTAAAGTGAAAAAAACCGCCTAATTTTATATGCTCAAAGCACTGAAAAATGGACAAAATTGAAATAGCTGGCCTTTACGGAGATTCTAGCGTACTTGTTGGTGAATCGCTTGCTAATATTGGGAGCTACATTCCCAAAACAAATGTATTTATTATCACCGACAATAACGTTAAAACTAATCACGGCAACAAGTTCCCAAAGTTTCCAACCTACTGCGTTGTGCCGGGCGAAGGCTCAAAGAGCCTTGAGGTATGCAGCAAAATATACCAGTGGCTACTCGAAATGGGAGCCAATCGAAATTCCTTCATACTTGGAATTGGCGGTGGCGTTGTTTGCGACTTGGCAGGTTTTGTGGCATCGACATTTATGCGGGGTATCGATTTTGGCTTTGTTTCCACCTCACTCCTATCGCAGGTGGATGCCAGCGTGGGTGGCAAGAATGGGGTAAACCTCGATGGCTACAAAAATATGGTGGGCACATTCACTCAGCCCAAGTTTGTTATTTGCGATGTAAGCCTACTAACCACGCTTCCCCAGGAGGAATATCTCAACGGCTTTGCCGAGATTGTGAAACATACCCTAATTGCCGATGCCCAGATGTTTCGATACCTTGAGGATAATGCTGAGAAGCTAAAATATTACAATCCTGAATTGCTACAAAAACTTGTTGCCCATTCGGTGAAAATAAAAGCCAGCATTGTACAAGCCGATGAAAGGGAAAAGGGCGAACGGAAAAAGCTTAACCTTGGTCACACCTGGGGACACGCTGTGGAAAAGGTTACGGGACTCCCGCACGGAAAAAGCGTAAGCATTGGGCTTGAGTTTGCTGCACGGTTATCGACAAAAAAGGGGCTAATTTCTAACACCGATTACCTTCGCGTTGTGAATGTGCTAATTGCACTCGATTTACCCGTTTGCATAAAAGATGACCCTAGCAAGATTTTTAATGCCATGGTTAAGGATAAGAAGCAAAACGAAGGAGGCATTGACTTTATACTAATAAAAAGGATTGGCGAAGTAGCGATTGAGCGGATTTCATTTAGCGAACTAAGAACGTTTATTAACAGCTAAATACACACAGGTTATAGGCAATTTTGACTGAGAACTGATCGTCAGAAAAATGCTATATTTACTTTATGAACCAAGAATTGAACATAGCAGACTTTGGAAATTGGATTATTGACTTAAAATCCAAAATACATGAAGCACAAAGAAAAGTTGCCTTTTCGATTAACTCACAATTAATTGAATTGTATTGGGATATTGGAAAATCAGTTGCAGAGAAACAAGAAAAAGCAAACTGGGGAAGCAATTTTATCGAAAGGGTTGCAATTGAATTAAAGCATGAATTTCCACAAATCAAAGGTTTTTCTCGTAGAAATTTATATGCAATGAGTCAATGGTACAAATTCTATTCTCAGAAATATCAATTTGTGCCACAGCCCGTGGCACAAATCCCATGGAGTCACAATAGACTTATAATAAGCAAAGTAAAAAATCTTGATGAGGCAGAGTTCTATTGTTTGAAAACAATTGAAAATGGCTGGGATAGAGAAACTCTAGAAATACAAATTACAAAAAAACTTTTCGAAAAAACTGGGAAAGCAATTCATAATTTTGGGAATACTCTTCCGGCTTCTCAATCGAAACTAGTAGAACATACTTTAAAAGATCCGTATAACTTTGACTTCCTAGGGTTAGAAGATGATGCCCTTGAGAGAGCAATTGAGGATGAATTAGCAAAGCATATCACTGAATTTCTACTTGAATTAGGAAAAGGATTTGCATTTCTTGGCAGACAGTTCAAAATAGAAATTAGCGAAAACGACTATTTTATTGACATGCTTTTCTATCATGTTGAATTACGCTGTTACGTTATAATTGATTTAAAATCAGGGAAATTCAAACCTGAATTTGCAGGAAAACTAAACTTCTACTTATCAGCAATTGATAGCCAGTTAAGAAAGACGAATGACAATCCATCAATTGGAATTCTTTTATGTAAAAGTAAAGACAGAATTGAAGTTGAATATGCACTAAGAGACATAAACAAACCAATGGGAATAAGCGAATATCGTCTGACAGACGCTATCCCTGAAAACTTTAAAACGAAATTACCCTCGATTGAAGAAATTGAAAGTGAATTAGAAAACAAGATAGAAAAAAACAGGCGGTAACAAGGGGTGTAGTCTCGTCTAGTCAAAAAGTGACGATACGAGATGGGTTTACATCAATAACTCGTTGCATTTCATTCCGTTAACAATATTTTATTAGGGATGAAATTATAGCTAGCTCTCCCCCACCAAGCACAACCCCAGTCATTAAAACAAAACCTAAATGAACCCAAAAATTTGCCTTAGCATTGGCAACCTTAACTTTAGCGAGATTTTAATGCAGATACAAACCGTTGCACTGGCCGAAATCCGTATGGACCTGTTGCAGCTAACCGATGATGAGCTGGCAACAATTTTTAATCAGCATAAAAACCTAATTGCTACTTACCGCACCCTTACAGATTTCGATGGAATGGTAGCAGTTCTCACCAAGGCAATCCGCTCTGGGTGCGCGTATATCGACATCGACATTGAAACACCCGAGGATTACAGAAAAAAGCTTATTGAAATAGCTAAAAAGCACGGGTGCAAGGTTATCCTGTCGTACCATAACTTTACCGAAACACCTGACTCCGAAAAGCTGAACCAGATTGCACAAAATCTGTTTGTTAACAAGGCCGATATTGCTAAAATAGCCTGTATGGCCAACAGTGAAAACGATTGCGAGCGGGTGCTGAAGCTCTACACAAACCATAAAAACCTTGTGGCATTCGCCATGGGCGAAATTGGTAAGAGTACGCGCATTCAATCGGTAAAACTGGGGGCGCCGTTTACCTACGCATCGGTAAAAGGGAAAGAAACGGCATCAGGACAAATTAGCTATGCTGATATGGAAAGAATTTTGGGGAAGAATGATAAGTAAAAATAGCAACACAGAGACACGGAGGCACAGAGTTTTTTTTTGTAAACTTATTTCAGCAGTTTTGGCTTGCAAAATTGAAACAATCAACTCTTAAATCTTTCTCTGTGTCTCAGTGCCTCTGTGTTCAACAACAAACAACAAACAATAAACTAAATGACACAATTTTTCGCCGTTTTTGGCAACCCAATACTACACAGCAAAAGCCCACAGCTGTTCAACTCCGTTTTTAGTGAGTTTGGTATGGATGCTTTCTATACCCGCATCAGACCGCAATCGGCTAGCGATATTATTGATATTATTCGCACCATACCCCTAGCGGGGGCAAATATCACCGCACCGTTTAAGGAGGATATGGTTGATCTTGTTGATGTGGTTTCGCTCGATGCCGAGGAGATTGGCGCAATTAACACCATCGTAAACTCCGATGGCAGGCTAATTGGCTACAATACCGACCACTACGGTGTTACCCAATCGCTTAAGGAGGCAGGAATTGACCTTATTGGGAAAAAATGCCTTGTGCTGGGCGGTGGCGGGGCTGCACGCTCGGTGGTTTTTGGATTAAAAAGTAAGGGGGCAAATGTTACAATCTGCAATCGAACCCACAGCAAGGCCAAGACCATTGCCGATGATTTTGGTTGCAAAATGGTGAGCTGGGACAACTTCGACACATCGGTGAGCTACGATATTGTAATCTCTACCCTTGTACCCCATGCTCTTCCGCCATTTATTGATAAGCTAGATTTTGAAACGCTACTCAACGCATCGTACAAATCATCAAAAGTAAGTGAATTGGCAATGGGGCGAGGAATAAAAGTAATTGCAGGAAAACGCTGGCTACTTCACCAAGCCGTGGAGGGGTTCAGGCTTTACCTTGGCGATAATCCCCCCTTACAAATTATGGAGAACGCTCTTAATATCGACCTAATACAAGCAGACCTAAAGATTTTTAAATACCCCACTACAGGGAGC
Source organism: Tenuifilaceae bacterium (assembly GCA_034006965.1). Lineage (GTDB taxonomy): Bacteria > Bacteroidota > Bacteroidia > Bacteroidales > Tenuifilaceae > Perlabentimonas. The sequence goes on from JAVERU010000105.1 coordinate 10,247, forward strand.
CAAACCAAGAAGCTAGATTATGCCGATTTGGTAATATCAACAAAAAACCTAAGCGACAGAAGTATAAAAGCTATTATAGATGAAGAGATTAGTAAGGCCTTCGGAAATTAAGGGAATGCTTGCAGCCCCCGCATCGAAAAGCGCAGCCCAAAGGGCCATTGCCCTTGCCAGCTTAGCTAGCGGACAATCGGAAATATTTGAATATGGAGCATC
>JAVERU010000106.1:0-10454 GCA_034006965.1 Tenuifilaceae bacterium
GCGGTTGAAAAATCGGAGGAGAAATATTTCCCGCTTAAGAATATCTCCCAGAATCAGGCGAAATTTCATGTGTACAACAGCCTTCTATCCGAGTACGGAGTGATGGGGTTTGACTATGGCTATTCGCTTGGAACGCCCAACGGGCTAACCATTTGGGAGGCTCAGTTTGGCGATTTCTTTAACGGTGCTCAAATAATTGTCGATCAGTACATCAGCTCTGCTGAGGATAAGTGGGGTCTGACTTCGGGGCTAACCCTTTTGCTTCCACACGGATTTGAAGGCCAAGGGCCTGAGCATTCTAGCGCTCGAATTGAGCGTTTCATGGTGCTGGCAGCCCGACAGAATATGCAGATTACCAATATCACCACGCCCGCCAACTTTTTCCACGCCTTAAGGCGTCAGGTTAAGCGCGAGTTTAGAACACCTCTGGTGGTATTCACCCCAAAGAGCTTGCTTCGCCACCCCAAGTGCGTATCATCAATCGACGATCTGAGCCAAAGCGGCTTTAGGGAGGTAATTGACGATGATAATGTGGATATCGACAAGGTGCTGCGGGTGGTTTTCTGTACAGGCAAAATTTATTACGATTTGCTGGAGCGTAAGGAGCATTTCGAGGCACGCGATATTGCCCTTGTTCGTATTGAGCAGCTATACCCATTCCCGGCCAAGCAGGTGGGCGAGGTGCTGCAAAAGTATCACAGTGCCATTCAGTGGCTGTGGGTGCAGGAGGAACCGCAGAATATGGGCGCTTGGAACTTTATTCGTGATAACTTTGTGAATATTCCCATCCAGCTAGTATCGCGCCAGCCTAGTGGCAGCCCAGCTGTTGGTCTTAGCAAGCTGCATGCGCAGGAACAGCAGGAGATTATTGACAAGGTATTCCGTAAATGTACTTGCGAACTAAACAACAAGTACTGTGGATTGCAGTGCAAGGTGGGAGGTAAGCGTGTGGAGCGTAAGGCGGAGTTTAAGGAATTAGAATCCAGTAAAATGGAACGCAGATGACGCTGATTTAGCAGATTTACGCAAATATTTTGGAACTGTTTAAGTTTCGAATATTGTTATAAAATTCAATTGCCACGGGCTGTACTTCGACAAGTGTTACAGTGAGCCTGCCCAACTGCTCAGCAACCAGCCCGCGGCAATTAACAAAATGTTCTGTAATCATAAACTTAATCACTTTCTAAATGTATGAATAAACTCCAAAAGAGTTGCAGCACTCGAATATAGGAAAGTTTTTTTCAAAATCTTTAGAATCTGTAAAATCAGCGTCATCAGCGTTCAAATAATATAAAACATTATGAAAGTCGAAATTCGCATACCAAGCCCCGGGGAGTCAATTACAGAGGTGGAGATAGCCAGCTGGCTAGTTGACGATAACTCGTGGGTTGAAAAAGACCAAGAGATTGCCGAGGTGGAGTCGGAAAAGGCAACGCTGCCGCTGCTGGCCAGCCATAGCGGGGTGGTTAGCATAAAGGTGCAAAGCGGCGCCATAAAGGTGGGCGAGGTGGCCTGTACCATCGATACCGAAGCGCAAAAACCGGAAGGGGCTGAAACTACAACCGATAATGCGCCTCAACCTCAACCTGAATCTGAGCCTAAATCTGAAGTAAAAACTCAGCCTCAAGCTGCACACCAACCTCGGCCAGAATCCTCTCAGGTCAAGGTAACCCCACTTGCCCGTAGGCTAATGGATGAGCAGGGGGTAAGCGTTGATGATATCATTAAGGGGCTTAAGAAAATAACCACTCACGAGGTGAGCGCTGCTCTTGGAGCAGGAGGTTTTGCTGAACCAAAGCAAGAATCCGCTGACCGAGCCGAGGAGCGAACCACCATGAGCCAGCTGCGCAGGAAGCTAAGCCAGCGACTGGTAGCGGTGAAGAACGAAACGGCCATGCTCACCACTTTCAATGAGGTGGATATGAGCCGGATCATGGAGATGAGAAAAGCGTATCAGAAAGATTTTCAGGAGAAGCACGGGGTTAAGTTAGGTTTTATGTCGTTCTTCACCAAGGCGGTGGTTGAGGCGTTGAAGCAGCATCCTCTGGTAAACTCGCAGATTGATGGCGATGAGATTATAACCCCCAACTACTACGATATTGGAATTGCCGTGCAAACCCCCAAGGGTTTGATGGTTCCTGTGCTTCGCAATGCCGAGAGCCTCACCATGGCACAAATTGAGAAAGGTATTCTCGATCTGGCCGAGAAGGGGCGCAAAGGGCGTATTGGGCTTGAGGAGTTAACTGGTGGAACCTTTACCATTACCAATGGTGGAATTTTTGGCTCCATGCTATCTACCCCAATTCTTAATCCTCCGCAATCGGGTATTTTAGGGATGCACAATATCATTGAGCGCCCAGTTGCCGTGAACGGCAAGGTAGAGATACGGCCCATGATGTACATTGCCCTAAGCTACGACCATAGAATAATAGATGGTAAGGATTCGGTAGGATTCCTAGTAAAGGTGAAGGAGATGCTTGAGAATCCTGAACGGTTGCTAGCTGCAGGAGTGAGCCCCGATAGGTTACTGCTTGATATATAGCTCGATAAGATTATCTAGCCCCAGAGCATTCGGTAACAATCATACGGCAAGCGTTCACGTTGCCTCGGCTACACGCCTGATGAAAATCAGGACATGCCTGGGCTTTATTGCCTGCACGAAGATGTGCCATTCCCCGGTTGTAGTAGGCCATGGCGTTGTCGGGGTTTAGGTCTATTACCTTATTGTAGTCGCTAATCGATTCGGCAAAGTTTTGCATTTGGTAGTTGGCAAATGCCCGGTAGTTAAGCGATGATGCGTGCCTAGGGTTGATTTTGAGGGCATCGGTAAAATCGGCAATGGCATCGCCATAGTTTTCGTCTTGCATATGAGCCACGCCACGGTTTATGTATATCTGAATATCAACTGATTCGCCGCTAAGGCCAAGGGCATTGTTAAAATCTTCGATGGCACGGCGGTATTGTCCTCTCATGTTGTTGAGGATCCCCCTGCGCATATGGAACTCGGGGTTCGAAGGGAATTCCTTTAGGGCATTATCGATATATTTTTGGGCATCCCTTAGGTTTTCCGATAAAAGATGTGCTCTAATAATCCCTGAGAGAGCCGCTTCGTCTTTAGAGTTTTGCTTTAGGGCTTGCTCAAAGAGTTTGATGGCTTCGGGTAGTTCTCGAGCCTCAAGCTTTTGCATTCCGTTGGAAGTAGCGCTTGATGTTTGAGCAAATGCAGAGCTGCTGGAAAGTATGACTAAAGAGAGAACTATGCAGATTATTTGTTTCATCCTTGTGGTATAAAGGTGTCTTAATTTGCAATGGTTGATTCAAATTTGGTTCGGTTCACAATGGCACGGCCTAGGGTTATCTCATCGGCATACTCCAAATCATCTCCAAAAGCAACACCTCTAGCAATTACCGAAACGACCACAGGGAACTGATTAATTTTTTTAAAGATATAAAAATTTGTTGTATCTCCTTCAAGGGTTGGGCTAAGCGCCATGATGATTTCTTTTACGTTGCCCGCCTTAATTTTGTTTATCAGCCCCTCCATTTTTATGTCGGCGGGGCCAATACCCTCCATGGGGTTTATAACAGCCCCCAGCACGTAGTAAAGCCCATTGTACTGGTTGGTCGACTCTATGGACATCACATCCTTTATATTCTCAACAACGCAAACCGTAGTGCTATCGCGGTGGGGATTGGAGCAGATGCTGCATACCTCGGTATCGGATATGCTATTGCACACGCTGCAATGCTTTATCTCGTTTTTAAGGGTTGTAAAGGCTTGCGAAAATCTCTCCACATCGCCATTGGGCTGACGAAGAAGATGTAATACCAACCTTAAAGCCGTTTTTCGTCCTATGCCGGGTAGCTTGGCAAACTCATCAACCGCATTCTCAAGTAGTTTCGATGGGAAGCTGTGAATATTCATAATTGTTTCAGTTCTAGCTATTGCAAATCTACAAATAATCGACCAATGCTACGCCTCAGAAAAAATTTTTTATTCGCCCATTTTTCCCTAGACTTGCAGAATTATTAACATTTTCTGCTATGAATCCAGCTTGGGTGATTCTTATCATCGCCTTGTACTTTTTGGTACTAATTGTAATTGGGCGGCTAACTAGCCGTAACGCCAACAACGAGTCGTTTTTCTTGGGCAATCGCCAATCGCCCTGGTACGTGGTGGCATTTGGCATGCTTGGGGCATCGCTCTCGGGTGTTACGTTTATTTCGGTGCCGGGTTACGTTGGCGAAACCCAGTTCTCATACCTGCAGCTTGTAATGGGCTACCTGCTCGGATATTTTGTGGTGGCCAACGTGCTGCTGCCCCTGTACTACAGGATGAACCTCACGTCTATATACACCTATCTCGATTCTCGCTTTGGTTTTTATAGCTACAAAACGGGGGCTGTGTTTTTCTTGATATCAAGATTGATAGGCGCTTCGTTTAGGCTCTTTTTGGTGGCAACCGTTCTGCAGATTACCGTTTTCGATAGTTGGAATGTACCCTTTCTGGTTACAGTATTGGTTACCATTCTGCTGATATGGCTTTACACCAATAGGGGAGGGATAAAAACCATAATTTGGACCGATACCCTGCAAACCGCTGCTATGCTCACCGCCGTGGTGCTCACCATATACTTTGTTGCTAAGCAAATGGATTTGTCGTTTGGCCAAATGGTGCAAACCATAAGGGATAGCGAGCATAGTCGCACCTGGTTTTTCGACGATTGGAACGATAAGCGGCACTTCCTAAAGCAGTTCTTTAGCGGAGCGTTCATTACCATTGTGATGACAGGCCTCGATCAGGATATGATGCAGAAGAACCTCAGCTGCAAGAATTTGAAAGATGCCCAAAAGAATATGTACTGGTATGGCTTCGCCTTCCTTCCGGTTAACCTTATCTTCCTGTCGCTTGGCGTTTTGCTTTTCATCTTTGCCCAGCAGCAGGGTATTGCTATTCCTGAGCAAACCGATGAGCTATTCCCCATAATCGCAACGCAGGGTTACCTCCCGGTGGTGGTAAGTATCCTGTTTATCCTTGGAATTGTTGCGGCTGCATACTCCAGTGCCGACTCGGCACTCACCTCGCTAACCACCTCGTTTACGGTTGATATTCTAAATCCAAAGGGAAAAACTGAGGAGGAGGTAAAAAACATTCGACGACGCGTGCACATTGCCATATCGATAGTGATGGCAGCGGTTATCATGGTATTTAAGGCGGTGAATAACGAGAGCGTGATTAGCGCAATATTCACAGTTGCTGGATATACCTACGGACCGCTGCTAGGCCTTTATGCATTTGGAATGTTCACCCGATTTAAGGTTCGTGACAAATGGGTGCCGCTGGTGGCCATAATCTCTCCAATTATTTGCTTTTTCCTATCAAAATATTCTGCTACCTTATTCAATGGATATGAATTTGGATTTGAGCTGCTAATGGTTAATGGAGCCATAACCTTTCTGGGGCTATTGCTGCTGAGTAGGAGAGGGGAGAGGGTAGCAAAGGTATAGCAAAGCCAAAAAGAAAAACAACCCGTCATTTTACTTTTAAATGAATACTCAATGTTATACCTATTTTGACATAGCCTATTGAACTTACGATAAATCTGTTGTTTTCTCAAAATGTTACATAATGACCTATTATGCAGCTAATTGTGATTATTTTAGGCAACACATTGAGTATCCATATATTTTTTATAAATGATTGTCCGTTATGATACTAAAGCCTTCGCGTCGTTGCGAACTACGAAGTGCTCGACGAAGTCAAACCCTCGTGCTTTGAGGGTTGAAGCAATCTATAAAATTCTGTTAATTAAAAGATAGCCTCATCCGCCGGCTGGCGGATTCGCAATGACGTGTCATTTTAATCAACTCATTCGTCATAGGCATTATAGCGGATAAACATATTTTAATAATCTTATCAGAAGAAGAATGGTGCCTGCAGATAAAATATATCAAGCCGGTTCAGTATGCAGTGAAATGATGACCTCTACATTTTGTGACACAACTCCAATGTTAAATTTTCAGCTTCAAACGATTGCAATGACTAGAATCATCTAAATTTTTATGTACATCTGAACACAATGGGAGTATAATGTATATATTTGCCGCTTTGTTTTAATTCAATTAGCAGTAGTTTATAGGTTGTAAAAATGGTAGCATATAGCAGTTTAACACTTAGAGACATTCTTAACCAGTCGAGGATTTTGTATTCCGAAAGACCTTCGTTGGCATTCGTGGGGGAGAAACCATTATCGTATTGTGAACTATCTATCCTTGTAAACAATACTTCTTGTCTCTTATCTACAATAGGTATAGAGAAGGGCGATAGGGTGGCCTTGCTTGGAGAGAATAGTCCCAACTGGGGGATAGCCTATTTAGCCATTACATGTATGGGAGCGGTGGTAGTTCCAATTCTCCCTGATTTTTCGGCTGTAGAAGTGAAACGTATACTCGACCATAGCCAGGCAAAGGCAATATTTATTTCCGCAAAGCAATTACCAAAGCTTGAGTTGGTTGACAAGCGCTCTATGCCCGACACCCTGTTGCTGAATAATCTTGATGTTGTTATACCAACCGAAGCTCAAATTGATGGTAGCATAGGTTATTCACAGCCCGAAGCTGTTTTAAATATTGATTTTTGCAATATTGATATTCCAGAGCCAATGGAGGAAGATTTGGCCGCAATTATTTACACATCGGGTACTACAGGTCGACCCAAAGGGGTAATGCTAACCCACAAGAATCTAATCTCAAATGCATTATCAACCTTTCAAATTCAAGATATTAAGTCATCCGACAGGTTAGTAAGCCTGCTGCCACTTTCGCATACCTACGAATGTACAATAGGTTTTATCATGCCAATAATGCGTGGTGCATCGGTATATTATCTGCAAAAACCACCAACACCTCCAGTGCTGATCCCTGCATTGCAGAAGATAAAACCCACCATGATGCTAGTGGTGCCGCTCATTATCGAGAAGGTCTTTCGATCGAAGATATTGCCACAGCTCACCTCCTCAAAAGTTCGCGCTCGACTATATAAAATACCTTTGTTCAGAAAGGTGCTCCATAAAGTTGCCGCTAAAAAGCTGCATAAAACCTTTGGTGGGGAGCTACACTTCTTCGGAATTGGAGGCGCTAAGCTATCGTACGATGTTGAGCAGTTTCTTTACGAGGGTGGCTTTCCGTACTCCATTGGTTATGGGATGACCGAAGCCGCACCGTTGCTATCAGGATGCACTCCCTCGTTGGTGAAGTTTCGTTGTGCTGGGTTCTCACTGCCAGGGCAGGAGATGAAAGTGATGAACCCAAACCCATCAACAGGTGAGGGCGAAGTGTGGGTGAGAGGTGCCAACGTAATGGGGGGATACTACAAGGACGAAGAGCTGACCCACGAGGTACTAACCGAGGACGGCTGGTTAAAAACTGGTGATTTAGGTGTGATTCACTCCAATGGCTTTTTGGAGCTCCGTGGAAGGTTAAAGAATATGATAGTTGGCCCCAGTGGCGAGAATATCTATCCTGAGGATATTGAGGAAGTGATTAATTCTCACTCCCTAGTGCTTGAATCGTTGGTGTACGAAATTAGCGGAAAGCTTGAGGCCAAGGTGTTGCTCAACTACGAGGCGCTTGAGGCCAAGTATTCCAACATCAAAGAGGCCGCTATTACCATGCAGCAAAATATGCAGGGTAGGGCAAGTGTAATAATGAATGAGATCAAGCAGTATGTAAATTCAAAGGTTGCGTCATTTGCAAAGCTAAGCATTGTGGTTGAGCAGGTAGAACCCTTCGAGAAAACCCCTACGCATAAAATCAAACGTTACATCTATACCAATAAATAGCAAAGGGCCGAAAGGCCCTTTGCTATATTAAAGCTGTTTGACAACTTCATCGAGTTTAATGCCTCTCGACCCTTTCAGCAGAATTGTTTTACCATTCAAAGGGGTGGAGGTAAGGTATTCGGAAAGCTCTTGGTGGTTTGCAAACCACATACCCTCCATGCTGCAATGCTTGAAATTTTCCCCAACAAAAAACACCTCATCAACAGCGTCTATAGCAAGCCTTGCTATCCGCTGATGCTCAATTTGAGCGTAGCTGCCCAGCTCAAGCATATCGCCAAGGATAGCGACCTTTGGGTTTTCACTTGGCATTACGCTAAAGTTCTGTATGGCTTGCTCCATACTGGTAGGGTTGGCATTGTATGCATCTAGAATTACCTTGTTCTTAGCGGTATGCAAAACTTGGGAGCGGTTGTTGTCCGGCGAGTAGCTCTCAACTGCCTTTATTGCCTGGGCTGGCTCTACACCAAAACGATGACCAACACAGATTGCAGCCAAAATATTTTCAATATTATACTGTCCAACCAGCTGGGTACGTACCTTGAATTTCTTTCCTGACATCTCAAGGTCGAAGCAGAGGTGTGCCCCAGAAGTAGATGAATTTGATACGATGTAGTTATCATTCCCGTAGCTATGGATGCGTGAGAATTCGCACTGTGAAGCAAGGCTAGTAAGGATTTTGTTATTGCTATTGATAAATAATTCACCCTTTTGTCCCGAAAGATAACGATATAGCTCCGACTTGGCCTGCTTTACTCCTTCGAACGAGCCAAAACCTTCAAGATGAGCCTTGCCAATATTGGTGATCAGACCGTGGGTGGGTTGGGCTATATTGCAAAGCTTTGCTATTTCACCCACATGGTTAGCGCCCATCTCAATTATGGCAATTTCAGCCGTTTTATCAATAGATAGTATTGATAGGGGCACACCAATATGGTTGTTAAGATTGCCCTTGGTGGCAAAGGTATTAATTTGGCTGGCTAGTACCTTGCTTACTAACTCCTTGGTTGTGGTCTTGCCATTGCTTCCGGTAAGCCCAACCACTGGTATTTTAAGTTTACTTCTATGGTAGGATGCCATATCTTGTAAAAACTCTAGAACGTTTGGCACTAGGAGAGTTCTTGGCAAACACGATTGCTCTGGATCATCAATTATAACAAGCTCTGCTCCGGCGTTCACTGCATCAGGGGCATACTTGTTGCCATCAAAGGTTTGGCCTTTAAGAGCAAAAAAAATCGATCCCGAAGAGACCTTCCGGCTATCGGTGCAAATGGAATGGCCCTTAGTAAATAGGTTGTATACCTGCTCCAGTTTTTTGTCCATTGCCTACGTGCTTTAAAAAAAGAGACCCCATTGTATCAATGAGGTCTCAAATATTTTCAACAAATAGTTTATCTACGCCCTACTTGCGAACCAACAGCTTCCATGGCACACCTAAACCCAATGTCATTGGTTGATGATGCCTCATCGAGGAATCTTCTGGTGCCGGGGCTTAGCCAGTAGGCTCTATCTTTCCAGGAACCCCCTTTGTATACACGCACCCTATCGTTTATTAAGCTGGCCATACCATCATTGGGTCGATCTTCGCGGGTTGTTGTTCCTTGGTCGTACATCCTATTGGAGTCGGTGGTTCTTTGTACACCTTCCATATTCATATAGTCAATACTTGAGGCAAGGTCACCATCCTTATAGTTGATGTAGTAGGCCTGGTTGTAGTTGGGCCTGTTGGCAGATTCCTCTGGTGTTACCTCTCTATACCTAACCCTACCTAAGCTATCAACGCTTTTAGGGGTGCCGTCGGGGTTAGTATCAAGTGTTTTGAAAATATTACCACGGAATGGACGGAAGTCGTCAAAATCTTCGAATGAAGCAGGACGGTAAACGTCGAGTACCCATTCGTTCACGTTTCCAGCCATACAGTATAGTCCGTAGTCGTTAGGCCAGTATGATTTCACATTACCAGGTATATGCTCACGGTCGTTTAGGTTACCAGCAACACCCATATAGTCACCACGTCCACGCTGGAAGTTGGCCATCATCTGCCCCCTGTTTTTCGAGCTGCTATTCCTTACGTTATGTCCATCCCAAGGGTAAATTCTTCTTTCCACAATCCTTTCATCGTAGGTGTTGCCGATAAGGCCTTGGGCAGCGTATTCCCACTCTGCTTCAGAGGGTAAACGATATTTTGGTAGCAGGATACCATCCTCGAATGAAACCCTACGACCTTCCTCCTGGCCGGGCCTCATGCTGGGACGAGTATTACGTACCGATGCCTCGTACATACCTAGTAGGTATGCATCTGTGTTGAAGTTCTCAGCGTCAACCTGTTGTAGGTCAAGGTTGATGTATCCTTCTTTGTATAGAAGCATCTCGTTTACCCTGTCGCTCCGCCATAGGCAGTAATCGTTTGCCTGAAGCCAGCTCACACCCACAACAGGATGCTCGTTGTATGCTGGGTGACGGAAATAGTTGGTAACGTAAGGGTCGTTATACCCCAATGGGCTTCTCCAAACTAGGGTGTCGGGGAGCGCATTGCGATAAACATTTGGGTAGGAAACGTACACCCTGCGGAGCCAGTAAAGGTACTCGCGGTAGTCAACGTTTTTAACCTCAGTC
>JAVERU010000159.1:0-5975 GCA_034006965.1 Tenuifilaceae bacterium
CTAATTTACGATGAGGTAAATCCAATGGAGAATAAGTTCGTCGATAATCTATCTTCTTTTTCTGGTCAGGGACTATTACCCCAGTTTTGTTACTATATTGAGGCTTATGAGCAGCTCGATAATATGGGGTATTCAAGGCTTAGCCGCTCCCGAAGGGTTTGCGCCGAGGTTACACCCGAAATTGTTATGCCCAATGCATTGGATCCAACCAGCGAGCTCATTTACAACACGATTCGCCGTAGTGTATTTGCACCTACCATATCCTTCGAAGCCGATTATAAGCTTATGATTTACAACAGATGGGGAGGAGTTGTATACGAAGGTATCAACACTGGCTGGGATGGACGCTTGCCCGATGGTGGAATTGCAAAGGAGGGTACCTATATTTATAGGCTCGAGGTGTATACTCCATCGTTGCGTTCGGTTTCAAAAACAGGGTACCTAACCGTAATTTATGGGCCTAGAGGATACTAACTCATGCCCATCAAAATCTTTCAGGTTACTCTCATTTTCAACATATTGTGACGAAAATGGCCAATCTACTAATTAGTACGCATTAAGATATATGGATTTGCAAAATCAGGATGATAAGAAGGTAATTAAGGAGGAGTTTGACGATTTGCTAAAGAGCTGCCTGCGTTGTCAGACCGATGACGATTTTAAGCTGGTTAACAAGGCTTTCAATTTGGCTAACGAGGCACATAAGGGTGTTAAGCGCAAATCGGGCGAGCCTTACATTTTACATCCTATTGCTGTTGCCAAAATAGTAGCTACCGAAATTGGACTTGGTCCCAAAGCCATTGCATGCGCCCTGATGCATGATGTGGTGGAGGATACCGATTACACCATTGATGATATTGAACGGCTTTTCGATAAAAAAGTAGCCACCATAATTGATGGTCTTACCAAGATTGCTGGTGTATTTGATGCCAACTCATCATTACAAGCCGAGAATTTTCGCAAAATGTTGCTAACCCTAACCGATGATATTAGGGTTATCCTGATTAAATTGGCTGATCGTCTTCACAACATGCGAACCCTCGATTCGCTACCAGCACATAAGCAGATGAAGATTGCTGGTGAAACCATATACCTTTATGCGCCCCTAGCGCATCGGCTGGGGTTGTACAACATAAAGACAGAACTCGAGGATTTGAGTTTAAAGTACAGGTATCCAAAGGTATATGAGGATATACGAAGCAAGATTGCAGGAACCGAGAAACGTAGGATGCAGCTAATCAATACCTTCTCGCTACCTATTATTCAGAAGCTGGAGGAGAATAATATTGACTTTGATATTAGCGGCAGACCCAAGTCTATCTACTCTATTTGGAAAAAGATTCAAACCAAGAATGTGGCCTTCGAAGATATTTATGACCTGTTGGCTATTCGCATTATCTTTAATCCCTATCCACACATCCCTGAGAAAACCCAGTGTTGGCACATTTACTCCCTTATAACTGACATTTACAAACCCAAACCCGAAAGAATTCGCGATTGGGTCAGCACTCCAAAGGCCAACGGTTACGAGGCATTACATTGCACCGTAATGGGCCCGCATGGGCAATGGGTTGAGGTGCAAATACGCTCGCAGCGGATGAACGAGATTGCTGAGAAAGGATTTGCCTCCCATTGGAAGTATAAAGAATCGGATACCACTACCCAGGAAAGTGTTTTCGAAAAGTGGATTACCCAGGTACGCGATCTGCTGGAGAATCCCCAAACCGATGCCCTCGATTTTCTTGATGAGTTTAAGCTCAACCTATTCTCATCCGAAATCATAGTGTTTACTCCTAAAGGAGAAACCAAAACATTACCCAACGGTTCTACCGCACTCGATCTGGCGTATGAGATCCACACCGAGATTGGTAACAAGGCCATTGGTGCAAAGGTTAACCACAAGCTGGTTCCTTTAAGCCATACCCTTTCCAGTGGCGATCAGGTTGAGATTATTACCGCAAGCACACAGAAACCCTCGTCGAACTCCCTAAAATTTGTAAAAACAGCTAAGGCCCAGTCGGCCATTAAGGCTGCGTTTAAAGCTGAAACAAAGAATAGGATTGAGAAGGGCAAACAGTTGGTAGAGAAAAAGTTGGCAGAATATGGAATACAGCCATCGTCGCGGGTGTTTAAAAAGATTCTGCCCGCCTACGAGGTGATATCAAAAGACGAGCTGTATAGCAAGGTGGGGGCGGGGTTAATATCGCTCGATAACCTTAAAAAAATTCTTAGAAAGAACACCAAGAGCAAATGGATTAGGTATTGGGAACTTCAGTTCTACAAATCGGCTCATAAGAAAAAGTTACAGCAAAAGGATGAGGTTGAGCAAGGGGGCAAGTCAATGAAGTTTGACACCCAAAAGCCTTACCTGTTGCGCGAGCTTGGCGATGACGAGACCACCTCATATATTGTTGCACCCTGCTGCAACCCAATACCGGGTGACGATGTTATTGGATACATTACATCCGAAGAGAATGTGGTGGTGCATAAGGTTACCTGTGCCGAGGCCATCAGGTTGATGTCTCGCCATGGCGATAGAATTGTATCGGCCAAGTGGACAACTCACAAAGTGTTATCTTTCCTTGCTCGGGTTGAGGTAAGGGGTATGGATCGTTCAGGCATCCTTAGTGAGCTGGTTAAGGTAATATCCGATGAGCTGAGGGTTAATATCCGTAAGCTCCAAATTGAAAGCCATGATGGTATTTTCGAAAGCTCTATCGACCTGTATGTGCATAATGCAGCAAACCTCAATAACCTTATTGGTAATGTAATGCGAATAAAGGGGGTTGACTCAGTGAAACGAATAGAAAATTTCGATAGCTAGCCTTCGTTACTATCCTGTAATGTTGTTTAATACGATTCCACGTAAAATTTCATCAAAAAATTTGAAAGTATCCCGCACAATTACTATTTTTATCTGTTCTAAATTTAAACTACGGTTACCATGGGATGCGATAACACCTTAGACTCTGTTAAAAAAATTTTTATCGAGTACCTTGAGAAGAAAGGGCACCGGAAGACTCCAGAACGGTTTGCAATTATTGAGGAGATATACTCACGCGAGGGGCACTTCGATATTGAGACCCTGTATATATATATGAAGAATAAGAATTACAGGGTTAGCAGAGCAACATTATATAATACCATAGAGCTATTGCTTGAGTGCAACCTGGTGGTTAAACATCAGTTTGGTAAAAATATCGCCGTTTTTGAGAAAGCATACGAGTGTCGGCAGCACGATCATCTTATTTGCACCCAGTGTGGAAGTGTTATTGAGTTTTGCGACCCCCGTATTCAGGAAATTAAGAATACAGCAAGCAAATCGATGAATTTTAAAATATCCCATCACTCGCTGTATTTTTATGGAATTTGCAGCAAGTGTATGAGCGCAAAGAACGATGAGAAACCTGCTTAGGGGACATTCTCGAAAAACTGCTGAACATTATTCTTATTTTACGGCTTAAACTTTTGAAACAACCCCCAAAAAGTTGTAACTTTATAGCATGAAATATGCACGATGCCGGACCCTAATGGCCGGCATTTGTTGCGCATTTCCCAACCATTTTAAGCGTTATCTGTATGAAAGTTGATGTACTTCTTGGCCTTCAGTGGGGCGATGAGGGCAAGGGAAAAGTTGTTGATGTGCTAACCCCAAGCTACGATGTTATTGCTCGCTTTCAGGGTGGCCCAAATGCTGGACACTCTCTCGAGTTCAATAACATTAAGCATGTTCTCCACACCATTCCTTCGGGCATTTTTCACCAGAAGTCCATAAATATTATTGGCAATGGCGTGGTGATTGATCCAGTGATTTTTGCGAAGGAAATAGCCTCGCTCCGTAAGCTGGGTGTTGAGCCCACTAAAAACCTTTTCATCTCCAAAAAGGCTCACCTAATCATCCCTTCCCATCGTGAGCTCGATGCCGCATCCGAGGCTGCTAAGGGTAAAAGTAAAATTGGCTCAACCCTTAAGGGGATTGGCCCAACCTATATGGATAAGACAGGTCGGAATGGGCTGAGAGTGGGCGATATCATTCGGACTGATTTTACAGATCGATACAACCTGCTTAAAGCCAAGCACAAGGATATACTAAGCCAATACGACTATCAGGCAGATATTGAGCAGCACGAAGCCGATTGGTTTGCAGGCCTAGAAGTAATCAAGCAGTTTCAACTGATAGATTCGGAGTACGAAATCAATCGCTATCGGAATGATGGGAAAAAGATATTGGCCGAAGGGGCACAAGGTTCCCTTCTCGATATCGATTTCGGCTCATACCCATTTGTAACCTCATCCAATACCATTTGTGCCGGAGCTTGCACAGGATTGGGTTTGGCGCCAAGCGCCATTGGTGAGGTGTATGGTATATTTAAGGCATATTGTACACGAGTTGGTTCAGGTCCATTCCCTACTGAGTTGGACAATGAGGTTGGCCAAAAGCTGCGCGGCGAGGGAAATGAGTACGGATCAACCACTGGTCGTCCGCGCCGATGTGGCTGGCTCGATTTGGTTGCTCTTAAGTACGCTGTGATGATTAACGGGGTAACTGCTCTCATTATGACCAAAGCCGATGTGCTCGATACTTTCACATCCATTAAGGTCGCAACATCTTACAATGTGAATGGTGTGGAAACACAGATTATGCCCTACGAGTTTGATGCCGAGATAGAACCCGTTTACCAGGAGTTTAAGGGTTGGAACACCTCTTTAGCCGAGATCCGCTCCGAAGCCGATTTTCCAGCGGAACTGGTTGATTACATAAGGTTTATTGAAATGGAAACAGGGGTGCCTGTCAAAATTGTATCAGTTGGACCCGATAGGGAGGCTACTATTAAGCGTTAGATTTTTGGGTTATAGTTTTAAAAGCGGAGGCAGAATACTTTCCTTTCTGCCTCCGCTTTTTTGGGGGGTTATTCCCTTAGTTCACCTTTAGCACATCGGCAAACGCCTGCTTAAAGGTATCCTTTGGCAAAGCGCCTGCTGCCATTTGAGGCTTTTCATCCATAGGGATGAAGAGGATAGAGGGGATGCTTCTAATGCCAAATAGTCCAGCAAGCTCCTGCTGTGCTTCAGTATCTACCTTGTAGATATCAATTTTGCCATCGTACTCCTTTGATAGCTCCTCAAGGATTGGGGCAACCATTTTGCAGGGTCCACACCAGTCGGCATAAAAATCGATAACTGCAGGCTTATCGCCCTCAAATTTCCATTCGGTATTCTTCTCAAAATCGAAAACTTTCGATTTGAATGTTTCCATGGTCAAGTGTTCTAACATAATTGTCTCTGTTTGGATTTTTAGAATTGGGAGCAGCGCTCCCTGTTAATTAAATTTCATCGGTTTCAACAATTTTGGCCATGATGTCGGAGTACTGAATAAGCAGGTACTTTTTCCCTTCGAACTCCGTTTCGGTACCGCTGAAACCATTATACATAACCTCATCGCCCACGGCGATTTCCGGGTTATCTATATTGCTCATCGCCATAACGCGGGCAATGTTTTGCTTCTCCTTAGCCGTGTCGGGTATAATTATTCCCGATGCAGTTCTGGCCTCTTCGCTGTCGGTGGGTAAGTCCAACAGCACATTTTGGTTAACTGGTTGTAATTCTTTCATAGCTAATTCAAAAGAAATTAAGTTACAAATTTTTTTATGAATGCCTAAGCACTTATGATCTTATGTTCAACAGCTCGTTTATTCTAGCCTGATTGAAGCCCACGATCATCTCGCCACCAATATCGGTTTGCGGTACTCCTCGTTGACCCGATCGCCTTACCATCTCATCGGCAGCACTCTGGTTTCGCGACACATCAATATCGGTAAACCTAATGCGGTGCTTACGCAAATGCGCTTTTAGCGTGTTGCACCATGAGCAGGTTGGGGTAGAGTATACCGTTACCGACTTTTGAGGTGTTTCCTCGTTTTTGGTATCAACTACATAAAGGGCATCATCAAAAAGTGCCTTGTAGTAATTGCTAT
>JAVERU010000182.1:0-4367 GCA_034006965.1 Tenuifilaceae bacterium
GCTTCCTGCACTGCATGCTCGAAGGCCTGAAAGTGATCGAACTGATGCACTATGGTTACTTTGGTTGCATACTTGGTTAGCGTTACTGCCTCCTCAAGGGCTGAGTTGCCTCCGCCAACCACAATAAGCTCCTTATCGGTGAAAAACTCACCATCGCATGTGGCGCAGTATGAGATACCCCTGCCTTTAAACGTTTCCTCGCCAGGAATGTTCAATGAGCGTGGACGCCCTCCTTGTGCAAGGATTACCGTTTTGGCGCTAAAGGTTCGGCCATCGTTGAGCACTACTGACTTTATCTTTTCGTTCAGCTTGTACTCAACAATTTTTACGTTCGATTTTATTTTGCAGCCAAAGTCCTTGGCCTGCTTCTTCATAGTGTTGGCCAAAACAAAGCCGTTGGTAGTCTCAACACCGGGGTAGTTAGCAATCTCGTTGGTTAGCACCATTTGTCCACCAATAGCCCCTTCGTTAAGTATTACCGTGCTTAGCTTAGCCCTTGAGGCGTAGATGCCTGCGGTAAGCCCCGCGGCACCTGCGCCTACAATCATTACATCAAAAACTTCGTCCATCTCTTTTAACCTAAAGCTAAAATTATTTTCTTGTTTGTGGTCGATTAGCTCAAGTACTCATCGAGAATATCGGTAATCTGCTTTCTGTTCTGTATGCTAGTGGTGGCCTTAACCATTTTACCGTTTTTATAGTACACGGTAAAGGGTAAACCCATAAAGCTGCTGCACATAGGAGCATTTCTTATGATCCCTGCTTCGGGTGTATCAAAAGCCATGGAGTAAAATTTCACGTTCGGACGTTCCTCTTCCAGCTCTTCCATCACATCGTACACGGGGATGCACATGGGGCCCATACGGCCACAGCACACCATAACGTTTTCGTTCTCACTAATAATTTTCTCAAGTTCTGCTGCTGTCTCAATCTCGTGTACAGCGGTTTGTAATAGTTTCATAGTTTATTTTGATTAAATTAAGTAAATATGTAGATAGTTAGATAACAAATTGCATTCCATAAAATATTTTCAACTATTTATTGAATTAAATATTGAACGAGGTGTTGTGTTGTAACAATATGTAAAACAACGTATTGGGTAGCATTTGGGGGTAATTACTAGTGTCATAGGTAAAGTATGGCCATACAAAGTATTGCTAATATGTTGTAATTTTGTCAGGTTTACTAAGTGGAATGTCAGTTAGCATTATGCACGAATATATAGATAGTAAGATTTTTAAAGCCGTTTCGGAAGTTGCTGGTGAGCTAGATAGGCCCACCTACGTGGTGGGAGGATTTGTTCGAGATATCTTTTTAAAGCGAAATTCAAAAGATATTGATATTGTGGTCCAGGGCTCAGGAATTGAGATGGCAGAACGTTTAGCCAAAAAGTTGAGGGTAAAACGGGTAACTGTTTTTAAGCGTTTTGGAACGGCTCAGCTAAAGGTGGGCAACTGGGAGGTGGAGCTGGTAGGGGCTAGGAAGGAGTCATATCGCGCCGACTCGAGGAAACCTGTGGTAGAGGATGGCACCATTGAGGACGATCAGCTTCGGCGAGACTTTACTATCAATGCCCTGGCAATAAGTTTGCATCCCAGTAGCTTTGGCGAGCTGGTCGATCCCTTCGATGGAGTTGCCGATATTGAGGATAGGATCATTCGTACCCCCTTAGATCCCAGCAAAACTTTTTCCGATGACCCTTTACGTATGATGCGTGCAGTTAGGTTTGCAACTCAGCTAAAGTTTGATATTGAGCGTGAAACATTTAGGGCACTTTCGGTTAATAAGGAGCGTTTACAAATCATCTCGATAGAACGGATTGTTGATGAGCTGAATAAGATAATCTTATCGAAAAAACCCTCGGATGGATTTTTGCTGCTAGAGCAAACAGGGTTGCTTGAGCAGTTCTTCCCCGAATTTAGTGCCCTAAAGGGGGTCGATACGGTGCAAAACCATAATCATAAGGATAACTTTTACCACACGCTTCAGGTGCTTGACAATGTGGCAGAAAAATCGGACAACCTATGGTTGCGCTGGGCTGCCTTACTGCATGATATTGCCAAGCCTTTAACCAAAAAGTATGTAAAGGGGCAGGGGTGGACCTTCCATTCGCATGAGTTTGTGGGGCAAAAGATGGTGCCTAAGATATTTCGTAGGCTCAAGCTACCACTAAACGACAGGATGAGGTACGTGCAGAAGTTGGTTCACCTTCACCTTAGGCCCATTATCCTCTCGAGCGATGATGTAACCGACTCGGCTGTGCGCCGTCTGCTATTCGATGCTGGTGATGATATTGATGACCTCATGACCCTTTGCGAAGCCGATATCACCTCAAAGAATGATGCCAAGGTAAAGCGCTACTTGGCCAACTTTAAGCTGGTACGCAAAAAGCTAGTGGAGATTGAGGAGAAAGATGCCATTCGTAACTTCCAACCCCCAGTTACAGGCGAGATTATTATGGCTGTCTTCGGCATTGAACCCAGCAGGCCGGTTGGAATAATAAAAGATACCATTAAGGAGGCAATACTTGATGGAGATATTAAGAATGATTTTGACGAAGCCTACGCGCTAATGCTTAAACTTGGTTCAGAGCAAGGGTTAAATCCTGTTAAATCGAAGGAGGAGATTCTGGACTTATTAGGCAGCTAATTGTCTACAGCCAATCTACAAATGGCTAATCCCCACTGCGACTGTGAGCTCAACCGTTTGCGTTTATTTCAAGCAGTGCTCAGCTTGTATCGGGTTTAGCTATTTATATTTTTTTGTACCTTTGAACTGAATTCTGAGACTTCTACTGCACACAGTTGTATTATATTAACTTAAAAAAACCAAAAGGCTATGGCAAAAATTAAAGTTGCTATTAACGGCTTCGGCCGTATTGGGCGCAATGTTTTCAAGATTGCTCTTGAGCGCCCCGACATTGAGATCGTTGGGATTAACGATTTAACTGACACAAAAACGCTAGCTCATCTTCTAAAATACGACTCAACCCAGGGTAAATTCAACGGAGCGGTTAGCTACGATGAGACCGCGCTAATTGCAAATGGAACGAAGTATCCTGTGCATGCCGAGCGTAGCCCCATCAACATTAAGTGGGCTCAAACTCCCGATGTGGTTGTGGAGTCGACAGGTATTTTTACCAAGCGCGAAAGCGAAAAGGGTGGATATGGTGACCATATTAAGAATGGTGCAAAAAAGGTGATTCTTTGTGTTCCTTCGAAGGATGAGATTGACCGTATGGTTGTTCTTGGGGTTAACGATGAAGACTTACGGCCTGAGGATCAGTGTGTGTCGAATGCTTCATGCACCACTAACTGTCTAGCTCCTGTAGCCAAAGTGCTTAACGATGAGTTTGGTATCGATAATGGTTTGATGAACACCATTCACGCCTACACCAACGATCAGCGTATTCTGGATGCTCCCCACAGCGATCTTCGCAGGGCTCGCTCTTGCGCCGTTTCAATGATTCCTACCACCACTGGTGCAGCCAAAGCTGTTGGCAAGGTTATCCCTTCGCTTAAAGGGAAGCTCGATGGATTGGCCGTTCGTGTTCCGGTACCAACCGGATCGCTGGTTGACCTAACCGTAATCTTAAAAAGAGAAGTGACCAAGGAAGAGGTGAATGCTGCTATTAAGAAGGCTGCTGAAGGCCCAATGAAGGGAATTCTTGAGTATACCGAAGATCCAATTGTTTCTGTTGATATTGTGCATAATTCACACAGCTCGATCTTCGATGCATCGGCTACCATGGTGAACGGTAAAACCGTTAAAATCCTTTCGTGGTACGATAACGAGTGGGGCTACTCAAACCGCGTGGTTGATTTGGTTCCTATGCTCTTTAGGTAGTGAGGATTTGGGTTAATATTTAAAGGCTGCTATTTTTAGCAGCCTTTATGTTTTTAACTAATACCTTTGACCTCCCACAAAATCCTCAAAATCAGGATCCTGATATTTACCTACATTGCGTAACAGCTCA
The DNA here is from genome assembly GCA_034006965.1 of Tenuifilaceae bacterium. GTDB lineage: Bacteria > Bacteroidota > Bacteroidia > Bacteroidales > Tenuifilaceae > Perlabentimonas. Next base: position 3,977 of record JAVERU010000182.1, read on the forward strand.
TCAAGCTCCTTGGTTTCTTGCTCAACAAGTTCATCGTGGTTTTCTGCGATGCCTTTAATGTAGGTAACCTGTTTCACTAGTTTACCGTGGCCATCGTAAAATTTCCAGGCATCATCTTTTAGGCCATGAGCATATTTCCCCTCAAGCCTTTTTTCTCCGTCGGGGTAGTAAAGCCGTACAGGGCCGTGCTCGGTACCATCCTCGTAAAAAATTAACGATTTGATTTGGCCATTGAGGTAGAACTGAGTTGTTGCACCACTTTTCTTGTCGTTTTGCCAGAGCACCTGCTCAAAAATCTCTCCTGTTGGGTAGTAGATAATAAACTTTCCATGTTTTTGCCCCAGGTTGTACTCCTCGGAGAAAACCTTTTGACTGCGTGCATTAAAGTAAT
>JAVERU010000107.1:0-10431 GCA_034006965.1 Tenuifilaceae bacterium
TGTATGCTCATATCGACTTTTTAGCATCCGATTCGCTCATGGGACGCCTGCCAGGCACTGCCTACGATAGGGTAGCCGCTAAGTACATTAAGGATGTAATGAGCGAAAGTGGCCTCGAACTGCTTAGTCGCAACGGTTACCAGTTCATCGAATTTATCGATAATCAGGATATTGGGTATAATAACTTATTTTCGGTAAACGGAAAATACTTTGATTTGAGGAAAGATTTTATGGTTTTTCCTTTCTCGTCATCCGACACGCTGGTTTCAACTGCCGTTTTTGCCGGGTACGGCATTAGTTTTTTTTCCGATACCCTGATTTGGGACGATTATGCCAATGTTAGTGTAACCGATAAATGGGTGGTGCTCCTTAGGGGAAACCCACTGGGTGATGACCCTGCCAGCCCCTTATCGAACTATGGTAGCGATAGGTATAAGGCGATGGTGGCTAAAGATCAGGGGGCTGCGGGTGTAATCCTTGTGTCTGGGGCTACGTTCGATAAGCGAGATCAACTGGTGGTGTCGAAGCAGAAAAATTTTAGTATTGAGATACCAGTAGTGCACCTTCAGCGATCGGTGGCCAATTATATTTTGCAACCTACAGGACGTACCATCGCCGAGCTAGAGAAAAGGATTCTCGATACAAGGCAACCCCTTTCATTCGTTGTGCCAGCAAATATTTGCGCTCGCACCAATATCATAACCAATAAAAAGAGCACCCAGAATGTTATTGGTAAGGTTGAGGGTGCAGACCCAATGCTTAAAAATCAGCTTGTTGTGTTGGGTGCCCACTACGATCATATTGGCATGGGCGGCAAGAATTCGTCAAGCAGAATGCCCGATACCCTTGCGGTACATAACGGCGCCGACGATAACGCTTCGGGTGTTGCGGCTATACTGGAGATTGCGCAAAAGATAGCCCATGCCAAGCCAAGGCGGAGCGTGCTGGTAGTTGCCTTTGCCGCCGAGGAGCAAGGTTTGCTTGGGTCGCGCTTTTTTGTTGAGAACCCAATTGTGCCCCTCGACTCCATTGTGGCCATGATTAATATCGATATGTTAGGTAGGCTAAACGAGGAAATGGAGCTTCAGGTGGGTGGTGTAAAAACATCGGTTGAAGCTGAGGAGTTGCTTATCAAAGCAAATGAGGCGTACAATTTTAGCTTGGCCCTATCGCCACAGGGCTACGGCCCATCGGATCACGCAAGTTTCTACGCATATAATATCCCCGTTATCTTTTTCAGTACAGGCCCACATACCGATTACCATACACCTAACGATGATATTGATAGAATTAACTTTGATGGGTTAGCTATGGCCACAGGGTATATTTATGATGTCATTCATGAAATTGCCAACGCTTCATCACGGTTAACTTTTCAGGAGGCGGGTCCATCGCAACCCACATCGCGGCACGGTCAGGAGCTAAAGGTTAGGTTAGGTATTATGCCCGATGTTAGCGGTGCTACCAACAATGGATTAAAGGTATTGGCTGTTACCGAGAATCAGCCAGCCCATACCGCAGGGTTACAAAAGAATGATGTAATCACCGCCATAAATGGAAAACCTGTAAAGAACATTCATGATTACATGTTCAGGTTGCAGGAGCTCAGCCCGGGTTCATCCATTTCGCTTGAATTTAGGCGAAATGGTGAAACAAAGGTGGTGCTTGTTCTGCTTTAAAATCAATTAATATTATATGCCTTAATCTTTTAAATTATGAAGAAAACTATCTGGTTTTGGCTGGCAGCAGTTATATTAACGCTGGCTGCCGCCTTTTTTCAACGTCAAACAGGCCCTACGTACCCTAAGAGTGTTAGTGTACAGATTGATGACTCTACAACCATTTCAGCTACTTTTCCCCGCAGCCACAATATCGACAAGGAGCTAAGGATAGAGCTGCCCCCTTTGTCGTGGGACTGGACTGCAAGGCTTTACCATCGTCCATACCCAGTGGATACAGCTTGGATCCTTAACCCACCATTTTGGCCTGAGGAGGATGCCTTTGTATCGTACCTGCCGGCCATATCGCAGAAGGCTGCAAAGCTTGAGTATTACATTGAGCTGGAGAATTCTTTCGATGGTAAAAAATACATTCTTCCTGATGATGAGCCCATTGTTATTCGGTATAAAGGTTCTGCCCCTGCTTGGGCATTAATACCCCATATCATCCTTATGTTTGTGGCGTTGATATTTAGTAATTTGGCAGGATTTATGGCTGTGTTCAATAATAATCGCTTTAAGTTTTGGGGGGTAATGGCCATTGCTTTCATCTTCGTTGGCGGCTTAGTGTTTGGCCCCATTGTGCAAAAGTTTGCTTTTGATCATTACTGGACTGGCTTTCCCCTTGGATACGACCTAACCGACAATAAAACCCTTATAATGTTTGTAGTATGGGCGGTAGCGATTATTGCCAATTGGAAGAAGGACTATCGTTGGGTATCAGTTGTCGCTTCGGTGGTTACCATTGTGGTGTACCTAATTCCACATAGCCTAAGGGGGTCGGAGTTTAACTACCAAACGGGTGAGATTGGTACCGGTTTCATAAACTTTCTTGCTGGATTGCTCTAATTGCCATTATATATTAAGACCACGAAAAAAGCCGCAGCATAAGCTGCGGCTTTTTGGTAATACGCGTTGCTTTACTACTCTTCGCTTTTCTCATGGTCGTGATCGCAGTTCTCTGCTTTCTCAGCATGCGCAGTAGCGCAACTGTCTTTGGCTGCATGCTGGCAGGTATCTTTTACCGCATGCTGGCAGGTATCTTTTACTGCCTGCTCAAATTCAACCTCTGCTTTTTCAGTTTTTGCTTTTTCACCAGCCGATCCGCATGAAGCGAAAGCGAATGCAAATGTTAGCAGAATGCTAACCATAAGTAAATTAGTCTTTTTCATCGTTTTTGGGTTTTTTTTGGTTGTACAATTTTCGACTTATAAAAATAGTAATCGTTATATTAAATGAGTACGGTTTGAACACATTTTTTAACATTTTTTTATTTTTCGCTGTAATGCTCCTCAGCTTTTCGTTGTGGTAGTTCCATCGAGTACCTGAATCCAACCGACACCCATCTGCCCGGTTGTTCAATGTTTCCAATGTCTACATACCTCTCGTTGCTTAGGTTTTGTGCATCAACAAATGTCATAATTCTTCCAAAATCAGCGTAGAGCCTAAAGTTCACAACAGCAAACGGAGTATAGGATGTCTCTATATTTTCGGGGAATGCAGTGTACGTGCCTACACGGCTATTCCACTGCAGGGTCCATGAGGCGCCAACCTGTTTGTGCACTTCATGGTTTAGGCTTATGGCCAGCTTATGCTTAAGATAGTCCAATGCATAGTACGATTGCAACTCGTAGCTATCTTTGTCCGAGTGTAAAAAAGTATAGCTTGCCGTTATGCTTCTTACCAATGGAATGCTCTTTACTTGTGCAATTTGGGCTTGAATATCTAGTCCCGTAGTATTTATATGAGTATGGTTCATGGTGTGCCATTTCTCTTCATCAGCTACTTTTACCCAATCGATAACATCCGTAGCCCGTCGATGAAAACCTGCAATGTTAGCGTTAAGCATACCCCCGCTTAGCTTTAGCCCAAGCTCATAGTTAGCAGCATGCTCGGGCTTTAGGTTGATATTACCCTGGTTGGTTGGGCCGCTGTAGTATAAATCGGTAAATGTTGGAAACCGTACGGCGTTACTAGCCGATGCATATACGCTTAGTCTCTTCATAAGCCTATAGCTAAGGTCAATGCCGTAATTCCAATTTATACCATAGCGATTGCTGTGGGTTACAATCCCTCCACCCGATACCACAAGCCTATTGAGATAAATGGTGTGGTCGACAAAAAGGTTAACCAGCGATCTGTTGTGGCCATGGGTGTATAGCGTATCGGCAAATCCTTTGATGGCTCTGGGAGTGCTGAGTGGATCGCCTAGCACGTTGCTTAGGATTTGCTCATTTCGAAATTCTAAACCCGTGCGTGTTCTCCCGAGCTCATGCAAGGCAGCTGCTGCAATTTTCCCACCCCAGCTCATTGTGCTATGGTAGTTGTGCCCATGGTACCACTCAGGCCTTTGGTTGCGGAATAGTTCGAATCTGTCGTTATGACTTCGGATATAGATAGTGGGTGTTATTGTAATCCCTTGAGCCTTACCGCTCAGGCTTAGGGAAGAGAAGAATGTGCCTGTTTGCTCAAACTGATCGGGGTATTTGGGGGTGTAAAAACTTTGGGCACCAAAGGCTTTGTCCTGAAAACCAGCCTGAATATCAATACTACCCATGCTAGTTTTTAGCTGCCCGTGAGCAAAGAGATTGTGCTGGCTGAAGTCGGAGTTCTTAATGTATCCATTCGATTTGGCTGACGATGCTGCCACAAAAAAGCTGGAGGAGCCTTGCCCAAACGCTGCTGATGCATTGGTTCTTAGCAGCCCGTAATCACCTGCTGTAGCCTGAATCTGGGCAAACTCTTTTTCTTTTGATGAAGTGATGATGTTAATTGCTCCGCTGAAGCTCCCCGGCCCATAAACCCTTGCGCCTGGGCCCTGCAGCAGCTCAATACGTTCAACTGATTCTAAATCGATTGGGATGTTTAGGTTGTGATGTCCCGTTTGGGGGTCGGTGATGTTAATACCGTTGAGAAGGATAAGGGTTTGGTCGAATGAGCCGCCTCTAATCATCAGGTCGGCCTGAACTCCATGCCCACCACGCTGGCGGATATCTACACTGGCTATGCTCCTTAGTAGCTCGTGTAGGTTGGCTACGGGTAGCTGCGAAAACTCATCGTTGGTGACCACTGTCACCGCCCGCATTAGCTCGGAGTAAGTGCTCGCCGGCTGGGGGGTGCTTATCACCACCTCGTCGATATCAACGTTTGTGCGTAGGCTTATGGTATCGGGCTGTGCGCTAACCTCAAATGGCATGGCCAGGAGGCTGTACGATGCCGATAGCACGCTAACTTTAACCAGCAACTTTAGGCTGGCAAAAACGCTGTACGACTTGTTTCCCCAACGACGGAAGCATACCCTGCGGGTGCTGTTAGCAAAAATGCTTCGGTTCATTTGTTGGTTTTTAAACGATTTGTAAAATGATTTATTTGAAGTTGGCAAAGATAATACGTTGTGGTAAGGTAATAGCTATAATGTGTTGCGGAATATTATGTGCGTAAGGTAATCCATCTAAATATCAATTGTTCCAAACATTTTTTTGTGCTACTTTGCAAAAAAATAGTGTGCCCATATGCAGCATAAGGTTCATCGCTTCGTCATTACTCCAGCAGTATGAGTGGCAAAGGCAAGTATCCCAATGTTCATCAGGCGCTGATTAACCGTTGTAGAAAGGGTGATAGCAGCGCTCAGTTCGAGATTTACAGGTTGTACCACCGGGCCATGTACAATACAAGCGTTAGGATTGTGGGCAATGCAGCAGAGGCCGAGGATATTATGCAAGATGCGTTCTTTAAGGCTTTCGATAAGATTAACACCTACAGAAACGAGGTTAGCTTTGGGGCTTGGCTTAAACGAATTGTGGTTAATACGGCCCTCGATTTTGTGAAAAAACGAAAGCTGCCTCAGGTTTCCATCGACGAGGCCTACGGGTTAAGCGATGATACCAATGAAGAGGACTACAATTTTGCGCCCGTGTCGGTAGAGCAGCTCATGAATGCTATAAGGGAACTTCCTGATGGGTATAGGGTGGTGGTAACATTGTTCTACATTGAGGGGTACAGCCATGATGAGATTGCCGATTTATTGGGGATTACGGCCTCCACAGCTCGATCGCAGGCGGTAAGAGCCAAGAAGCGCTTGGGCGAAATGCTAAGAATAAAAGTGTAATGCTATTTGCTATGGACAGATTACAAAGCTTTATCGAACAGAACCGGGCGCAGCTCGATGTCGATGATCCTCCAAAGGGGCATTTCGATAGGTTTAACAGTAGGTTGGAATTAGCAAACAGAACCAAAAGGCCTAACCTGTGGTTGGTGGCCAGCGCAGCGGCCATTGCGGGAGTAATACTAACGGCAAGCCTTAGCCTGCTGCTTAATGCGGCTGGAGTGCTTGGCCCTATCGAGTCAGGTTTGGCTTCGGTTAAGCTTTCGCCCGAAATGGTTCAGATAGACGAGTACTACCAATCGCAGGTTAACCATAAGCAGGTGGTAATTGCTAAGATGCTAACCGGTGACCTGAAACCTTTTGAGGATGAGATAGCCCAAGCTTTTGATGATATGAATGCTAGCTACAAATATGTTATTAGCGATATAGCCCAAAGCCCACACCCCGAAAGGGCTGCATTTGTGCTAACACGGTACTATCAAGCCCAGCTCGATGTTTTAGATGGGATAATTCAGAGAATGCAAAGTGTAAATAAGTTTAACAAATAAAAGCTATATCAAAATGAAATCGAATAGATTATATGTAATACTAGCAATGGTGGTTCTAGTTGGCCTTTCGGTACCTACTAAAACCTTGTTTGGCAAGGAGCTAAGCAAATCCTATAGCCAGGAATTTAGCATCGAAAAAGGGGCCGAGCTATACATCAGCAATCGTTTTGGCCAGGTGGTGGTTGAAAACTGGGATAAGAATAGCATTGCCATAGATGTTGTGGTTAAGGTTGAGCATCCCAGCGCCGATAGGGCAGAACGTATGCTCTCGGCCATTAATGTTACCCTTGAGCAGGTTGGAACGCAGGTAAGGGGCACAACCGAAATTGATGAACGGCTCATGCGTTCCGTTAGCAACTTCAACTTTGGAACATCTACTAAGGAGCTCAGCATCGACTATACAATTAGAATGCCTAAGCATGTGGATGCCGACTTGAGGAATAAGTATGGCGATATGTTTATCGACGAGCTTACAGGCCTGTCGAAAATTGATGTGAAGTACGGCAACCTAAAGGCCAACCGAATTGTTTACGGTTCCAACGATCCGCTGAGCCAGGTAACCCTGGGCTACGGAAATGCATCAATTGATGAGGTGAGCTGGATGAGGCTGGATGTAAAGTATGCAAACCTAGATATTGTGAAGGGACAAGCGTTGGTTGTTCTAAGTAAGTACTCAAAGATTTCGATTGAAGAGCTCAGCTCGCTTGTGTTAGAGTCAAAGTACGACAGCTATACCATTGGCAATGTTGCCAACTTGGTGGGGGAGAGCGGATATACCAACTATCGCATCAAAAATCTAAGCAAAAAGTTGAACGTGAAGAGCCGTTATGGCGATGTTAGGATAGAGACAGTATCGCCTGGGTTCGAGAATATCTCGTTCGAGGGGAGCTACGGTAGTATATATGCCCCCATCCCAGAGTCCGTTTCGTACAGTATCGATGGGGAGGCTTCGTATGGTAGTGTTAGCCACCATAGCCCCGCTCGGGTTAGCCGAATAGAGAGCAATAACCGATTGTCGGTGAATGGCCGGGTAGGGAATAATGAGAATACTAATAAAAGTGTGAAGGTTAAAGTTCGTTACGGAAGTGCAAGGTTGAAGTAAAACATTCGTTGGTGTCCGACAAAGAATGATAAGATTCTTCACTTCCTGCCTGACTAAGTCGTTCAGGCAGGCGTTCTGAATGACTGGTGTTTATGTGGTACTTAGGGGGTGGCGAGGGTGAGTTGGCGGCCTTGCCGCCAACTCACCCTCGCCACCATATTCACTTAAAAGCATATACCTGTCATTCAGAGCAAAACGAAGTGAAGCCAAGAACCTAATAATATCTTTAAAGTTTTAGTCGGTCACTAGTGGTTGTTTACATGTTTTGCTAGTCAATTACTTTCGCATTAACAGCGTTTAGGCTCATTGTTCCCTGCTGCACGTAGGCTAGTACTTTTAGGCTAGAGCCAAAACAAATTACCCTAGATGTTATATTCGTTAAGAACCATTGTCATTGCATTCATAACGAATAGTTTTTGAATGTGATTCCTTCTAGTTAACAAATGTAATTGCTTTTCCACTGTTTCCCGCTCTGCCAGTACGACCAATCCTGTGGATATAGCTATCCATATTCCTTGGTTGTTGATAGTTTATTACGTGTGATACTTGGGATATGTCGAGCCCCCTAGCCGCCACATCGGTGGCTACCAAAACCTGAATGCTTTTATCCTTGAAAGAGTTTAGGGCCTTAATCCTGTAGTTCTGGGATTTATTTCCGTGAATTTCATCAACCCTTATGCCGGAGCGGCGCAGATCCTTGCAAATTCGGCTAACCCATCGCTTGGTCTCGGCAAAAATTAGCACCTTCTCAAACGATTCGTCTCTAATCATTCCCAGCAGCAGATCCATCTTATTCTCACCGTTCCTAACGGTTACAATATCCTGATCAACCGTGTCGGCCGATGCATTGCCGTTGTTCACCCTAATCTCTACCGGATTTGCAATTAATTTGTTGATTAGCTGTTTTTGCCCCTTCTCTTCGGTTGCTGAGAAAAGGATAGTTTGTTTCCTGTTGTCCATACCTTCGACTAAGCGCTCAATTTCCTTAGCAAAGCCCATATCCAGTAGCCTGTCAAACTCATCGAGTATAACCGTACTGAAATGGGTAAGGTTAAGAGCGCCCTGCCTCACCATGTCGGCCAAACGACCCGGCGTTCCTATTACAAAGTGACAAGGTTTGCGAAGTTTTTGAATATCGGCATAAACACTGGTCCCCCCAATAAAGCAGTTGCTGTGCATCCCAAGCCCTTTGGCAATGCTCCGGAACTCGGTGTCTGTTTGCACGGCAAGCTCCCGTGTTGGTGCAATAATAAGCACCTGAAAAGCTGCTGGAGTGTTAGTAAGGTTGTGAATAAGCGGTACAAGAAACGCGGCGGTTTTACCTGTGCCCGTTTGGGCAATCCCTAACACGTTTCGCCCCTCCAGAATTGATGAGAGGGTTTTGTCCTGTATCTCAGTGGGGACTTCGTAGCCCTTCTGAAGCAAGTTGTTGACTATTCTCTTGTTAACGGGTAGGTTGGCAATTGTGGAGGACGCCTCGTATTTTGGCTGCTCCCTCGAAGTGGCTTTCTTTACAAAGTGTTTTGGATCTATTTCGCTTGCCGAATTCTTTGTACTGTTTGATTTTTTGCGATTTAAAGATTTTGTGTAGCTAGTACTACCTTGATCCCTTTTTCTCAGCGATCGGGTTCTGTTCATAAAATATTGTTGGTTAGTGCCTTGTTACAAGCATTAATCACCTATCTGTTCAAGGGGACATAATGCTTCCTTGGCGTAAATTATTTTAGCTTAAACTAGTGATTTAGAAAGGTGTCGTCAAAGGAAATTACACTGAGAGGAGAACTTCTATACAAATCTATCTTATGCTAATACATACCGCAAAGGTAGCTGTTTATTTGAAATAACCAAGCAACGCTTGCTGCTCCACAAATCTTTCATGAGCAGGAATACTACCGGTGCTGCTTTAGCACAATCTATTTGTTAGGGATATAGATTATTGCATTAGGAGCCTATGCTTTTATAATTTCTTTCCATATGCCAAACTTTGGTCTTTACCATGGCAACCAATTCCTCGGGTTCAACCACCTGCACACCCTCGCCCAGCGAGAAGATGGTTGACACCAGCTCGTAGTTTATCCTTAGCTGTAGCTCAATTAGAACGTATTCGTCCGCTCTCTCCTTAACCCTCTGCGAGCCGTGTATGGGTTTGGTCTCAATGTAGGGCCAGAGCGGCTTATCAACTTTAAGCATTATTCTTTCCACTGGTTGGGTTTTATCAACCGTAACCCCAACAACATCATCGAAGTACTCGTTAAAATCGATGGACTCATTCTCGATGAACTCCTTACCGGTTTCTGCAACAGCAATTATCCTATCGAGGGCTAGGTTGTTGATCTCTCCCTGATCCTGGTTGTACCCAAACAGAAACCAGCGGCTATTGTACTGCTTTAGGTAGTAGGGATGAATAATAAATGTAGAAGATTCGCTATGCTTAAAGCTTTGGTACTCCACTCGTAACGCTCTTTTGTTATTAATGGCGTTGAATAGCTGAGTGAAAAAGTTAAGCCCCTTCAGGTAGGGGTTCTGCTCAAAACCAACTATGGGGTTTGGGGCAATGCGCTTGCCAAAGGTAGCCTCAAGCCTTACGGATAGCTCCTCGAGCCATTCGAACTGGGGAATTCCCTCGAAGCGCTTAAGTATATTCAATGAGTCACGAATCTGTTCAATCTCCGATTCGTTCACCGGTTGGTTCTTAATGGTAAAGTTTCTGTCGGCATACCTGTAGTATACCCGCCTGCCATCCTTGTGTTTTACCAAGGGGACAGCCCATCCCTGATCGCTCTCCATAAAACGGATATCATCAAACACCTGGCGCTTTTTTACCCCTTCAACAGCTCCATCAAATTCGTACAGAGCCTTGTTGCAGGCTTCAACCAGATCTTCGATGTAGTAGTTCCTGGCAAAGTTGCTAAAGCATTTATCGAGCGCGTGGTAGCGAATGGTGGCGTGCTTATTAGT
>JAVERU010000108.1:0-10183 GCA_034006965.1 Tenuifilaceae bacterium
TTCGATTTTAGCTCATCGGTATTTGAGCCTAATCGGGGGTATACCATAATTCGGTTATTCGCGAGCAACGATTGGTAGTCTTTCCACCTCTCTATGCTGTCTATCGAATCGGCGCCCATGAGCAGTATGAATTCCCTCATAGGATGCTTTGCCCTAAGGGCTTTAAGCGTATCGATGGTGTAGGAGGGGCGGGGCATGCTCATCTCAATGTCGCATAGCGATATTTTGGGTTGGTACTCTTCTATAGCAAGACGAACCATTTCGAGCCTGTGGATATCGGGGGCTAGCTCGCTCTGCTCTTTTAGCGGATTGTGTGGGCTAACCACTAGCCACACCTCATCCAAATGGGTAAACTCGAGCATATACCCAGCAATGGCTAAATGACCGTTGTGAATGGGATTGAAGGAGCCGAAGAGGAGACCTGTTTTCATGATTTGGACTCATTATAAATACGAATGCATACAATAATTGGCAGTTAGCAACTTGGCAGTTGGCAATTGGTAATGTTAGGAGCGAGGCATATACTTTTCAGGGTTTTCAATCATATGGTTCAATAAGCGACCAATCTCTTCAGACTTAGACAATAAATTGTTGTAATCACCATCAGTGATGTATTTACATGCAAAGGCAAAATCAAGAGACACCTGACTTTCCGTATTTTCCATATCAGCGTCACTCATTTTGCTTGAGAAATGCTTTGGATACTGGCGTTTGCGATATCCTTCTCCAATTGCTCTGCAAACAGCTCGTGATGATCGTCTAATCTGATCGGTTAGCTCATACCGTTCCTCTTTGGGAAAACTCTTTGTAATATCAAAGATTTCCATAGCCCAAGCAAATGCTTTTTTATATACAGTTAAATCTCTGAAGCTACCTACCATTTAGTCAATTGTTTTTTAGGTTTCCTATCAAATCAACTCTAAATAATGGTTTAATTTACATTTATATTTTCAATACCTTTTGTTAACTCTCCTTGCCAACTGCTCATTTGCCAACTGCCAACTTAAGAAATAAACTCTCCAACCAATCCCTCAGCCATGGCTATGGCCTGCTCAAGGTTATCGTTTACAATGATCTTGTCAAAATTCTTTGCGTACGACATCTCCACCATGGCTTTGCCAACTCGCTTTGTTAGGCTTTCGGGTGTTTCGGTGCCGCGGAGTTCAAGGCGTAGGCGCAGCGCCTCAATTGAAGGTGGCATTACGAATATGGCCAGCGCCCTATCGGCAAACTGTTTTTTCAGATTAAGTCCTCCCACAACATCCACATCAAAAACTACGTGGTTTCCCTTGGCCCAGATTCGCTCAATTTCCGATTTTAATGTTCCGTAGTACGAACCGGGGTAAACCTCTTGCCACTCCACAAACTCGTTGTTGTCAATTTTTGTTCTAAACTCATCGGGTGTCAAAAAGTAGTAATCGTGCCCATGCACTTCGCCCTCGCGTTTGGCTCGACTACACGCCGAAACGGAGAATTCAAGGTTAGGCATCTTTTGTAACAGGCTTCGCACAATGGTTGTTTTACCAGCGCCCGACGGGGCGGAGAATATTAGTAGTTTCCCTTTCATATCGCAATTAGAGGTGGTGTATAGTAAGTGTAAATGCTATTGTAAAATAGTTTTAGCGTTTTGTATGTGTTGTTTCAAAAGTACATTCAAGCATCCCATCGGCGGGAGTGTGCATAGTGCAGGGGTTTGAAACATTAACCTACCCCACGCTACGAAGCTACAAAAAAGCGGGAATGTTTCCTTATCCGCTGAATCCCTGCATTTTACTAGACCCCTGTTATGGCTGGCTATTAATTTTCGGTCGTGTTTTTAGGTTCGACATATAAATTTGCTACATTCTTTACGGTTTTACACGTGCGTTGGGACAGGCACACTCCCTGCCTTGCCGTCTGGCAGGTTTGGCAAGCTTTGGTAGGAGCGTTGGCTCGTGCGGCTTGGCAATCCCGAACGGTCGGGACAAGTTTTGTGTGGCTGTGAAGCATTGATTTTTCTATGAGTTTTCAATTAATTCGATTTCTTCGGAAGATAAATTAAACAATTGGTTTACCCTATTATTAATATCTTGTTCTAATTCGATGGCATTATTATTTGTTCTATTTTCGAAATGGTCAATTAGTTGCTTAACCAAAATGTCTACACTATTATCGTAACGAGGAATAGGAATTTTCTTAAGTTGCTCAATCCTTATATAAGGGAAAAGTTTTTCTTCAGAAGAAAATGATTTTTGGATGTAAAATTTTGAAACCTTAGAATTTAAGACACCACATAAAAAGTATAAAGAGTATTCGCAATTATCGTTTAAGAGAATGTTATAAACACTATTAAGATTGTTAATAAATGGTTCACCAGATTCAAAAATAGTAGCAATTGGTTCTTGAGATACTCTTCTCATTAATAAACGTGGGTATTTTTCAAAACCTTCATTAGTTTTCAAAAAATCATTCAATTCGTTTTTATTGACGTGAAAGAACTTATTATCAAATTTCTTGAACTTTTCAATTGCTTCACCTGCAAATAATTTTACCGAATTCTCAGATTCTTCTACTCTCATTAAGGTGTTTTTACCTAGTTCTAATCCGCGTATAATTTTGCTAAAGTTTTCAAGGCTAGGAAACGAATTCAATTTAGTCAATAGGTTGATTATTTTATCATCAGCAATAATTAATGGCTTACCATCCAAGTAATCAGTTGAATAACTTTGATTAAATACACTTGCTTCAGTTTTTATAACAAAATCATTTCTTGTATTATTTTTTTTAACCTGTAATAAGCAAGTCTCAACGTTTGCATCTTCAAATACAAGGTCAGTATGCACGAAAAATTCGATTAGTTGATAATTAAAAACTAATCTTCTAATCGGGGCAAATTTAGAGTTATATAGATAAGGTTTTGGAATAATAAAATGCAAAATTCCTTTTGAAAGAATTTGTAAAGCCCTTTCAATAAAAAGAGAGTATAAGTCAAAAGAGTTTTTTTGTAAAGGATATAGTAAATTAAAAAGTTGTTTGCTTTGCAAATCTATTGCTCTTATGTCAATATAAGGTGGATTTCCAATCACCACATCAAACCCAACAAAATCGCCTTTGTCATTCAGAACTTCTGGAAACTCGAACCGCCATTCAAAGGCATTCTCATAAATTTTGTTGTTCTTTATCTCTTCAATTTCAGCCTCTAACTTTTTTATCTCAGCGGTGAATTTCTGAACCTTTTTATTCCAATCATCCTTTTCCTTTTTCGATTTTTCAAAGAGCGTGGTTTGGTTTGTTAGTGTGAAAAGTTCACCTTTAATTTTCTGTAAACGCTTTAATTTTGGGTCATTCAACGCAATTTCACTTCTAAAATCGCTTTTAATGTCGGCTATCAGCCGTTCCATTTCCCTTTTCTGCTCCTTGTTCTGGGCGTTTCTGTAAGTTGAAACCGCTAGGCGGTAGCTGTCAATTGTCCACTTGCTCTTTTTTAGGGCTTGCCCTAAATCCGCATCGATGGCAAAACGGCTAATCAGCGAGTTTCCGCATTTTATGTTAATATCAATATTTGGAAGCGTTTCAAGCTCCGTTTCGTTTTTGTAGTAAGCATTTTTAAGCAGCTCAATCCATAAGCGTAAACGACAGATTTTTACCGAATTTGGGTTTATGTCAACACCAAAAAGGCAATTCTCAATGATGGTTTGCTTCTCGTGGAATAGCGTTTCCTGAACTCTTTGACTTTCTTTGCTTTTGGGGTTATACTCAAAAATTAGCCCGTCATCATCGGTTGTAATTAGTTCATCATTAACAACTTCAATGTGATACTCCTTCAATCTTTTTCCTTCTCGGTCTTGAAGTATTCTAAGGTCGTTTTTTACGGCAATTATTTCATTCAGAGCCGAAACAAGGAAATGCCCTGAGCCAACGGCTGGGTCGCAAATTTTTATGCTATTTACAATTTCGTTGGCTTCCTGTCTATCCTCAATCTTGTCGTAAAGCTCATCAATGGTTTTGCATTCCCAATGCTTGGTTTCATTGAATTTCTGAACAACCGCTTTTCTGATGGTTTCTCTACACATGTACATGGTGATGAAACCTGGTGTGAAAAACGAGCCGTCTTTGTAACCGTTTATTTTCTCGAAAATTAGCCCAAGAACAGAAGCATTTATTAGCGTTTTGTTGTCTTCCTGAATTTCTTCGGAACCTTCACTTGTGAAATCGTAGGCATTTAAAAATTCAAAAAGATATTCAAGCGTGTTTAGCTTTCCGGTTCTTTTCTTTCCCTGATTGTCTTTAAGAACGGTTGAGCTGTAAATTGGCAATTGCTTTTCGTCACGTAAGTTACTTATGAAGAGCGTTGTATGCTCTAAATCGGTTGGTTCAAAGAGTGAACTGTTCAGATATGGAACCTTTTCAAATGCAGCTCTAATTTCGCTATCTCTATCTTCAAATTTCCTTGCAAGTACTTGAAAAAACAGACTGTTTAAGTCATCATAATTTTGAATTTTTTCCAAATTCAGGAAACTATACGATTTGTCACCCTTGTGATAAGTAATTAATTGCGCTTCAAGAAGTTTTAAGAATAGAATTCTGTTAATCCAAGTGATGCTTAATTCTAGCCCAACGTTGAAAAGCCTTTCCTGCAGATTGTTCCCAAACTGACTTGGTTTTTCTAAGCGGCTAATTTTGTCAAGGCTATCAAGTTCAATAATTGCATTTTCGATTAATGAGCCTGAGTTCCTTTGCCCTTCCTTGTTTCTTTCAATAATTTTTTTGCTTCCTTCTTTGGTTTCAACCAAACCAATGATATGCAATAATTCACCATAGAAGCGCTTATCAAGCGTATTGCTATCATTTGTGAATGGAAGTTTTAAAAGATGCTCTGGCGAAAGTAGTTTATAAAGCGCAATTAGTTTTTTGTCGTCTTCCTTGTCGTTATTTCTTAAAGGTTTTTCATACTCCCGAATGTCGAAGTATGTAAACTCTATTTCTTGAGTAATTTTTTCAATAAATGGTTCTGCAATTTCCTTGTAGAAAAAATCTGTTGTTTTTCCCGATAATCTCCCTTCTTCAAAGTCGCTGAATTGCTTTACAAAACTCTTATTATGAGCAAAATGCTTTTCGAAAATATTAGCATCAAAAACGAACCACTCGTTTATATTTGTTGCAATTAAATATTTAATCTCTAGGTTTTTATGCGTAATTCTTTCTCGCATATAATACAAAACCATTTCTTGAAACGCTTTCACATTGATTTTTTCCTGTGTTAGCATTTGCTCGCCCTTGGTTTTACTTTCAGGGGTGCTCGCGAATGTTTTCAACATTTCGCTTTTATTCGTTGGTTTTTTTGTTTCAATTATAACTCCAACTGTACTACTGGCATTATTCCCATTATGAATTACTAGGTCAGTTTTCCCTTTTGTGTTTATAAAATGGTTCGGCTCGTAATAGGTTTTCTTTAGAAAATCGATAATCAGATTTTTATGAAATTCTTCCGATTCCTTGTCATTAATTCTATCCAGCAATTGAATCAAATTAGCCTTAAATATTTCTATATCAGAACGATTGGGTTTTAATCTCAGAAACGCTTTATTAAGCACCTTTTTAGGCTTCAACTGCTTTAAATTCATTTAATTGCTCTTTTTATTTCAGTTGGTTAAATTACAAATTTTATCCGTTCCATCATAGCGGGGGGGTACAACAAGAAGCGCCTGAGTGTGCGTGGGCAAATTTTCGTTTCTAAATCTTCTGTATATGAAGCAACTCTGGGTTGTACTCTATTCTTTCTTCTTAGCTTGCTCATAACTACTTGCTGGTTGCTTCGACAGTTCGACTAGCTCACTGCATCGCAGGCTCAGCAACCGTTCAATCATTCAATCATTCAATCATTCAATCATTCAATCATTCAATCTCTCTATAATTATGATGGCTTCGTCGTACCTTCTCGCCATGACGAGAAAAATCATATCTTACAAAACATTCAGCAGCTGCTCCTTGATCTTTTCCAGCTCATCCTTCATGCGCACCACAATTTTTTGAATCTCGGCGTGGTTGGCCTTTGAACCCAGAGTGTTTATCTCGCGGCCCATCTCCTGCGCAATAAAGCCAAGCTTGCGCCCAGCGGGCTCATCATCTTTGAGCGTATCAATAAAATACTTGCAGTGGTTGGTTAGGCGAACCTTCTCCTCGTTGATATCAAATTTTTCCATGTAGTAGATTAGCTCCTGCTCGAATCGGTTTTTATCAACTGCTACCTCGTTGCCGATCTTTTCTAGGTTCTCGGTAATGCGATTTTTGATGGTTTCAATCCTTTCACCCTCGAAAGGTGAAACTTGCTGTAGTAGTTCGCCAATGGTGTTTACCTTGCTCACCAAATCATGCTCAGTTATTTTCCCCTCCTGATCGCGGAAAGCATTAAGATTATCAATGGCCATGTGTACGCATTGCATTAGCGCCTCCCACTCTTCGTTGCTTATCTCGTCGGCCTGGGCATTAAAAATCTCTGGGAGTTTTAGTATTGTTTGCACCAAGGGTTCGCTTTGCATGGGCATATTCAACTCGCCGGTAATGCTATTAATCTGCTCGAGATACGATTTGAACACATCGCGGTTGATGGTAGGGGCAGAGCTGCTGGCATCCTTCTCCACCGACACGAAAAAATCGACTTTTCCCCGTACAATGCTTTGCGATAGCTTATTGCGAATTTCCAACTCCTTCTCCTTGTAAATCATTGGCATCTTCAGGGCAGATATATCGAGCTGCTTGCTGTTAAGCGATTTTACCTCAACCACAATTTTTTTCCCGTTTACCGTTACCTCGGCCTTGCCGAAGCCTGTCATTGATCTTGTCATATTATTTTATGTGTAAAGTCAAAAGTTTGAAAGTTGAACCAATTGTTAATTTTTTAAATGACGCTGACAGCTTGCCTGGTCTTGATAGGAAGTTTTGCACCATATCTGTTCTATTCGTTATTCGTAACTCGAAATCACACGATTATTCAATCCTTCAACCTGTCTCGGGATGCGAAGCGTAACGAGATCATTCAATCATCAAATTGTTATAGACTTTGACAGGCGCTTTGCACACTGTCAGGTCAATCAATCAACCTGCCTGCCGACGTTAGTCAGGCAGGTCATTCAATCAATCAATCAACCTGTCCGCTCTACCCTACCTAACGAGAGGTTAGGGCGGATCAATCAATCTCTCCATCCTCCTCCAGCCCCTCAAGCAGTTCAGGCCTTAGCTGTTTTGTCCGTTCCAGCGCTTGCTCCATTTGCCATTTTTCAATGGCCTTAAAGTTGCCCGATGTAAGCACCTCGGGTACTTTCCAACCATTAAACTCAGCGGGACGGGTATACACTGGCGGAGCCAGCAGGTTGTCCTGGAATGAATCGGTAAGCGCCGATGTTTCGTCGGAAAGCACGCCGGGTATTAGCCTAACCACACTATCAACAATAATGGCGGCAGCCAGCTCGCCACCCGATAGCACGTAATCACCTATGGAAATCTCGCGGGTTATGAGGTGCTCACGTACCCTATGATCAATACCTTTGTAATGCCCGCAAAGTATAATTATATTTTCCTTAATGCTTAACCCATTTGCAACTTGCTGTGTAAGCCTTTGGCCATCGGGTGAGGTGTAAATAATCTCATCGTAATGGCGTTCGCTTTTCAACTTGCTGATAACCTTAAAGATGGGCTCAATCTTCATCACCATACCGGCATCGGGGCCAAAGGCATAGTCATCAACGGTTCGATGTTTGTCGGTGGTGTAATCGCGGAGGTGGTGCAGCTGTACTTGAACTAAACCTTTGGTTTGCGCACGTTTTATGATTGAGTGGCCAAGCGGACTCTCAAGTATTTCGGGCAGAACGGTTATGATATCTATACGCATATCGTTATGAAAATATGCCACAAAGGTATGAAAAGTTGTGGATTTATTGATTGAGCCTTTGTTCAACCTAAGCCACCCTAATCTTCTAAAAGGAGTGTTAGAACCCAAATGTTAGCTGTTTTCCCTCTTCGTTTGGGGGCTTGGGTAAGATTCCGTAGTCGTATGGTTTTAATACTTCATCCTCCTCTTCAGGGTTGTGCGCGGTGAGAAATGGCCTAATGGTATGAGCTTTTAGGTCTGGATTGGGCAAATCGCTTAGAAAGCGAATTGCGTCATGACCATTGATTTGTGGTGATAGCCAAACGCCCAGCTGATTGAATGGCAGAATGACGGGCATTCGTTTCTTGGTGTTATGTATTCGGCTCATCAGCTCGTTGGCCTGCGTGGTTAGGATTGAGTAGGTAGAATGCCGTAGCCCATGCTCATCGCTCCAGCTATCCCAAATGCCTGCAAAGGCAAAGAGGCTCTCGTTAGAAAGAGAAATGTAGTGGGGGATTTTTTGCTTTCCAACATGCTGCCACTCGTAAAAACCAGATGCTAAAACAAGGCACCGATTACTATTTATGGCCAAGCCAAAGGTTTTGCTCCTAATTACCGTTTCGGTTTTCGCATTTAGGGTGTTGTATCGTTTTGTAAACCTATCAGCATTCTCTTTGCCAATAATACTACTAGGGATGAACCCCCACTGGAAGTATTCAGCTTGGCCAATGCAGTTGTTTGATACTACGGGCATATAAGGGTGCTCAAACCCATTAACAACAAGCTTTTTCGGAATATTAGTAAGCTTGTCACTGCTAATTAGCCCCGATTTAGCAATATCATCGGGTTTCTTTGTATTTACGGAGTAGTAGAAGCACATGAGTGCTGCTTGGGCATTAAATCTTGATGTAGCTAATAACCATCTCGCTAATATGCTCTTTTCGAGCTTTTATAAAGTTTACGTACTGCTCAGATTTAAAAGAGTTTCGATCAATTATTAGCTCCTTAATTGCGAACGGGAAAATAATTAAGGATATAAGGCTTATGTAAAGTTGTTCTGGGTCTACCATCTTAATTTGTCCTGCTTTTGCCTCTTTGGCAAGTTGATTGCAGAACTTTTCGGAATTATAAAGCGCCAATATTGAGCCCATTTTTTTTATCTTCTCGGGGTCGCGATGAATTACCGAAAGAACAAATGATACAAGAATGGGCTTCTCTAGTAGTATATCGATATAGGCGTGCGTATAGTCAGTTATCTTTTTCTCGATGGGTATATCGGCTTCAAGGATTTCCCTTATGGTAATGGCTCTCTCCTTAACCAGCGTGTCAAAAATGGTTTCAAATAGCTTCTCCTTCGACTGGAAATAGTAATTCATTAACGATAGGTTAATCCCTGCTTCTGTTGCTATTTCTCGTACTCCAACTCGGTCGACCCCTTTCTTTAGGAACAGTTCAGTGGCGGTTGCAAGAATCTTTTCCTTGGTCTTTATCGAACTTTTATTCATAATATTATCGTTTTGCAACAAAAATAGCTATTTGTTTGTGATATAACAATGTAAAAGAAACAATTGTTTAAAACGGATATGCAGAATTGCGAAAATCCACCTTGTACCTTAAGCCCTTAGTATTACTATCCATATTCTACTTGCGAAGGTGATTTTTAATCAGCATTAAATATACTTACATATTATTTTTGATAACGTTAAGATTAATAGACTGATACAAGGTTTTAGCACCTCAGCCTGCTACCTGGTTATGGTAATCAGTGGGTAAAGAGTTGTATGCCGCTCTCAATATTCAAAAAATCAATATCTTTGCAACCCAATTGCTACATTGATATTACATATATATTATTCTGTGGTTTAGGATTTTATATAACACATAACACATCTTTTTATGATACACTTTGGTGATATTCCCCAGAAATTTTGCGATGAGCAGAATTCAGAGATTGTAATTCTACCAATTCCATACGATGGCACCAGTACGTGGGTAAAGGGTGCCGACAAGGGGCCCGAGGCTCTGCTTGAAGCATCGGCCAATATGGAGCTATACGATATTGAAACCGATACGGAGGTTTACCTCAAGGGGATTTACACTGCTCCTGCCATTGCCCAGGATGCAAGCCCTGAAGCCATGGTAGAGGCTGCTGAGAAGGAAACGCTGAACTACCTTGGTACAGGCAAGTTTGTGGTAACTATAGGCGGAGAGCATTCCGTTAGCATTGGCCCAATTCAGGCGTATGCAAAGAAGTTCAAAAACCTTAGCGTTTTGCAGATAGATGCTCACGCCGATCTGCGCGATAGCTACGAGGGATCAAAAAATAACCACGCCTGT
>JAVERU010000109.1:0-10058 GCA_034006965.1 Tenuifilaceae bacterium
CCACGGGGAGCGCTCGGGGATATGGATAATTTACAATGAGGCAGGCGAGGTGATTTCGGAGAAGAACTATGAGGACTAACTCCTAAATATTTTGCATATTTGCAGAGGTTGAAGCGTTGCTTCAACCTCATTTTTTTAAAAAAACTTTTTTTACTATGGTATTTAAGGACAAGCTATGCTGGGTAACCGGCGCCTCATCGGGCATTGGAGAGGCCCTGGCCTACGAGCTGGCCAAGCAGGGCGCAAGGCTCATCATCTCGTCGAACAACGAGGCCGAGCTCGAGCGCGTAAAGAGCAGCTGCCTAAAGCTAACCAGCTTCTGCGAAGCTGTGGCATTCGACCTCTCCGACCCCAACGTGGTGCAAACCACCGCCATCGAAACGGTTAATCGATTTGGTAATATCTACCTACTGATTAACAATGGCGGTATAAGCCAACGCTCGCTTGCGCACGAAACCCCGCTGGAAATCGATCGCAGGGTGATGGAAATCGACTTCTTCTCGTACGTTATACTAACCAAGGCCGTGATACCCGGGATGATAGCGCAAAAGGCGGGTTACATTGCTGCCACCAGCAGCATATCGGGCAAGTTTGGGTTTCCATACCGCTCGGCCTATGCTGCGGCAAAGCATGCAATACAAGGATACTACGAAACGCTTAGGCTGGAGCTAGAGCCCCTTGGCATTAGCGTAACCATTGCCTACCCCGGTAGGGTAAACACCAACATCTCAATAAACGCCATAACCAACGATGGCAAATCGCATGGGGTTATGGATCCGGGACAAGCAAATGGAATATCGGCAGAGGAATGCGCTAGGCAGTACATAAAAGCCATTGAGGCAAAGAAGCCAGAGAAGCTAATTGGCGGCAAGGAGCTGCTGATGGTTCATATCAAAAGGTTGTTCCCCCGCATTTTTTACAAGGTGATAAAAAAGATTAAACCCAACTAAAAGCAAAAGTGAGATGTCAAAAATTATTTGTGGAATACAACAAATTGGGATTGGGGTTACCAATCTTTACCCAGCATGGAAATGGTATATGGAGGCATTTGGCGTGGATGTTCGGGTTTTTGAGGACGATACCGTGGCCGAGCTCATGCTGCCCTACACCGGCAATCAGCCTCAAAAAAGGCACGCTGCCCTTGCGCTTAACATCGAGGGTGGTGGTGGATTTGAAATTTGGCAGTACTCTGGCCGTACCCCCGTGGAGGCCAAGGAGAAACAGCAGGTTGGCGACTTGGGAATTTGTGTTGCCAAAATTAAGTGCTACGACATAGTAAAGGCACACAAACACCTCAGCAATTTGGAGACCAACTCAATAACCGCTATCACTACAAGCCCAAGTGGGCAAAAACATTTTTATGTTGAAGACCCACGTGGCAACACGTTCGAGGTGATTGAAACCCGAATTGGGTGGTTCAAGAAAAACCCAACCAAACCCACCGGCGCTACCTACGGTGCGGTTATCGGGGTGTCGGATGTAGACAAAGCGCTACCCGTTTACCGCGACATCCTTGAGTTTGACGAGATACTTGCCGATGTAACCGGCAGCTTCGATGAGCTGAGTGAGCTTAACGGTGGCAGTGGTTCGTTCCGTAGGGTGGTACTAACCCACAGCAAGCCCCGCAGGGGTGCTTTTAGCCGAATGTTGGGCGATGCCCAAATTGAGCTCATTCAGGTTCTCGACCGCACCCCCAGCAAGCTATACGAAGGTCGTTACTGGGGCGATCCAGGGTTTATACATCTTTGCTTCGATATCCGCCGAATGGATGAGCTGGAGAAGGAATGCAACGCAAAGGGATTCCCCTTTACCGTAAACTCCAACGTAAAGCACAACCAGAAGGGCAGCTTCGATATGGGCGAGGCAGCAGGGCATTTCTCGTACATTGAGGATCCCGATGGTACGCTCATTGAGTTTGTGGAAACCCATAGGGTGCCCATTGCCCAGAAGTATGGCATATCGCTAAACCTAGACAAACGAGACGATGAAAAGCCACTACCCAGCTGGATGGTTAGAATGCTTGGTTTGAAAAAGGTGAAAAACCTTGGCTCGACTATAAGCTGAAGAAAAGAATGAAACTGCAAGAAAAGTTTCCTAGTGGAACTCTGTGAAACCTTAGTGTGCTTTGTGATACAATTAAAAAGATATTAAACAAAGCGTACTTAGAAGACATAAAGTAACGCAAAGGATGAATGTAATTAATCTCTACTGAACCGACACTTTTGTTTGGCGATTCGACAGGCCATTTTCAACATCATCGAACCCATAACAAGCCTTAATCAATATTATAGTTTTATATGATTACCCGCCATAATGCCTATAACAAATGAGTTGATTAAAATGACACGTCATTGCGAATCCGCCAGCCAGCGGATGAAGCAATCTTTTAATTAACAGGATTTTATAGATTATTTAACCCTCAAAGCACGTGGGTTTGACTTCGTGGTTCGCAATGACACAAAGGCTTTAGGTATCATAACGGACAATCATTTAGCTTTATAAACTCCGTTAAATCATTCTTCAAAATACTCTCTAGCTCTGCAAAATTCTCATCGCGGGTTTCGGCAAAAACAAAACCAAACACGGGGTACCTCTTAATATCCATACGTCGCACCTCAAGCGGTTTTTCGAATCCTTTTAAAACTCCATCAAAATCGAAATCCTTTATATCATTGGCGTCAATCCCCCTTGGCTTATCGAGAATAACAATGCTGTAGGTTTTACCCTCCTTGCCCTTTAGAATACTCTCCCAATCGGGCTTCTTGCGCTCAATAAAATACTCGTATGGGTTAACTCCATAGGCATAGTATGCAATATCGGTGGTACACAGCCCAGCAAATCGCATGGGGTTTACCTCAATGGGCACTATGGAGTCGCCATTAACCCGTACCTCAACGTGAATGGGGATATTCTTAATCTGAAGTATTTGCCCCATCGCCTCCAGAAAGGATTGGAACCTATCCTTAAACTCGTTGATAATGCTTTTTGATGTGATGTACAGCCTATCGCTAACATCCTCGGCAGAGGCAAAAAGGTGCTTGAGGATATTTACTATCACCGGATTTCCTTCACTGTCGTAGTAGGCATCAAAGGCGTACTCGGTTCCCTCAATATACTCCTCAATAATAAACTTGCTGGTATTTAGCACCTCCTTAGGAAACATATTCTTCACCTCAATCATCTCCTTCTCAATGGCTTTGACAGCATTAGCCCAATCATCGTTGCTATAGATGGTATACACCCCAAGGCTTAAAAACCCAACCGCTGGCTTTACAATAAATGGTTTCCTTATGCTGTTAGCATCAAAATTGCTAAGCTCGCTTAAATCGAGCAGCTGGTAGTAAAAATCGGGATACATCTTGCGAATCATATCCCTAAACAGGGCCTTGTTCTTGAAAACATTGATGTACTGGGGCAAAGAGGTATTGGCCAAGTTGGTTGCTATCCACTCAATGCTATTCTCAGAGTTTAGGTACAGCAGCTCTTTTGCCTCAAATTCCTTAATCATCTGCTGGGTATCGCACATTAAATCGCCGCTAAAATGGCCAGCATTAATTGCAAACTCGTTCTTTAAAAGCTTATAGCTATTCCTGATAATTGTATCTTTGAACAAATCAGAGACATAAGGTTTGTCAATAATAAACATTAGTAAAATTAAGGTTAATGTAAAACAATAATATTGTAAGCTCCACCAAGCGCTAATGCGCAATAGGAGTGTGCCACGCTAGTCTATATCAACAATGTTGATATCCTCATCAAACCCATTCACATCGGTGTAATGAGTAATGGATACCCCTTGGAAGTAATGCTGAATAATTTCCTGATAGGTTCTGCCCCTACGGGCCATCTGCATGGCGCCCTCTTGGCAAAGACCAACACCATGGCCGTACCCCCTGCCACGCACCCTAACCATATTGCTAACAATATCAACAGAGAAGTACGCAGAGCGAAGGTTGAAGTAGGTACGAACATCAGCAGTTGGTATCTTAATCCCGGCTACAACGTAGTAGTACTCCCTCTCCTTGGTGGCGTATGCAAACTGGCTAGGCGCCATATCCTGTGCAGGAACTCCACGGTCAATTAAAAACTCGCGCCACCTATCGATGGGGATTCGCACCTCCCAGGTTGCCCCGGGCATATTGCGGCAGTAGCTATCGGGGACAGAAACCAAGTAATCCTGCGAGGTAACCCAAACATCGCCAGCGTTGGCGGTTTGGCCACCGCAGTTGGCATGAAAAGCTGCCACTATGAGATCCCTATTCGCATCAACAACAACCTGGCCACTGGTCTCCTTAGTGGCTTTTAATATGTCGGGGTTACGGCTGGCTCGCCCCTTATACACCTGGCAATGTACCTGATCGCAAAGGTTAAACCCCTCGCCCTTGTGCCTATCGATATGCCCCAGAGCATAGGTGCGAGCCAAGAGCGCCTGCGCCTTGTAAAACTCGATATGCGCCGATGGGCCCGACTCGGCCTCAACAACCCCTGCGATGTACTTATCGAAATCGACAATATTAATAGCCATTAGGCGGTTAAAATCAACATAAAAAACTAGGTTCTCATCGTAAATACGCGCTGGGAACGAAGGTAGAATAGAGTTGATACGAATTGCATCATTTTCGGTGTGTCCCACAATGGAGATTCGCTCCCACGTGCCAAAGTGCGATGCCATATCGCGAACCCTAACCGAATCGCCAACCCGAGAAATGTAAATAATTTGGTTGGGGCTTAGGGCAAAGTTGCCATCCTCGGTTATAATGGTGTAATGCCCACTTACAGGGGTTATTAAAACGGTTTGCAAATTGAGCTCGTTATGCAGGCTAACGCTTATCTTTTGAGCTACTGCTGCTGAAACCGATGCTAGAACAACCAAAAAAAGTACAATTCGCTTCATAAAAACATAGTTAATGCAAAATTTAAGTTACGGCTTTGGAACACTTCTGTTGCAAAGCGAGCATATTTAATTCGTTGCAGACGCCACAACTACCTGGGCAAATCGGTTGGAGGCTCCCTTAGCGCCAAGTATTTCCCGTAGCTGGGCAAAATTATTAAGCATCTTTTCCCTGCCGGGTTGCCCAGGCAGAAGGCTGCTCAGCTCATCGAACAGAGTTTCGCTGTTCAGGTTGAACTGTACAAGCTCCCTCACCACCTCGGCGTTCATTATTAGGTTTACCAATGATATGTACTTAACCTTGATAAACATACCTGCAATTAGCATCGACACAAGGCTACCACGGTAGCATACCACTTCGGGTACATTTAGCAGCGCTGCTTCAAGCGTTGCTGTGCCCGAGGTAACCACTGCAGCCACTGAGTGCTTTAGCAGCTCCTGGGTTTGGTTAAAAACTATCTTTACCCCAGTACCCTTTATGTGAGGCTCATACACACTATAATCGAGCGAGGGTGCGCCTGCAATCACCAGCTGATAGGCAGACAATTTCTCTGCCAAACCTACCATAACCGGAAGGTTATATTTTATCTCCTGCATACGGCTACCCGCAAGCAGCGCAATTATTGGTTTACCGTCCAATTTGTTACGTGCAATAAAAGCCTCATCTTTTCCGGCCTCAACCAGCGTGTCGACCAGCGGGTTTCCACAGTAAACGGCATCAATACCGTGCTTCTTAAAGTAATCAACCTCGAAGGGGAAAATGATTAGCAGCCTATCGACATATTTCCTTAATGCCTTAACCCGCGATTCCTTCCACGCCCAAACCTTAGGGGCGATGTAGTAAAACACCTTGTACCCAGCCTGCTTAGCAAACCTGGCGATTCGCATGTTAAACCCAGGATAATCGACCAGAATAACAGCATCGGGTTTATACTGGGCAATATCCTTTTTGCAATAATTTAGATTTCTTGATATCTGACGAAGGTTAACGAGCACCTCCCAAAAGCCCATGAACGACATCTCGCGATAATGCTTAACCAGCTCACCCCCTTTGGCAGCCATTAGATCGCCACCAAAGAAACGAAACTGGGCTTGGGGGTCGTGCAACAAAATGCCCTGCATTAGGTTCGATGCGTGCAAATCGCCCGAGGCCTCACCGGCTATCAAGTAGTACTTCATAGGATTTTCGCTTACCAAATTAGCTTCATGATTAGCACCACTATGGCGTAAAAAATGGTGGCCATTAGCACTCCCCTACCCGATTTCAGCCTATTTGTGTAGACAAAAAGGAAGAAGAATGCCAGGTTGGGTATTGCCCCAATGCTGATCATTTTTGGAGCCATAAGGTGTAGCCAGATGGAGTGCAGCGATTTGTCGGCGAATTGAAATGGGTATACAAATCGGAGCACCAAAAAGTAAGTTATAAGGGGAACCACTATTCCAACTATAAGACCTAAAGTAAGGTTGTCGAATTTTTTTCTTTTCACAAGGAGATGCTTTATTGAGACTTTGCTTTTTCAGCCTTTACCTCTGCTGTATTATCTAAATTGAAACTTTTTGATAGGGTCTCCACCTCGGCCATATCGGTTAGGTCGGCCCTAATGGGCACAACCGAAACGTAACCATTCGCTAAGGCGTACTCATCGGTATCGGTGGCCTCGGGCTCCTCGTTGTGGAAGTAACCAGTTAGCCAGTAGTAATCGATACCACGGGGGTCGGTTCGCTTTTCGAACTCCTCGCGCCACGTGCCCATATTCTGTCGGCACACCCTAACGCCTTTAAGCTCATCGGCAGGGATAGCCGGAAAGTTTACATTTAAGCACACGCCTCTTTTAAGACCATTGGCCAACACCGACTCTATGATGGGCCTACCATACTCCACTGCACCAGTAAAATCGGCATCGGGCATAAAATCGAGCAGCGAAAAGCCAATGGAAGGGATTCCGTACAAACACCCCTCAATAGCTGCTCCCATTGTTCCGGAGTAGAAAACGCTAACAGACGAGTTGGATCCATGGTTTATACCAGATAGGATTATATCGGGAGTGGTTTTAAGCACTTGGCTCATGGCCAGCTTTATGCAATCTACAGGCGTACCATTCACCGAGTACAGCTCCACATCGTCGGTACGCTTCTGCCTACGGATTCGTAGTGGATCCTTGATGGTGATGGCGTGCGACATGCCCGAGCGCCCCTCGCTGGGAGCAACCACAACCACCCTGCCCAACGGCTTGGCCATTTGTATTAGAGCCTCCAACCCCTTGGCACGATAGCCATCATCATTCGATATTAAAATCAGCGGCTCCCTACTATTTAAACTAGTTGACATAAACTTTTAATTTGGTTGCAAAGTTACTTAAATCATTGAAAAATCACAGCTTAACATCAGGTATTATGATGCATTGGCCAATGCAAAGCCCTTTTTGAGCATTAGGCGATGTTAAAGAAACATACCAAGTTGATAAAGGTTTGCCGTAAACCTTACAATAAGCCTTATATCATTGGCAGGGTTGAGCTCGCGAAGTAGAGAGGTAAAAAGCTGAGCCTGCTCAAAGTAAGGCTTTACACTTTCTATTCGAGTGATATTTTTGAATAGAGGGGGTTCCTAAAAGGTTTTCCGCTTTGGATATCGCGATGAATACATACGAGCCAACAAACGAAAGGTAAACCTTACCTGAATGTTTACGATTTAAATCAACAACTCGCTGTAGAAAGGGTTTGGCAAGGAGTTTTCGAGCCTCGGTTTCATCCTCGGTGTATACAGCAAAATGGCTACTGAAGTCGGGACGGCCTATCACCATCAGCTGTTCGGAACGTTCGCGATGCGCTTTTTTAGTAAACACATCTGGAATATCTCTCCTTGGAATTATAATGGTTGACTTTTGGTACTCTACGCCAAAATCGGCTAAAAACAGAAGGTCCGTAAAGATGATGTTGTATCTGCTTTCGTTCTTCTTCTTTCCCCAGCCTTTACTACATACAATGCTTCCACTTCGGGGACATCTTAACGTTTGCATTCCCAATGTTGCCCACAACGAAATCCTCGCCTTCGTACCGATTGGGGTAGTGCAAAAACATACGTGAAAAGTTAAATGTATCTTGGTTTACAAAACCTTCGGGGTTGTAGCTTAAATCAGGATTAATAAAGGTGATGATTGGCTCAACAACGATCCTTTTGAAACTCGTATTAAAAGCGACCACGTAGTTAGCGATCATGCAAGAAAAAATCCCAGACAAGCATCCATAAAGTGACTTTTAAAAATATTTCAGAAATATAGTTAGATATACCTAATTATAATGTATGTTTGTATCGTAATAATTTGAAAATGCAAAGAAGCCTAGAACAAATATTGAATTCAATTCTACATTCAAGTGAGATTCTTGAAGAAGAAATGAAACAAGAAACAGATTTGAAGAATCTGACATCAAGACAACTGTATTGCATTGAATTAATTAAGGTTTTGCAGAATCCTTCACTTACTGAATTGGCTGAGAAAATGAATATTGCCAAAGCATCAATATCTGTAATGATTGAAAGACTTGCGAAAAACAATTTTCTATATAAAGTTGCCTCAGATAATGACAGGCGAAGTGCGCATGTTCATTTGACAGAGAAAGGCGAAAAAGCTGCATCGTTACACACAGAGCTGCATAAAAGAATAGCAGATTTGCTAACCGAAGGAATGACCGAATCAGAAAAAGAAATACTAATCGTACTATTAAATAAATCTGTCGAATCATTGAATTGCATTAATAAGCCATTCTAATGATTAGGTAAGGCTAACTATATTGAATTTATGGATAAAACAAGATCGGGTTACTTAGAAGGAGTTATTTCAGTTATTGTAAATAGCCTTCTCTTCGTTTTAAAATTTTGGGCTGGCATGGTAACGGGGTCAATTGCATTGACGGCTGACGCATGGCATACGCTTTCGGATTCTCTCAGCTCAATAATAGTCATTGTAGCTGTAAAGTTATCGTCCAAAAAACCAGATACCGAGCATCCTTTTGGACATGGACGGTGGGAGCAGATTGCTGCTTTATTTATCGCTTTCCTTCTTGGTATAATTGCGTTTGATTTCCTTAGAGATTCATTCACTCAATTTAAAAACCATGAATCTACTGAGTTCGGTACAATTGCTATAGTGGTTACAATTATTTCGATAGTTGCTAAAGAGGCATTGGCTCAATACGCCTTTTACATTGGTCGGAAAACTGAAAATGTAAGCATAAAAGCTGATGGGTGGCATCATCGGACAGATGCACTTTCATCGGTAGTAGTGTTGATTGGGATTTTGTTTGCGAAACAAATTTGGTGGATTGATAGTGCATTAGGTGCAATTATCTCATTGATGTTGTTTTATGCCACCTATCAAATTGCGAAAGAGGCAATAAACAAACTACTTGGCGAGAAACCTAGTTCAGAATTGATAGAAAAAATCAGAAATTCGATTCAACAGTATGATACAGAAAACATACAGCTACATCATTTTCATATTCACAATTATGTAGGACATCAGGAGTTGACTTTTCACATTAAGCTTAGAAATGATTTAAGTATCGAGGAAGGTCATCGAATAGCTACTGAAATTGAAAATATTATAGAAGATAAATTTGGTATTATTTCAACTATTCATGTTGAACCCATAACTTTCAATCATAATTCAGACTAAAATATACAGATACGAAATTAATCGGAAAACCACCAATCAACCCATTGCTATTTTACACTGGCAAAATTTCGGGATATATTACTTGGATTGTCTTTATTTACGCTTTAGCTGAAGATAGATTTTGCAGCAGTATCTCTTTTAATTACAATGAAATACTAGCTATCAGTTTATTTGCTTTAGGGTTATTATTTTCAGTTATAAGCATTTTAAATATTGGTTCGTCAATACGCTTAGGTTTACCAAGCGAAGATACAGTGTTGAAATCTAGAGGTATTTATAGAATCAGTCGAAACCCAATGTGTGTTGGGTTTGGTTTGTTTACTATTTCCTCAATGAAATATACCATGAATTATACAATTAAGTTAAATCTTTTTTTGAGGTGCTATGCATAGTATTTCTTCAATCTGAAGAAGAAAAAGTTTTCATCCCTGGCTCCGTAATTTACATTGATAAAGCGTTGTATTCTAGAGTTAATGTTTTCTGCTTTCGCATTA
>JAVERU010000110.1:0-10055 GCA_034006965.1 Tenuifilaceae bacterium
CCCCGGCATACAAAAATCGTACGCTGCAGGGACTTAAAAACCATCAGCCCAAAAAGTTATTAACAATTCCTGAGACAAATTCTATGAAAAATGGTTTTTTATTAAATTTCGACACTGATTAGTTACCTAATTTATAAAATTGGACTTTAATACTAAACCACTATGGATTGGAAATCCATAGGTTTCTTGAGTGAATGAAATTCACAAGAGAAAGACAATGCAGAAGAAGACCAATTCGCAAAATGATCAAAATTTATAGAGACTGAAAGTAACTGCAATAAAATTGCAGGGTTTCAACCAAAATTTAAGATAATGAATGACCAAAGTATTATATTTTTGTTTCTTTGATTTGTTTCTTATATTCGCTCGGGGTCAATCCAACCATTTTTTTAAATACCCTGTTAAAAGCCGATTTAGTGTTAAAACCACTATCGAAGGCAATTCCTAAAAGGGAGAAGTTTTCAAACTCAGGATTACCTATTCTTGATTTCACCTCTTCAATTCTATATTGATTAACAAAATCAAAGAAGTTAACACCAAATTGTTCATTTATTATCCGTGAAAGGTGATGTGTAGGTATTTCAAGCTTGTTAGCCAATTCAGGTAATGAAAGGTCGGCCTCCAGATAAGGTTTTCTGGTAGCCATAAAATGTTTTAATTTATTAACGTAATGCTCAATATCAGTTTCCTTCAAAAACATACCAGCATATTTCGTCTTTGGTTCAGTTACGCCTTCGATGTTTCGGTCAGAATATTGAATGAAAATTTCTTTTTGCTTTAAGCCATAATAACCAATCAGGATTATAAAAGCTGACAAAGAAAGAGTTAAACCGTGAGCACAAAAAATCCAAGAGAACATATTAAAAACATGATGGACAGTGGCAAAAGTCATTAATACAGTCCAAATGCCTCCAAAAATATAGACAAGCTTTCTTAACCAGTTGAGGTTAACATTCTCATAAGATGAAAAATAATTGAAAATATTAATGTCCAATTTTTTAAAGAGCAACATGGATAATATAAAATAGAATGGTCCTGATAAAACTGTAAGAATTAGAAATAAATTAAACAACAAAGGAGTTCCATGCTCACTTTCCAAATGGTCTAGTCTTATTCCTTCCGATATTTCAGGAAAGAAGGAAGCGATAACGATAAATAAGTTGAATAAGATAAAAGGAATAAGATGTAATAGTTTTTCTCTATTGAATTGAAACTCTTGGTCAATCAATGCAGAAATATACAAAAACAGGAACGGGCCATGAAGTAGGAGTAATGAAATGAAACTTGCTGAAAGAAGGTGAAATTCGATAAAAAGCTTATTTGAAAACAAAGCGTATACGCCAGTGTATAAACCTAAATAAATTAACCAGCAAATCAGTATTTTATCATGTATAGCCTTTTTTTTCTGAAAAATAAAAAACGCAAAAAACAAAGCATTGAAGGCTGCTATTAAAAAAATATATTTCATGGTTTATTTATCATTAGTGTCCGGTAAAAATTTTTAACCGGGCAGTACATTTTATAGTACCACCCGAAATGTCATCTTTTGAGTTACGACACAAAAAAGTTAGACATGGGTAAAAGTACAAATTTTAGCGGACAGCCGATTTTCAATCAGCTACTAAAGTTCATTTACAAGAGTGAGATTAGAAAAATAGCGAAACAGCATGGTGCGGAGCGGTATGTAAAGAAGTTTACGACTTATCATCATGTTGTAGTCATGCTGTTTGTTGCCATTGAAGGTTATCATTCACTACGGGAAACCATACTCGGATTGTTAGCCAATGCACGTAAGCTATCTCATTTAGGGTTGTCCAATTTAGTCCGCAGGAGCACGTTTTCCGAGGCAAATAGTAGACGAAGCCGTAATGTGTTTGGAGATTTTATATGAGTACTTACCGTAGGCATGCGCAATTTTTAGCGGACAGCAGGTTGAGCGATGCAGGCATAAGAAGGCTTTATATCATGGACTCGACCACCATACCGCTGTTTAAAGACATTTTACGGGGAGTAGGCCGTAGTCCAAAGGAAGGCAAAAAGAAAGGAGGAGTAAAGGTCCACGCCATCATTAAGGCTAGTGAGCATGTACCCTGTCTTATCCTTTACAGCGAGGCAGTCCGGCATGACCACATGTTTTTGGTGGAGGTGCACAACTTGGCCGCCGGTTCGATAATAACCTTCGATAAAGGGTATGTCGATTATGCCCAATACGAGGCATTTACAAAAGCCATAGCTGGTATGTAACACGTTTAAAAGACGATGCCCTTTATCAGGTCAGGAAGGAATATGATATACCGGACGATGCCGATTCCGGTGTCCTGAAAGATGAAGAAATCATCCTGTATTATGGCGATAATAAAAAGCAAGAACACCGGGCAAGACGTGTCGCTTACTGGGATGATGAAAACAAGCGGTTGCTTGAGTTTATAACCAACAATTTTGAACTGTCAGCAGAAAAAATTGCTTTGGTTTATAAGAAGCGTTGGCAAATAGCGCTTTTAAACAGGTAAAGCAAAATTTTCCATTGAAGTACTTTCTAGGCGATAACGAAAAGGCCATTCAAATTCAGATATGGTCAGCCATGCTTGCCAACCTTTTGATAACCCTGGTGAGAAGTCGTGTAAAGCGCAGCTGGGCTTTTCCCAACCTGGTGTCAATAATAGGGCAACAATTGTTGAATTACATCAATATTTATGGCTTTCTTGAAGACCCGGAAGGAAGTTGGAGAGAAATAATAAATGAAACTAAAATAAAATATCAAAATTCGCTATCCCCGCTCGTCTCGTAAGGGCGGGGTTTATATAGAATGATCCATACCTCAATGAACGAAAACAATAACCCTGTCCTTTAGGGCAGGGTTAAGAATTCTAATGAGAAGCTGGGCTTTAGCCCTGATATTTTTTTGCCAAACAGGGATGAAAACAACCATTAAATTTAATATTATAACCTCCCACGGCCCAGGCACAGCAATCGATGTCGCATTTTTGCTCCTAGAGTCACTCACATCGAAGAGTAATGCTGATGCTGTTGCACTGCTTATGGGGTATAAAGGATAGAAACTCTGTGTAGCCTTAGGTTATCCAAGTGTGTATTTTATTCAAAGAGTCACAAAGTTTGAAGGTTTAAAAGTCAGAAAGTTTGACCTGAGTAGTTCGGCAGGTGATATGCTGAGCTTGCCGAAGTACTCACTGACCACCTGCCGAAAGGTCGAAGGTTAAAGAGGCCATTTACAACCAATAAATCCTGCCTCGCCGGCCAACCAGCAACCAATATGCCTTCCTGTCGAAGACGTCACTCAGTCAGGGCATCTCAATCACCCCAATCACCCAACCACCCAACCACCCAACCACCCAATCACCCAATCACCCAATCACCCAATCACCCAATCATCCAATCACCCAATCATCCAATCATCCAATCATCCAATCATCCAATCAGTCAATCATCCAATCAGTGAATCCTCTAATTACACCAAAATTTATGAACTTTAAACCCTAAACTTTTCCAACCCCCTCCCGAACATTTTTTTCACTTCGATGTTTCCTAATTAGAATAATTACAAATAAATAGGAGTATGTTCGAAATAAAGATGCCCAAGCTGGGCGAAAGCGTTGAGCAAGCTACAATTACCAAATGGTTTGTAAAGGTTGGCGATACCGTGGAGGAGGATGATAATCTTCTTGAGATAGCCACCGACAAGGTCGATTCGGAAATTCCTTCACCAGTAGCTGGCAAGGTTCACAAAATTCTATATAAAGAGAACGATTTGATTCCTGTGGGCGAGGTGATTGCCATTATTAATACTGGCGATGAGGTTGCTGAAGAAGCGGAAACCGAATCAGACCCAAAACCTGGCGAAGAACTGAATAATAAAGACGAGGAGAAATCCACACCGAGGGATTCTGAAATCAACATTAACTCGTCGAGTAGCAGATTTTACAGCCCGTTGGTGAAAAGCATTGCAAAGCAGGAGGGTATAAGCCAGCAGGAGCTCGATTCCATTGAGGGAACTGGCAAGGATGGCCGTGTACGCAAGGACGATTTGCTAAGTTACATCAATAGTAGGGGTGATGAGAAGACTAGCGTAACCCAACGGGCGGCTGGCGAGTCAAAACCTGCTCATAAGGAGCAAAAGGTACATATTTCGGTTAATGCTGGTGACGAGATCATCGAGATGGATCGTATGCGCAAGCTAATAGCCGAGCATATGGTAATGTCGAAGCAGGTTTCGCCACACGTTACCAATATGGTGGAAGCCGATGTTACTGCGCTGGTTAAGTGGCGCGAGATGATGAAGGAAACCTACCAGAAAAAGTACAAAACCAAGCTAACCTTTATGCCTCTTTTCACCGAGGCAGCAGCTCGTGCGCTACGCGACTTCCCAATGGTTAACTCATCGGTTGATGGCGATAAGATTATTGTAAAGGGTAGCATAAACATTGGAATTGCCGTGGCAAAACCCGATGGTAACCTTATTGTCCCTGTTATTCGCGAGGCCGATAAGCTGAACATCCCAGGGCTGGCCAGCGCAATCAACAATTTGGCCGAAGCAGCCCGTACAAACAAGCTCTCGCCCGACGATATTCAGAATGGAACATTCTCCATCACCAACTTTGGTACATTCCGAAATGTTATGGGAACGCCCATAATATCGCAACCCCAGGTTGCCATTCTGGCAACAGGTACCATTGAGAAGAAGCCCGCTGTGGTGGAGACTGAGCATGGCGATATCATTGTGCCCCGCCACAAGATGTTCCTTAGCCTATCGTACGATCATCGAATTGTTGATGGGGCACTGGGTGGAGCATTCCTGCGCCGCGTGGCCGATTACCTCGAGCAGTTCGATGCCAATAGGGAGGTATAGAAAGTTAGAAGATGGAAGTTAGAAGATGGAAGTTAGAAGACAGGAGAAGGTTAATTTTCGATTCTAAAGCAAATCTTAGGCAAATCAATCAACCTGCCTAACGGCAGGTCAATCAACCAATCAATCAACCAATCAATCAACCAATCAATCAATCAACCAATCAATCAACAGCCAATACTATGTCCTACATAAAAAGAAACGATAAGCCTTACGGCATAAAGCAAACATCAAAGGAAACCCTTGAGAGGTGGTACAAATTGATGACACTTGGCCGAGCTCTCGACGAGCGCGCGCCAAACTATTTGAAGCAGGCCATTGGTTGGAGCTACCATGCTCCATACGCTGGTCACGATGGCATTCAGCTGGCCATAGGCCAGCTGTTCGATAAGGAAACCGACCACCTTTTTCCATACTACCGCGATATGCTCACCGTGCTATCGGCCGGCATGAGCGCCGAGGAGATTATCCTAAATGGAATTTCAAAGGATACCGATCCCTCGAGCGGTGGTCGCCATATGAGCAACCACTTTGCCAAGGCGGAGCTAAATATCCACAACTCGTCGAGCTGCACCGGAAACCATACACAGCAAGCATCGGGCTTGGGAAGAGCCTTTAAACGTTACAAGCATAAGGGCGTTGTGTTCAGCTCGCAGGGCGAGTCGTCGGTTTCCGAGGGGTACGTGTACGAAGCCATAAATGGAGCTTCCAACGAGAAACTGCCCGTTGTGTTTGTTTTTCAGGATAATGGGTATGGAATTTCTGTGCCAAAGGGGGATCAAACAGCTAACCGCAAGGTGGCCAACAATTTCTCTGGATTTAAAAATCTACGGATATTCCATTGCAACGGAAAGGATGTGTTCGATTCGATGAACACCCTAAAGGAGGCAAAAGAATGGGTACTGGAGAACCAGATGCCCGCCATTGTGCAGGCCAACTGTGTGCGTATCCATTCGCATTCCAATTCCGATAGGCATGAACTTTACCGCGATGAGTACGAGAAAGCCTATGTAGAGCAAGCCGACCCGTTAGCCAAGTTCCGTAGAATGTTGCTAAGGTACAATCGCTTTACAGAAGATGAGCTGGCAGCAATTGATGCCGAGGTGAAACAAGTTGTAAAGGATGCTCACAAGGCAGCCATGGCAGCACCCGATCCAAAACCCGAATCAATTTACGATTACGTTTTGCCCGAAGCTTACACCTCGGAGAAATATCCACAGGGAATCCACAATTTCAAGGGCGAGCCCAAGAAGCTAATTGAGGGGCTAAACGAAACGCTTAAGGCCGAGTTTAGGCATAATCCCGATACTTTTATCTGGGGGCAAGATATGGCCAACAAGGATAAAGGAGGAATCTTCAATGTATCGAAAGGGATGCAGCAGGAGTTTGGCAAGGATCGGGTTTTCAATGGCCCCATAGCCGAGGATTACATTCTGGGAACAGCCAACGGCATGAGCCGTTTCTCCGAAAAGATTAGAGTTGTTGTTGAGGGAGCCGAATTTGCCGATTACTTCTGGCCCGCCATGGAGCAGTATGTCGACTCGTCGCACGACTACTGGCGATCGAACGGTAAGTTTGCGCCAAATATCACCATACGGCTTGCGAGTGGCGGTTACATTGGTGGGGGGCTATACCATTCGCAAACCATCGAGGGCGCCTTGGCCTCCATACCTGGGGTGCGTATCGTGTATCCATCGTTTGCCGACGATGCGGCAGGCTTGCTTCGCACTAGTATTCGTTCAAAGGGTATGACACTTTTCCTTGAGCCAAAGGCTTTGTACAATGCTCCAAAGGCTGCAACTCCAATCCCCGACGATTTTGAGGTGCCATTTGGCAAGGCACGGGTTAGGAGGGAAGGTACAGACCTATCGATGATAACCTTTGGAAATACTACCCATATGTGCCTTGAGGCAGCAGAACAGTTGGAGCAGGAGCAGGGCGTAAGAGTAGAGGTGGTTGATATCCGTTCAATAGTTCCGCTGGATCGAGAAACAATTTTAAAATCAGTGAAAAAAACAGGGAAAGTTCTTGTTGTGCATGAGGATAAGGTTTTTGGAGGTTTCGGGGGTGAACTAGCCGCCATAATTGCCGACGAGGCGTTCGAGTTCCTCGATGGGCCTGTTAAACGGGTTGGGGCAACCTTTACCCCGGTTGGCTTCAACAGAATACTGGAGGCAGCAATACTACCCAATACCGATAAAATTTTAGCGGCAGCAAATGAGCTAATCAAGTACTAATTTATCAGAATTGTATGATTATGAAGACAGCAATAATTTATAGCCACAGCGCTACTAAAACAAAGCAGGCAGCAAAGCATATTAAGGAGGCATTTGAAAAACCAATTGATGACATTGATGTTGATGGGCTTAACCCCGATGATCTTAAGAAGTATGATCTGCTCATCCTTGGTGCGCCTACCTGGTTCGATGGCGAGCTACCTAACTACTGGGATGAGCTAGTTCCTGCCATTGAAGACCTCGATTTGAAAAAGCAAAAAGTTGCCATCTTTGGCAATGGCAATCAGGTAGGGTACCCCGAGAATTTTGGCGATGCCGTGGGTTTACTTGCAGATGTATTCGAAAGCGCAGGTGCAACATTAGTTGGCTACACCAGTACTCAAGGTTACACTTTTGAATCTTCATTGGCACAACGCGATGAAAAGTTTATTGGACTGGTTCTTGATTTCGAAAATCAAAGCAAGCTTAGTAGAGAAAGGATTAATAAATGGGTTAAATCCTTAGAATAACAACACTTTAAGGGGACAAGTAGAGTTGAGGTTAATTAATTATTTTTTATGACTATCCGTTTCGATACCAAAACACCGAATCGTCATTGCGAATCCGCCAGCCGGCGGATGAAACAATCTTTATTTCACTGAATACGAATAGATTGCTTCGTCATAAAAAACACTCCACGCAATGACGTTTCTTATATTTTAACTTTAGGTATGTTAGCGGACAATCATATTATTTTTTTTAGTGTTAAAATGAATTCTCCTTTGTTTTTTCATTACTTTATTCGTAAATTTGTTAACCATGAAATAAAATTTCTAAAACACTCAACAAAAATTAACAGATGATGGAAGCATTAAGCATTAAAGGAACCCATGAAACCCCAGAGGTGCTGTTCAATAAAAATTCTGGAGAATTCTCAATATCGGGCAAGTCGTTGCCCGAGGATGTAAAGGAGTTTTATTATCCAATCGTAAAATGGGTTTCGGAGTATGCCAAATCGCCAAACCCTGAGACCACCCTTAAGTTGAAAATGGACTACTTTAATACAGCCTCATCCAAAATGCTACTGGAAATATTCGAGCACTTTAAGGCGATGCACGATGCTGGTAATAAAGTGGTTATCGACTGGTACTACCAAGAGGATGATGAGGACATGCAGGATGCAGGTGAAGATTATGCGGATATTGTTGAAGTCCCCTTCAACTTCATTAGCTATCAGCCCATATCCTAAATAGTAAGGCTAACCAAATAAAATATTAGGTTAGCCTTTAATCTCTTTCTACATCATGAAAGCTATTCGTATTGAACCAACTGAGATAACACCCAAGGTAATACTTGATAAGTCTAAGGAGGAATTTTTAGTACAAGGCAAGTGCTTACCCGAGGACGTGAAAAAATTTTTCAACCCAATAATCGATTGGTTCAATACCTACTTGGAAGATCCTAACCACGAAACTGTTGTTGTTCTGGATTTCGACTACTTCAATACGGCATCTTCAAAAATGTTACTTATTATATTATCAAAACTTAGAGATCTTCAGAAGAGCGGGAAAAGTGTCCAGGTGATTTGGAAGTATCCTCAGTATGACTTTGAACTCGAGGAGGCTGGTGTGGAGTTCTCCGAATTGCTTAACATCCCTTTCAATTTTCTGCCTAAAGCTGAGTAGTAATCGAAGCACAGATATTTTCAATTATGAAAAAGTTGCATATCAAGCCCCAAAAGGATTCGCCCGAGGTCATTCTAGATCATACCACCCATGTGCTATCAATAAAAGGTATTTGCCATCCTGAGAATGTAACCAAATTCTTTGAACCAGTCCTTATTTGGCTCGATGACTATAAGAAGTACCTAGATGCCAGTGGTGAAATTCGTGACATCAAGGTAGTGCTTTTCTTTCGCTACTTCAACTCGGCTACCTATAAGTACCTAATTACGCTTTTGCAAAAAATAAACGAGCTTACGGAAGCTGGCAACAAGCTTTCTGTTGAATGGCACTACGAGGAGGAGGATGAGGATATGCTTGAGTCGGGTGAGGAGCTATTCGAGTTCAGTGGGCTCAATATACCCCATGTTTGTATCGAGTCTAGGTTTTAGCATGGTGCTACCCCTTTAAAAAAAGCAGCTCTTGAGGCTGCTTTTTGTGTGATCCAGCTGGGGCTCGAACCCAGGACCCCATCCTTAAAAGGGATGTGCTCTACCAGCTGAGCTACTGAATCGGCATAACATAAAAAAACTGTGTGATCCAGCTGGGGCTCGAACCCAGGACCCCATCCTTAAAAGGGATGTGCTCTACCAGCTGAGCTACTGAATCGTTACTATTAGAAAAAAAAGGACTTTTTACGTCCTCATTCCTACTTAATCTTTTGGTTACTAGGCCTAACCATCTAATCTTTGCTTATCACCAAAAGCGCTGCAAAGCTAATGCTTTTTATCGTTTCTCACAAGCGCTGCGTGGGTTTTTTTTTATTTTTTTGGTGTCGATTGCTAAAATGTATTTATTAACAGATGTTTATGTGTAGAATTATTTTTTTCCCTTTCACCCACTATCCAGCTTAGGTGCAACCAAGCCAGTTCCAATCCAATAGGCTGCGACTACACCCAAAACCTTAAAAGGGAAATAAAAATCTTCGCCATCGAGCTAAAGCCTGCCATGATTTACCCTGCTGAGTCACAGGCTAGGCCTCTCACCTAGTATCCGGTATTAATAAGAAAAATAGTTGTTACATTACTCCCTGTCATGAATATACTGTTTGCACATTAAAAATTATACTGTTTGCCTGTTACAAATTGACTGCGAACTCGTCATTATAGCAGAGGCAAGGTTAACCTCAGATCAAATGTTTAATTAAAAATCAAATTAAGATGAAAAGAGTAGTATTGGTGGTAGCTATGGTAATTGCAGCAAATATATCATTTGGGCAAGCATTTATCGATGAGGTATTTAACAAGTATTCTGGGC
>JAVERU010000111.1:0-10053 GCA_034006965.1 Tenuifilaceae bacterium
GGGGAAAGGGGGAAGGCGACCCTATGACTACGTGATGCTGTTCAAGATCCTCATCCTTCAGCGGTACTATAACCTATCCGATGAGCAGGTGGAGTTCCAGGTGAACGACCGCATGAGCTTCATGCGGTTCCTTGGGCTGACCATCGCCGATGATATACCCGATAGCCGTACCGTATGGTGCTTCAGGGAGCAACTTACAGAGAATAAGATGATTGAGCCCCTGTTTGAGCTATTCCTTGCGGAGTTGAACCGTATCGGGCTCATCGTTAACGACGGCAAAATCATAGATGCCAGCTTCGTGGAGGTCCCCCGGCAGAGGAACAGCCGGGAGGAGAATGGCCTGCTCAAAGAAGGGGTAACTCCCAGGGCTTGGATGGAGAAGCCCCGTAAGCTGTCCCAGAAGGATAGGGATGCCAAGTGGACCAAGAAGAACGGCCAGCGCTTCTTTGGCTACAAGAACCATGTGAAAATCGATAAAGGGAGCAAGATGATCAAGAGCTACAAGGTTACCGATGCCTCAGTCCATGATTCTCAGCCACTTGAAGACCTGCTTGTTGAGCAGGACCGGGGCGAGACACTCCATGCAGACAGTGCCTATACAGGGGCGGCTCAGGAGCAGGCGATAGAAACCAAGGGGCTTGAGAACCAAGTGCATGAGAAGGGGTATCGCAATCGCCCTCTCACCGAGGAGCAGAAGGCTCGCAACGCGGAGAAGTCAAGGGTTAGGGCTAGGGTTGAGCACGTATTCGGCTTCATGGAGAACAGCATGGGGGGCATGGCGATACGTAGCATGGGCATGAAAAGGGCAACGGCCATCATCGGGCTATCGAATCTAGTGTACAACATGTTCCGCAAGATTCAGCTTCAAGCGACCTCTGATGGGATAGCTGTGACCTGTTGAGGACAATAGAAACATGCTAGGTACTGATATACTGGACGGTAGCAAGCGTACGTGTATTAAGTAAAGTCATTGCCTAACGGGGCCAACACATAAGAAGATCGAGAAAAAAATTTTTGTTCCTGAAAAAAGTAGTTTTTAGGAGTCCCCAGAAGCCTATGTGAATTGGGCATTTAAATTTGGTATATGAATAATAATGAGGGTGTCCAAACTTTACGGACACCCTCATTTTTTTTATAGCAATGGTATTGCCTACGGCATTTGAGCGCCGTACCCAGGCACATTGCCAAATAGGTTTAGGGCATCTCTCCATGGGTACTTGTTGGCAAACATGGTGGCACTCGACGATATTGTGCCCTGCTTATTCATGCCCATGGCAGCACGCCACTGGTTGGCGGGCGAGTTGGGGTCGTAGTCAACAGTTTCGCTGTAGCGAGCCCCCAGGTAGCCCTCAAGGTAGGCTTTGTTCACCTTAAGCCCAGCAGGAATCTCATTCCTATTTCCTGTAACGCTGGCTACCTCCAGGTCGTCAAAGTCTTGTGCATCTATTCGTATTCGCGTATTGCTGGCTGGGCTGTAGTGCAAATCCTTATCCTTGTTTACAAAGAAGATATTGTGGTCTATACTAATCCACTCGTTGTTATTAAAGCGGGTATGATCGATCCCAGCCAGAATGCTGGCACCAATCACATTGTGGTGGATATTGTACTGGCAGCCTGTCATAATACGTATTCCGTAGCCCATGTCGAGAAAATCTTTTAGCCTACTCCAGCTGAACAGGATGGTGTTGTTAGCAATCTCCACATCGCTGCAAAGCGTGAGCGTGTTGGGGCCACCAGTTCGGGCGCAGGTGCCATAAATCTCGATGGCGGCCATTTTGTTGGCCACAAACACATTGTTCTTAACGGTAAACAAGCCGCTTCGGTGACCTGCCTGAAGCGCAAAGCTAGCTCCATTTAGGAATACGCAGTTCTGCACGGTTACATCGCCCCCGGTGGTGGCGCTAACGAACTGCAGCAG
The DNA here is from genome assembly GCA_034006965.1 of Tenuifilaceae bacterium. GTDB lineage: Bacteria > Bacteroidota > Bacteroidia > Bacteroidales > Tenuifilaceae > Perlabentimonas. Next base: position 1,919 of record JAVERU010000111.1, read on the forward strand.
GGGCTCGCCAACGGTTGAGTTCATATTGGCTGGCTTTTCGGTGGGCAGCATCAGCCGGCCCCCTTCAACACCGTCAACAACCCCATCGTTTGGGCTGTAGGCATTACGTTCGCCGCTATCGAAAACTATATGGTCAATTACGGTTCCTGCCACATCCTTGGTAAACTTAAGAAGAGCCTTGCGCGATGTTCTTGCGCTTTCGTTGTTTGGCTGTATAAGGGTAGGGTGCGCCACAATATCCTGCTTGCCAAAGCCCTCATCGAAGCTGCCGTAGAGCCGAACAGGCTTACTGCTCTCAATAAAACCAACGTTTAGCGTTCCGTAGTATACACCCCCAGCAATGCGAATTTCTGCACCGGGCTCGGCCACGTTTATGGCCTTGTCGATATTTTTAAAGGGGCTGCCCTTGCTACCATCGTTTCGGTTGCTACCATTGGTCATCGAAACGTAGAGTATTTGACCGCTACCTGCAGCAGGAGTGGCGGCATCGGGTGTTGCAGCGGCAGATGGTTTGGTTTCCGTCGCATTCTCGTCGGCCTTCTTTTGCTCGGGTTTTGTGGTTACAGGGTTTTTCTTTTTTACATCCTTCAGGTTCCCAATCTGAGCCGAAGTTGGCATTCCAATCATTAGAACTAGGGCAATGGCCCCAATGGTTTTAATTACTTTCATCGTTTTGTTTTTTTTAGGTTTTACAATATCGTTAGTTAATAGGGTTGGCCTTAATTACCTGTGCAACGGAGTTGTCATGTGGCATGATAACCGCGATTAGCAGTTCGTTTTCACTTATGCTTTTGAAGACTGAGGTTGGGCACTCATACCTTTTGGGCTTGCTGCTAACAGGCAAATCATGAGCCCTGCCCACCGAATCGATTTCGAATGCTTCATGTGCAGCTATGCTAACAAAGTGCCGTGTGGTGTGAGTAAAGGTTTTTCGGTTCCTGTAGCTAAGCGTACTTTTTTTGGTAACGGGTCCTACCAAAACTCTTGGTGGTTTATTCAGCCTAGCCACTCGCCACGCCATTCGCAGGCAAACAAAGAGAAATGCAACGGATAGAAATATTCCCACCTCAGGGTAATGGGGGAAAGCAAAAAAGGATAAAGGAATCACCACCACACCAAGCAATAGTGTTGCCCTTAGCATCCACTTCCCAGTTTGCTTTAGGAAGTCAATATTTAGCGAGCTGTAAACCTCGGCCCAGTTTACTGTAATTTTTTGGGTCATGACCAGCTAAATATTTTCCTTAGCCATTAGCTCTTCGAACATAATGTGGCTTCGAGGGATACCAAATGATCCGTTGGGTGCAACCTCCTTTTCCACATGCATGGTGTACAGCTTGCATGACCCATCGGGTAGCTCCGCCGCCACCTGCACCGTTGTTTCGCTAATATTTTTAACAATCCACTGGGTTTTGGTGCTATCGGCCCACTCCTCAACCCTTTTACTCTCCCAGGGTTTAACAACGGCTACCCTAAGCACCTTAGCGTTGGGGGTTGAGGTGCTAAGCGCCATGAGCGCTGCCGCTTTGGGCTCCGCTGCCTCGGAATCGGCAATAGCCTCGGGCTTCATGGTTGTTAGCTTGCTACGCTCCAACTGGCGGCTCTCGTTAAGCTCCATGAGCTTCGAAAGGGCGTTGAGCACCGACTCGAGGCTAGAGGACGAGTCGGTAAACAAGGGCCTAAGCTCGTCTATTTGTTGGGTAAACCCATCAATCTCCTTCTTGCCAATTAGGTAAGGCTTCTGGTTCTTGTCGCTAATCCAATCGACATCGCGGTTTAGAAACTCAATCCTATCGTTAATCTGCTTGCCAACCTCGTCTATCAGCAGCTTGGTGGTTTCGGCAAACCGACTGGGGAATTGTTGAACTCGCATCTTGGTGTCGGTAACAATGCTCTCGAGAGTAATCGTTACTTGGCTAGTAAAAGCCACTTGGCTGTATTCGGCTAGCAGATCCTGAGCCTTTCCGAAACTCTCCTTATGCTGAAGGAGTCCGGGAATGTTCTGGGGAGTACCATCGAAATAGGGTATACCCTTAAACCTATCGACCCAAAGCTTGCACAGCTCCTCGTTTTGTTGCGCTCTTACCTCCATCTCCCTGTTGGCCTCGGCTTTTTGCTGAGCGTTGGCTCGCTCCTCTTGTTCAAGTAGCTTAATGTGCTCAGCCAGCTCCTTTATTTCGGGGATATCGGTTAGTGGCCCAGCGAAACGAGAGTAGTAGGTGTCGAGTTCGCGCTTTGCCCACTCGAGCTCTTTCCTAACAACATGATCGCGAATGCGGTTTAGCTGCGCCTGAGCCTCGAAGGGGAGCTGATTGTTCCCGCCTGGGCGAGTGCTCACGCCTTTTCGCTCCAGATCCTTGCGTAGCTTTTCAATCTTCTGCATCAGCGATTTCATCTGAAAGTCATCGGGGGTGTGCTGTTTTGCTACAGCGCAAATCTCATCGGCCTTGTTCAGCAGCTCCACAGCCTCTTCGTTCTTTCCGCTAAACATGCTTCTTTCGGCATTGCGCAAGTAGCCATTGGCCTCTTGTAGCGTTTTTTTTGTGTCAATCATTGCAGTGTAGTTAGTGGGTTAGTCCATCATTAGCTAATCTCATTCTCTTTGCCTTTTGTTTTCGATGAATTAGTTATGGCAGATGCTTCGCGCTTTACGCCTTTAGTGGTGTTGCGGATAGAGTTTGAAAGCCCAAGAATGCGCTGAATGGTTGACAATACTTGCTGAATTGTTCTCATGGTACAGATTTTTTGGTTAGTACTTTGGGTTAACTTTTAATTGTATACCAAAGGTACTTTGAGCCAGAGCGCATTACCATGAGTGAAACCCCTCATTTTGAATAGGGGATTTAGGAAGGGGGTGTTGTAAATCTGTGGTTACAAGCCGTTATGGTGATGTTTGGTACCTATGAGCGAAGGGGTTTGGAAGACGGAATCTTGGGCAATAGCGACTACTGACGGGCTAATAAATCTGTTACATGAATATCATTATAAAAATCCTAGTCGGACACTAGCGGGCAATAACCTTAGTTTGAGAGATGGATATATCCCTATTTACTCAGGGTGTGTAAATGTTTGAAGGGCTTAGAAACTGTTTAAGTTTAATTGCTTATCCGTAAACACACCTAAAGGCTAAATTAATTGTGTAACGTCATTGCGAGGGTACTTCCCGAAGCAATCCCTTTTTAAATAGATTGCTTTAATCCTCAAATTACGAGGTTTTGACTTTGTCGAGCACTTCGTGATTCGCAATGATGCTAAGGCTTTAGGTATCATAGCGGACAATCATATAAGTTTAAATTAGTAAAATGTTTTGTAGGAATATAACTTAAGCAGTTTCTTAAATACCGATTGGTTAAAATGCTTGACTTATCGCTTGTTTTCAATTAGGTTTATTGAGAAGGCGAGTTGGTTACTCAAGCGAAACGATATCGTTTTTAATGGCAAACTTTATTAGCTCAATGGAATTTCTTAGCTCAAGCTTTTCGAGCAAATTGTTTTTATGGTTCTCAACGGTTCGAGGGCTTATAAACAGCTTCGACCCAATCTCCTTGAAGCTAAGCCCATTGCTAAGGTGCTGAATAATCTCCTTTTCTCTATCGCTAATGTGGGGCATCGCTTTAATTGATTTTAGCTCATCAATTTTCCTTTTGTAGCTTCGGTATACTATCGATGATAGGCTTTGGCCAAAGTAGGGCTCGCCCTCCATCACCGTTTTCATGGCAAAAATTAGCTCCTCGCCCGATGAATCCTTATTTAAAAAGCCATCGGCACCTTTACTAACAGCTTCGCAAACTATGGCCTCATCCATCTCGGCAGTTAGCATAAGCACTCTGCAGCTGTAGCTGTTTTTGAAAAACTCTATTAAGTCGAGGCCAGAAATATCGGGTAGAATAATATCGAGCAGAACAAGGTCGGGGTGCGTGTCTCCAATGTTTGCTTTTAGGTTCTCGGCGCTGGCCGCTTCAAACACCAGCTCAAAGTTAGGATCGCCGAGAAGGAGTGCTTTTATCCCATCTCGAATTATCCTATGGTCGTCTACAATGCCAATTTTAGCTTTCATTATTAGCTGTATATGGTAATGCAATGATAAAACGGCTTCCCTTTCCCGGTTCACTCTCTACCAGTAGGCTGCCCGATATTCTTTGGAGAAGATCTTTACATATCATCAGCCCCAGTCCCGAACCCTTTTCGCCATCAAGTCCAGGTTTGGCCTGTGCAAAGCATTTGGTGTTTTGCAATGTATTCACCTCATCGGGAGTCATACCCACACCTTGGTCGCTCACAATAATCTTAAGCAGTTCGTTTTGATGCTTTGCCGATATTTCGACAGTGCTACCACTTTTGCTATACTTCAAGGCGTTGGACAGAAGGTTACGTAGAGTGGTTTCCAAAATATTGTAATCCGCCTCTAGTTTGAAGCTACTAGCAACTTGCTTTGTAATGGTTATTCCCTTCAGCTTTGCCACGGGTACTGCCTGAGCCACAACCTCGTCAACAACCTCGCAAATTACAATTGGTTCCAGCCTCACGGGAATATTGTTTTGCTGCGACCGAGCCCACTCCAAAAGATTTTTAAGCATACCCTTAAGCGCATTGGCCGAATGGGCAAGCTCGCCAAGGTAGTGCTTTATATTATCGGCTGATATGATGTCGTACCGGCTGTTTAGCGTTTCCACAATGGTTGAGAAACCTGCAATAGAGTTTTTTAAATCGTGAGCCACCACGGAGAAGAGCTTATCCTTCGAATTGTTCAGCTCGTTAAGCTTTGCATTTATCTCGGTTAGCTGCCGTTGGGTTCTCTTTTTGGTGTAAAATCGGCTGAGGAGCGATCCTAAAAGGATGATCAATACTATCGAAAAGCCTATCATTAGGTATTTCTGCAGATTGGCTTGGTTTAGCCTAAGCTCCTGTTCAATTTTTTCTTGATTTAGCAGGGCCAGCTCCTTCTCCTTTTGTTCAGTTTCATACTTCGCTTGAAAATCCATCAGCTGTTTTTGAGCTCGTTCGTTATATACTGAGTCTTTCAGCGTGTAGTACTGCTTATAGTTATCCAAGGCCTTGGAGGTGTTGCCCGATTGCTCGTAGAGCTGCGATAGCTCCCTGTAGTTCTTAAGGATCATATTCGTGAAGCTTACTCGTTGAGCAATGGCAAGGCTTTGGTTGTAGTAGCCAATAGCTGTTTGGATATCTCCCTTTTTGAAATGATTTAGGGCAAGATGATTAAGTACAATCGATTCCGATACGTATACCTTGTGCTCCCGAAAGATGGCTAGTGCCTGAAGCAGGTACTCCTCGGCCAGCGCAAATTGATTTTGTAAAGTGTACACCTCTCCAATTTGATCGAGCCGATAACCTTTGGGAACAATATTCCCCAGCTCCTCCTCAAGGGACAGCGATTTTTTTAACCACTCCAGGGCTAAGTCATATTTTTGCTGCGATTTATATACCGAAGCAATGGAGGCCATGCGTACAGCAATTTGATTCCGATTGTTGCTCTCCTGAGCAATAGCTAATGATTTGAAGAAGAATTCAAGTGCCTTGTCGTACTGGCGCCAAATCTCGTAAATCTTCCCAATGGCGTTTATGACAAGTGATATGTTCTGTTTATCATCAAGCTTTTCGTCAATCACAAGGGCATTGCTGTATGCCTCCAGGCCCTCTTGGTAGTTGCCAGTAATTACGTGGTTGTATCCCAGCTCGCAATAGGCATCGGCTATGTGCGACGAGTCGTTTGCCAGCAGGGCATACTTTAGCGACTCAGCGGCATTCTGACTTGCCTTGTGGTTTGCCCCCTCTAAGCGGTGAAGTAACCCCTTTCTGAGGTATGCCTGAGATATTGATGAGTAGTTGATTGTAGGTGCATTAAAGTTTAAAGCGATATACTCATCCAAAAGGGTGTGAGCAGCATCAATCTCACCTGCATCAAAAAGGGAGTCGGCTTTTGCCAAAACAAGCTGTTGGTGCGTGTTGGTAGAATAGGAGCTAAGTATATGCCCACAAACCAGAATGATACTCAAGATTGTTTTCTTCACCGATGCTGCTTTATCGCTATTGCTAAAATGTATGATTACATTCACTAACAGCATAAATTTACAACTATTTTTAAAACCAACCCATTCGAAAGGTTAAGCAAGTTTATAAATTTATTTCCAGGTATGCTAATTCAACGGGTGTATTTGATTTCTGACATTAAGCTCCTATATTAGCTTGTTGGGGAACACAAATAACGCTTGGTCGCAAATGGCTAGAATCCTTGTAGTTGACGACGACTCCAGCTTCTGTATAATGCTAAAAACCTTTCTCAGCAAGAAAGGACATAGCGTATCGGAGGCATTCTCGGTAAGCGAGGCGCTAAAGCAATTCGCTGCCGATGAGTTTGATATTGTCCTTACCGATTACCGCTTGCCCGATGGTTCGGGGCTCGATATTCTGCGCGAGGTCAAATCGCAAAAGCCCGAAGCCGGCGTAATAATTATGACGGGTTATGCCGATATCCGCATGGCAGTAAAAACCATTAAACTTGGTGCATTCGACTACGTGGCCAAGCCCATCAACCCCGACGAGATTACGCTCACCATTCAAAACTTGTTGTCGCAGGGCAATACAAAAGAGGTTAAGGAGGCCAAGCAAAAAACATCTGTAAAGGAGAAAAACCCTGAATTTATCCAAGGGCAAAGCGACAATGCTCAGCTGGTGCAAGAACACGTTGAGCTGGTGGCGCCAACCAACCTTTCGGTTATCATTCAGGGCGATAGCGGCACAGGCAAGGAGTACGTAGCTCGACGAATACATAACCAGAGCCACCGAAGCGGCAAGCCGTTTGTGGCTGTCGATTGCGGTGCGCTCTCGAAGGATTTGGCGCTAAGCGAGTTCTTCGGCCACATCAAGGGGTCGTTTACCGGTGCAATATCCGATAAAACAGGCCAGTTCGAGGTGGCCAATGGCGGCACACTCTTCCTCGATGAGATTGGCAACCTCTCGTACGAGGTGCAGGTAAACCTGCTACGCGCCATACAGGAGCGCTGCATTAAGCCCATTGGTAGCAATCGTGAGGTTAAGGTTGATGTACGCATTATTGTAGCCACCAACGACGATCTGCAGGAAGCCGTTAGGCAGGGAAAGTTCCGTGAGGATCTATTCCATAGGCTTAACGAGTTTACCATACATGTGGCTCCACTTAGCGAACGGCTCGAGGATCTGCCACTGTTTGCCGAATACTTTCTTGCCCAAGCCAACACCGAGCTTAACAAGCATATTAAAGGATTTGGCCCTGAAGCTTTGGATGTGTTTAACCACTACAGCTGGCCCGGCAATATCCGTGAGCTGCGTAACGTGATACGCAGAGCCGTGCTGGTTGAGCAGGGAAATATTGTGGGCACCAAAAGTTTGCCCCCCGAGATTGTGTCGAGCAAGCTGCGTAAGCAGAACGATCTTGCAAGCAATCAGCATCAGCCCGAGAACCTCAAGGACCTTAAGGAGATGGCTGAGCGCGAGCTAATTCTATCGACCCTCGAGAAGGTGCGTTACAACAAGAGCAAAGCGGCATCATTGCTAAACATCGACCGAAAAACCCTGTACAATAAGATGAAGCAGTACGGGTTGCAGCTGTAGGGCTGATACCGATATTGTTCTAGCTAATTTAGGTTGCTAGCAATAATAATTTATACATGTTGAAAAGTCCTTTACCATAATGATATGTAAGCACCAGAAAATTAGTTGTTAATAAAAATCCTTCGGATTTTGGCTTTGCTGAAGCCTTAGAGCCCGAAGGATTATGGTAGAAAAAACAATGGTAATTTACGTTTTTCTCAGCGATAGTTTCAAATTTTCGGGGCATAAAGAGCCCGAAAATCGCTGAGTAAGCGATGCGGAGGCTTTCTTGCCGCTCATCACCTATACAAAAGCCAATCAATTACCCACGGCGATGCTACAATAATCAATGCGTTGGGAGCGCTGCGGGGTGTTTATGGAGACACTCGATGTTAGCAACGATAGAGCCATAATTGGTATGCTAATCGGGGTGTACGACAAATTTCCTTATAGTATAAGTATTTGATATTAATCGATTTGTTTTGTTAATTTGACAAACCTTAAAATTTGACAAAATGGATGCAACTAAATTAGACCATATTTTTGAAGAA